>NZ_JBPFDM010000002.1:463710-540087 GCF_059414945.1 Arthrobacter sp. SAFR-179
CGGTGGAGCTGAGGGGACTCGAACCCCTGACCCCCTGCATGCCATGCAGGTGCGCTACCAGCTGCGCCACAGCCCCGGATTGTTGCTGCTCCAAGAAGCTTTCTTCAGGGTCTCCCCCGAAGCAACTCAAATATCTTAGAACAGCAATTCCGAAAATTCCAAATCGGGAATATTCACTTTCCACACACCGTCAGGTTGCGGCGCCTACTCGGTGTCGGCGATCGCCCCGGCTTTGGCGGATGCGTCATCCCCAAGCTGCAGGTCCACCACGGGGCAGTCCTTCCAGAGCCGCTCCAGCGCGTAGAACACACGGTCCTCCTCATGCTGGACGTGGATGACAACGTCGGCGTAATCCAGCAGGACCCACCGGCCGCCGGAGCGGCCCTCGCGCCGCACCGGACGCAGGTCCTGTTTGGCGAGTTCTTCCTCAATACCGTCAACGATGGCGTTCACCTGGCGTTCGCTGGGTGCGGACGCGATGAGGAAGACATCGGCCAGGGCCAGTCGCTCGCTCACATCCATGGCGACGATGTCCTGCGCGATCTTGTCGGCAGCGGCTTTTGCGGCCGTGCGGGCTATGGCGATGGACGATTCTGTTGCAGTCACGGGACTCCTTGTTTGGTTAAGTGTTGATGCCGGTGCGGGTCAGCGGGACATGCCGCTGACGATCAGGATGATGCCGGCAACGAGGGCCAGGATCCCGAACGCGAGGATGCAGAACTGGAGGATCCGGTTCCGGCGGGCCCTGGTCAGGCCGGCAGTTGCCGCGTCCAGGGGGTCGAGGCCATAAGCGGAGCGGGCAGGAACGCGGGGAAGGTCCTCGAAGAGATCCTCCGGGTGGTTCTCTTCGCGGTTATCCGGAATGGACACCCGTTTGGAACGGCTGGCTGCTTTGGCCGCTGCCTCAGCACGGGCAATGACCTGGGACCGCCCCGCCGCGGAATCAGGCGCGGGCGCCTTGGGACGGGCAGCCGGTTTCCGTTGACCCGGAACCTTGGTGCCGGGCCTGGTGGTCACCGGGACATGCGACGTTGCCGGCGGCTTCATCACCGGACGTTCGACGCCGGGCACCTGGACGAACTCGAGGGGCGTCACCATTGCCAGGTTGTTGGCAGTGGAGGGGCCGGGTTTGTCCTTCGGTGCAGCATCCTTTGAAGCGGCATCCTTGGGAGACGCCTCCCTGACCGGTCCTGCAGGATTGCCGGCCTGTTCGGCAAGTTTCTGCCGGGCCATGGCCCTGCGGTTGAGGACCGCCGCCCGTTCCGCCAGGGCAATCTGCTCCGCCAGGATCTCCGGATCCACGGCTTCCGGATCCATGGAGGCAATGTGCTCCATTTTGGCGATCTGGTTCCTGGCCTGCGCGGCAATCAGCGCCCGCGCTTCCAGGGCCTGTTCCACCGTCATCCCTTCCGGGACGCTTCCGGAAGCCGGTTCCGGACTTTCAGCGGCGGCTGCGGCGTCCGATGCCGCGGGCCGGTCAGTCTTTGCCGGGCCTGCCGTCTTTGCTGTGTTGCCTGCCTTCGCCGTGCCGTCGGTTTTCGCAGGGCTGTCCGTCTTTGCCGGTGCAGCGGCATTCCGCGCGGGCGTTGCCGTACTTGCCGGGGCGGCAGCGGGGGGAACTATGGGGTTGGCAGCGGTCAGCGCCTGCTCTTTGAGTTGTTGCAGCCGCAACTGTCGCCGGGTGGGCGGACCGCCCGCAGCAAGCTGGCCTTCCTTTTCCTCGAGTTCCTTGATGGTGCGGAGCGCGGCCCGGTCGCGGGCCCGGATCTGGGAGGAACGCTGGGTGGCGGTCTGTTCTGCGGCAGCCTGGCCTGTTGCGGGGGGCCGCTCGGGCGATGCGGTGCCTGCGGAGCGGGAGTTGGCCGCCACGTCCTGCCCTGCGGGCGCGGATGCCGGGCCGGCCGGCCGGTCCGCGGCAGGCGGGCGCAGCCCAGCGGCAGGCAGGGTGGCCTGCTGGGCATCCCTGGCCTTCCGGAGTTCCCGGCGGCTGCGGATTGGGGACTGTTCCTGACTCATTGTGAACTCATTCAGTACTGGCTGGTTCGCGTGCTTCGGAAGTTGGTTCATCCGCGCTTGCAGGCGGCGGGTCCGAGTACAGGCCGTACTTGGCGATGTATTGGACCACCCCGTCGGGGACCAGGTACCAGACCGGGTGGTTCACTGCCACGCGGGCCCGGCAGTCCGTCGACGAGATGGCCATGGCCGGAACTTCCAGGAGGCTGACGTCGTCCCGGCCCATGCCGTCCAGGACGTGGCCGGGGCGGGTAACACCCACGAAGTGGGCCAGCGACCACAGTTCGTCAATGTCCTTCCAGGACAAAATCTGTGCCAGGGCGTCCGCGCCGGTGATAAAGAAAAGGTCAGCGTCGGGACGCTGGGCCCGGAGGTCGCGGAGGGTGTCGATGGTGTAGGTGGGACCTGGACGGTCAACATCGACGCGGCTGACGGTGAACCGCGGATTGGACGCCGTGGCGATGACGGTCATCAGGTAGCGGTGCTCGGGCTCGCTGACCTGTTTATGGGACTTTTGCCATGGCTGCCCGGTGGGGACGAAGACCACCTCGTCGAGGTCGAACTCCGCCGCGACTTCGCTGGCTGCGACAAGGTGGCCGTGGTGGATGGGATCGAATGTCCCGCCCATCACTCCAAGCCGCAGCCGTCCCCGGGCACCATTGCGGTGCAGGTTGTGGGAAATCTTAGTGGCCCTGCCCGCGATCGTGCTTATTGGGGTGCTGGCGGTGCGGATCGGCGTGCTCGTCCGTGGCCGCGTGCCGGTTGCCCAGGTTGTTGTAGGACCAGGCAATGAACATCAGGACCAGCAGGATGGCGAACATGGACACGCCAAAGACCCACGGCTCAGCCCACAGCGGCGCAAGCTCCTCATGGCCTGATTCACCTGCGGCGGCGACGGACGTGGCAATCTGCTGGAGCAGCATTTTCTCCCCTATGTTCAAGGCTTTATGGGCAGCGGAACCTACCGCTGCTTTCCGGGTTCTGGTCTATGTTACCGCGTTGCTACCCGCGGACCTGGCCTTCGCCCTGGACAATCCACTTGGTGGTGGTGAGCTCGGTCAGGCCCATGGGGCCGCGGGCGTGCAGCTTCTGCGTGGAAATGCCCACCTCCGCGCCCAGGCCCAGTTCCCCGCCGTCGGTAAACCGCGTGGAAGCGTTGACGATCACCGCTGCTGAATCCACCTCCGCGATGAACCGTTCGGCGTTGGCAAGGCTGTTGGTGAGGATGGCTTCGGTGTGGCCGGTGGACCAGGTGCGGATGTGCTGGACCGCTTCATCAAGGTTGTCCACCATGGCCACGGCGAGGTCCAGGTCCATGTATTCGGTGCCCCAGTCCACGTCCGTGGCCGGCTGGGTTTCGATCCCGGGAAGTGCGGCGCTGATCCGTTCGTCGACGTGCAGGCGGACGCCGGCGGCGCGCAGGGCGGCGGCGACCGAGGGCAGGACCGTTGAGCCCGAGTGGACCAGCAGCGTCTCCACCGTGTTGCAGACACTGGGGCGCTGGGTCTTGGCGTTGAGCAGGATCTCCACGGCCATGTTTTCATCAGCGGACTCGTCGATGAAGATATGGACGTTCCCCTCCCCTGTCTCGATGACGGGGACAGCGGAGTTGGTGACCACGGTCTGGATCAGGTCCCGGCCGCCGCGCGGAATCAGCACGTCCACCCGGCCACGGGCCTTCATCAGCACGTTGGCGCCCGCACGGCCGAACTGGTCCACGGTCTGGACGGCATCGGCGGGCAGGCCAACGGATTCGAGGGCTTCGCGGAGCACCCGCACCAGCACTTGGTTGGTGGCCTCAGCGGCACTGCCGCCGCGCAGGATGACGGCGTTGCCGCTCTTGAGCGCCAGCCCCGCAATGTCCACCGTGACGTTGGGCCTTGCCTCGTAGATGGCTGCCACGACGCCCATGGGCACGTTGACCTGGCGAAGGCGGAGCCCATTGGGAAGCGTCTGGCCGCGGACTACGTTGCCCACGGGGTCCGGAAGGTTTGCCAGGTTTTCAAGGGCGGCCACCAGCCCGGAAATGCGTGTTTCGGTAAGGGTGAGGCGGTCCAGGAGCGCCTTGGAAGTGCCGTTGGCCTTGCCTTTGTCCACGTCCATGGCGTTGGCCGTGAGGATGGCCTGGGCATTCTCCTGCAGGGCGGCTCCGACGGCACGGAGGGCACGGTCCTTCCAGGCGCGGTTGGCGGTGGCCATCCGGCGAGCGGCGTGGCGGGACCGGTCAGCGATGGAGTGGACTGCCGCTTCAACTTCTGCAGCGGAAAGCGGCGCCCCAGCTGATCCCGGTTCTGCCGCGGGACCCGGCTGCGCCTGCGCAGCAGTGGTTCCGGTGGTGTCAGCAGTATGGATCAGGGCTTCAGTCATGATCCAAGTTTAGGCGAGCCCTGGACTCAGACCAGCACCAGGTCGTCAACATGAACAACTTCGCGGTCGTAGCCGCTTCCCATCTCCTCGCCCAGCTCCCGCGTGGAACGTCCCAGCATGCGGGGCAACTCCTCCGACGAGTAGTTCACCAGGCCGCGGGCAACAACGGTGCCGTCGGCTCCCGCCAGCTCCACGGCGTCGCCCGCTTCAAAGTCCCCATGCACGGCGGAGATGCCTGCCGGCAGCAGGGAGGTGCGGTGGTGCCGTACGGCCCGCACTGCCCCGTCGTCCAGGACAAGGCGGCCCTGGACGGAGGCAACGTGGGCCAGCCACAGGAGGCGGACCGGCTTGCGGGAACCGTTGACGGAGAACCACGTGCCAACGTCCTCGCCGTTCAGGGCCGCGGCGGCGTTGGCCGTGGAGGTCACCAGGGCATGGATGCCCGAGCCGGCCGCCATGGTGGCAGCCTCCACTTTGGTCATCATTCCGCCGGTGCCCACGCCGGCCTTGCCGGCTTTGCCGATGGAAATCCCTTCGAGGTCGTGCGCGCCGGTGACCAGGGGGATGCGCCTGGCACCCTGGGCGGGCGGCCCGTCATAGAGGGAGTCGACGTCGGACAGCAGCACCAGTGCATCGGCGCGCACCAGGTGCGCCACCAGTGCCGCAAGCCGGTCGTTGTCACCGAAGCGGATTTCGTGGGTGGCCACGGTGTCGTTCTCGTTGACCACGGGGACCACGCCCAGGTTCAGCAGTCGGTCCATGGCGCGGAGGGCGTTGGTGTGCTGGCTGCGGCGCATCAGGTCCTCGGCTGTGAGCAGGACCTGGCTGACTGTGACGCCGTGCGCACCGAAGGCCTGCGTGTACCGGGCCATCAGCAGCCCCTGGCCCACGCTGGCTGCCGCCTGCTGGGTGGCAAGGTCGCGGGGACGCTTGGCCAACCCCAGCGGGGCCAGCCCGGCGGCGATGGCACCAGAGGACACCAGGATGATTTCGGCACCCGCGTTGCTTTTGGCCGCCAGCGCGTCTGCCAGGGCGGTCAGGGATTCCTCCGAAATGCCGCCCTTGATGCTGGTGAGCGAGGAGGACCCCACCTTCACGACGATCCGGCGGGCACCGGCCAGGGCGCTCCTGTCGGAGGCGCGTTCAGCGGGTTCCGCGGTCATGCCCCTAGAGGTCATCGTCCGCTTCCAGTCCGATCTCCTTCACGGGGTGGGCGGCGCGGCGGCCGCTGACGGATTCGGTCCAGATACCGGCTTTCCGCTCCGCCTCAAGCTCGGCCCGGGCGGCTGCCTTGGCATCCCGGCGCTCCTGCTGCTCTTCACGCTTCTGGCTGCGGGTGGGGCGGTCACCGATATCGGCGAACCGGACATCGGTGCCGCGCGGCGACGCGAGAAGTTCGGCACCTGCCATCATGGTGGGCTCCCAGTCGAAGACCACGCCGTCGTCCTCGCCGATGACCACGGTGTCGCCGGGCTTGGCGCCCTGCTTGAACAGTTCGGTTTCCACGCCGAGCTTGGCCAGCCGGTCTGCCAGGTAGCCGATGGCTTCCTCGTTGGTGAAATCGGTCTGCTTGACCCAGCGCACTGGCTTTTCGCCCAGGACGCGGAACAGCGGCTCCAGGTTCTTTTCCTCGCGGCGGATCTTGAAGCCGGTTTCGTTGACGGCGCGCGGACGCAGTACCGCGGGCTGGACCTTGGGCGGGGCGGCAGCCACGGCGTCGCGGGCGGCCTTGACGATTTCTGCCATGGCGAAGCCCAGCTGGCGCAGGCCCTCATGGCTGGTGGCGGACACCTCGAAGACGCGGTAGCCGCGCGATTCCAGTTCCGGACGCACGAATTCGGCCATGTCCTTGCCGTCGGGAAGGTCCACCTTGTTCAGGGCGACCAGCCGGGGCCGGTGGTTCAGTGGGACCACTTCGCCGTCCTGGCCCGCGTAGCTCATGTCGACGGCGTACTTTTCCAGTTCGCCCTCGATGATGGCGAGGTCCGACAGGGGGTCGCGCTCGGACTCCAGGGTGCCGCAGTCAAGCACGTGCACCAGCGCTGCGCAGCGCTCCACGTGCCGCAGGAAGTGATGGCCCAGGCCGCGCCCCTCGCTGGCGCCTTCGATGAGGCCGGGAACGTCGGCGATGGTGAACCGTACGTCGCCGGCCTGAACCACGCCGAGGTTGGGGACCAGGGTGGTGAAGGGGTAGTCGGCGATCTTGGGGCGGGCCGCGGACATCGCGGCGATCAGGCTGGACTTGCCGGCTGACGGGAAGCCCACCAGGGCGATGTCGGCGATGGACTTCAGCTCAAGGACGACGTCCCTGGATTCGCCTTCGATGCCCAGCAGCGCAAACCCGGGGGCGCGGCGCTTCTGCGAGGACAGGGCGGCGTTGCCCAGGCCGCCAATGCCACCGGCAGCTGCCACAAACTCCGCGCCCTCACCCACGAGGTCGGCCAGTACGGTGCCGTCCTTGGACTTGACCACGGTGCCGTCCGGGACGGGCAGGATGAGGGTTTCGCCGTTCTTGCCGCCGCGCCAGTCACCCATGCCGGGCCCGCCGTTGCTGGCGTGCCGGTGCGGTGCGTGGTGGTAGTCAAGGAGCGTGGTGGTCTGGTGGTCAACGCGAAGGATGACGTCGCCGCCGTTGCCGCCGTTGCCGCCGTCGGGCCCGCCCAGGGGCTTGAACTTTTCACGGTGGACGGAGACGCAACCGTGGCCGCCGGTTCCGCCGGATACATGCAGTACTACCCGGTCTACAAAGCTGGCCACGTGGATCTCCTCAGAAACTGTTTACCTGGCACCGCGGGGCGCCACATCGATTGTAATGCGGTTAAAAGAACAGTGGAGCGGACCCTTAGGCCCGCTCCACCGCTTCAGAACTTGTTGTTACTCTGCAGCTGCAGCAGCAACGATGTTGACCACGCGACGACCGCGGCGGGTACCGAATTCAACGGCGCCCGGGGTCAGTGCGAACAGGGTGTCGTCCCCGCCACGGCCAACGCCGGCGCCCGGGTGGAAGTGGGTGCCACGCTGGCGGACGATGATCTCGCCTGCGGAAACAACCTGGCCGCCGAAGCGCTTGACGCCGAGGTACTGAGCGTTGGAATCGCGACCGTTGCGAGTGGAGCTCGCGCCCTTTTTATGTGCCATCTGAAATGCCTGCCTCTAAATTCTGGGGAATCTGTTGAAATGCCTGAACACTAACCGGAGGTTAGCTGATGCCGGTGATCTTGACCTTGGTCAGTTCCTGGCGGTGACCCTGGCGCTTCTTGTAGCCGGTCTTGTTCTTGAACTTCTGGATGACAATCTTAGGACCACGCAGGTCCTGGAGGATTTCAGCCGTAACAGTTACCTTGGCCAGGTCGGCGGCGGCGGAGGTGACCTTGTCACCATCAACCAGGAGCAGTGCGGGCAGCTCAATGGTGCTGCCGGCTCCACCGGCGACGCGGTTCAGGGTAACGAAGTCTCCAACGGAAACCTTCTCTTGGCGGCCGCCTGCGCGGACAATCGCGTACACCACTTGGGAACTCACTTCTCTCGACGTTTATAACTAAATTTGCGTGCGGAACCGACTATCAAAAGCCTGGTTTCTCGCTGTGCCTCAACGCCGTGGGGTCATAACCCAAGTGTTGGCGTAAGCACCGAAGATCTAGATTACGCTAATTTTGTCTTCGGCCGCAAATGAGGCTGGTTCCCGGCGGGTTGCTGTGATAGGTACCACAGCTCAGGTCCGGCGTCCGCACCATGCCCCACCATAGTACCGGCTCACCCGCCGGCCCCGGTTCAGGAGTGCAGGCGCGGCGCGTCGAAGAAGTCCACCTCGAGCCGGCAGGACTGCTTGAACGCCGTCACCATCGCGGCCTTCTCATGGTCGGAAGCCCGCCGTCCGGCCGCATCCACGATGGCAATGGCCTGGCGCGTGGCTTCGGCAAAGCCTTCATCTGCATAGGTGCGGAGCCAGTCCGCGTAAGCGTGCCCGGCCGGTTCCCCGGAGGCAAGGAACCGGACGTGCAGCGTGGCACCAACCTCTGCGTAGAGCCAGAAGCAGGGCAGGACGGCGGCGGCGAGGACCGCGTAGCTGCCCGACGCCGACGCTGCGGTGAGGTGGTCCACATAAGACTTGGTGACGGGGCCTAGCCCGTCCGGGGCCGGGCGGGTGCTGAGCCACGAGCGGTGAAGTTCCGATTCCACCTCAAGGCACTGCTGCGCGGACCGTGCCCAGAACAGCTGCTCGGCCTCCGAGGGGGCGAGGGCACTGGCACGTGCCAGCACGCGGGAATAGCCGTTCAGGTAAAGGGCATCCTGCGCCAGGTAATAGGCAAAGTCCTTCTCAGGAAGATCGCCCGAGGCCAGTCCGCCGATGAAGTCCAGCGCATAGATGTCGTCGAGGTCCTGCCGGGCTTCGGCCCACAGCCGGGCCGCGAAGCTGCCTTCCGCCAGGACCGGCGGCACGTGGTGGAAGTGGTGCACGGGTCCGTTCCCCTGCCCCACCTCCAGCTGGCCTGAGTTCTCGAGCGCGCCGGCCAGCCAGGGCTTAACGGTCCGCAGCGACGCCTCCCAGTCACCCAGGCGGGCCTGGACGGTTGCCATGGCGGAGGACAGGGAACATCCCGTGCCGTGGCTGTTGCGCGTTGAAATCCGCTTCGCCCGCACTTCCACCACCTCCTGGTCGAGAAGGCCCGCGGTGTTCACCAGCGCGTCCGGGCAGTCCAGGCCTGCCAGGTGGCCGCCCTTGACCAGCACGGTGGCTCCGGTGGCATCGGCCAGGCGCCTGCCCTGGTCCAGGGCGGCATCCCAGTTTTGGGCCGGCTCCGTGCCAAGCAGCAGCGCGAGCTCGGGCAGGTTGGGGGTGAGGAGGTGGGCAAGCGGCAGGAGCTCCCGGAGCGCGGCTTCGGCGGACTCCTGCAGCAGCCGGTCCCCGCTGGTGGCCACCATCACCGGGTCAAGGACAACGACGGCGGGCCGGACTTTTCCGAGCCACTCGCGGACGGCGCGGATCACCGATTCGTCGCCCAGCATGCCGATCTTGACGGCGTCGATACTGATGTCATCACTGACTGCATCCAGCTGCTGGGCCAGGAACGCGGCGGGAGGGACGTGGACGGACTGCACGCCGCGGGTGTTCTGGGCGGTGAGGGCAGTAATCGCTGCCATGCCGTATCCGCCATGCGCGGCAATGCTTTTGAGGTCCGCCTGGATTCCGGCTCCCCCGGACGGATCGGAACCGGCGATGGAGAGGACCCGCGGGACGTCACGGCCCGCGGGAAGCCCGAAAGGAACGCGGGACGCGGTTGGCAGGGGCATGGAAAGGGTCGAAGACAAGAGACATCCCTTCGCCGGTACTAGCCGGACAGGTTCAACGGGTCTGGATCTCAGCCGGCCTTATGCGCGGCACCCCGTGTCGCTGTCCAGCGTAGCGGCTGGGGCCTACGCGGCGGAAAGGTGACAGCTCCTGTTGATGCGAGAAGTCCCCGCCTTGTGGTCCACTCCCCCGCGAATTTCGGGGGGAATGGTCCACATGGCGGGGACTTCCTTGGTGACGCGTTGGTCCTGTCTTGGCTTAGAGCTCGGAGGCAGGGACTCCGACGCCGAGGATGATGGGTTCATCTGCCGGCTTGGCGGCTTCCGCCTTGGCGGTGTCGGGGGCCTTGGCTGCGTGTGAATGCCCTGCCGCCGTCGACTGCACGTTCTCGTGGTGCTGGACAGCGGTCTCGTTGGCTGCGCCCTGGGCACGGCTGGCAGCGCGGTGCCGCCGCGGCCTGCGTTGCCGGGACTGCTCCAGGGTGTGGTCGGAGTAGTCCTTTTCCGCCGGCGCTTCCAGGGTGGCGCGGGTTGCCGCTCCCCCTGCCTGCTGCTGGGGCGCTGCCGGTTCGGCTGCCTTTACGTCCTCTGCGGCTTTGACCGGCGCATCCACCATGGGCGAAGCCGGCTGGCCCAGGTGGGCGAACGCTTCCGCCAGCCGGTCCAGGGTGAGGGCGGGCTTGGGATGCTGCTCCTCGGCGTGCTCCACGAACGGAAGCGGGACTTCCTCGCCGCCGAAGGTCAGGACAGCTGCGGGACGTGCCGGGGCATCGGCGTCGTGCTTCTCCTCTGCGGGAGCCGGCGCAGGCTCAGCCTGCGGTGCCTGCCGGGTTGCTGCCACCTCATCGTCATGCAGGTGCGCGGCATGGGCCGCAGCCGCAATATTCGCCAGGGCAAGCCGGGTGGCCTCTGCCTTGGCGTGCCGCTCAGCATCCGCAGCGTCCGGCAGGACGGTGTGGACGTGCACTGCAGGCGCCGGCACAGCCTCGGGCTGCTGGCCGCCGCGTCCGCGCCGCCGTTTCCGCTCGGGACGGACTCCGGGCTGGCCGGCGTCGGGCCGCTGCGTCTCGGTGCGGTGGGCTTCCCCGCGGGCTTCGGGGCGGTTGTCCGTGCGCTGGACGTGGTGCTCGGCCGCCACGATGTTGGCACGCCGGTGCTCCACGGGATCGTCATGGGTAACTACCCCGCGGCCCGCGCAGGCCTCGCACTGCTCGCCGAAGACTTCCAGCAGGCCCGTACCCATCCGCTTGCGGGTCATCTGGACCAGGCCCAGCGACGTGACCTCGGCAACCTGGTGCTTGGTCCGGTCGCGGCCCAGGCACTCCACCAGGCGGCGCAGGACCAGGTCACGGTTGGATTCGAGCACCATGTCGATGAAGTCGATCACGATGATGCCGCCGATGTCACGCAGCCGCAGCTGCCGGACCACTTCCTCGGCAGCTTCCAGGTTGTTCTTGGTGACGGTTTCCTCAAGGTTGCCGCCGCTGCCGGTGAACTTGCCGGTGTTGACGTCAACCACCGTCATGGCCTCGGTGCGGTCGATCACCAGGGAGCCGCCGGAGGGCAGGAAGACCTTGCGCTCAAGGGCCTTGTGGATCTGCTCGTCGATGCGCCAGGCGGAGAAGATGTCCTGGTCCTTGGTCCACTTCTCCAGGCGTCCCACCAGGTCCGGCGCCACGTAGGTGACGTAGGCCTCGATGGTGTCCCAGGCTTCCTCACCGGACACGATGAGCTTGGAAAAGTCCTCGTTGAAGACGTCGCGGACCACCTTAATGGTCAGGTCGGGTTCGCCGTAGAGCAGCTCGGGCGCCAGGATCTTGGTGGATGCGGACTGGCTTTCAATGCCTTCCCACTGGGCGCGGAGCCGGTTGATGTCGTGCGTCAACTCTTCCTCCGATGCGCCTTCCGCGGCGGTGCGGACAATAACGCCCGCGTGCTCGGGCAGGCGGTCCTTGAGGATCCGCTTGAGGCGGTTGCGTTCGACGTCGGGCAGCTTGCGGGAGATGCCGGTCATCGAGCCGCCGGGCACGTACACCAGGTAGCGGCCCGGAAGGGAGATCTGGCTGGTGAGCCGGGCGCCCTTGTGGCCCACGGGATCCTTGGTCACCTGGACCAGGACGGTGTCGCCGGACTTCAGCGCATTCTCGATCCGGCGCTGCTTGCCCTCAAGGTTGACCGCTTCCCAGTTCACTTCACCGGCGTACAGCACGGCGTTGCGGCCGCGTCCGATGTCAACGAACGCCGCCTCCATGGACGGCAGCACGTTCTGGACCTTGCCCAGGTACACGTTGCCGATGAGTGAGTCCTGTTGTGTCTTGGACACGAAGTGTTCGGCCAGGACGCCGTCTTCGAGGACGGCGATCTGGATCCTGTCGTCGCGCTGGCGGACGATCATTTGCCGGTCAACGGATTCGCGGCGGGCCAGGAACTCGGCCTCGGTGATCACCGTGCGGCGGCGGCCCGTGTCGCGGGATTCGCGGCGGCGCTGCTTCTTGGCCTCCAAACGGGTGGAGCCCTTCACGCTGGTGACGCGGTTGCTGACCGGTGCTTCAGTGACGGCACGGGGCGCACGGACCCTCGTGACCGTGTTGGGCGGATCGTCATCCCCGCCGCCGGTGAGTTCAAGGTCCTGGTCCCCGCGGCGGCGGCGCCGACGGCGGCGGGACGTCACACCGTCCTCCGGCTGCGTGGCGTTGTCCTCGTCCGCCTCGTCCTCGGCGTCAGCTTCGGCGCTGCCGCCCTCGCTGTCCTGGTCCGTACCGTCGCCGATGCGGCTGCGGCCCCTGCGGCCCCGGCTGCGGCGCCGGCGGCGGCCGGAGGCATCGTCGCCGTCTTCGGTTTCTTCCTCTTCAGGCTCCTCGACGGCGGGGGCTGCGGGACGGACCACGGTGCTGAGGTCCGGTGCCTGGAAGAGCACGGACGTGGGGGATGCAGGTTCCAGGAAGAGGGAACCAAAGGGGCTGGCAGCCGCGGCAGGTGCGGCCTCGCCCTTGTCCCCGGCCGGGGTTTCCTGGGCAGGCTCGTGGGTGCCGGCAGCTTCCGGGGCCGCAATGTCCGGGGCCGCGCTGGGCTCCTGGGTCTGCTTGGCGGCGGCAACGGCTTCCTGCCCGGCGACCTGCTCCTGCGCTGCAACGTCTTCCTGTACCGCACCCTGTTCCGGGGCGGCGACCTGGGCTGCGGCTTCCGGAGCCGCTGATTCTGCACCCGCGGAGTCCGCTGCTCCGGATTCCGCTGCAGTCGCGGCGGCGGGGGACGCAGCCTTGCGGGTGGCTACCCGACGGCGGCGAACGGGCCTGGTTTCGGCCTCTGCCGTGGCGGTAGTGGCCAGGACTGCGGCAGGGCTTTCAGCGGTTGCGGCCGGTTCCACTGCAACAGTGTCGGGGGCCGCAGCATCGGCGGACACCGCTTCTGGTTCCTCAGCAAAGGCTGGCAGGGGTTCTGCTGCGTCCGCTTTCCTGCGGGCGCGTGTGCGCCGCGCCGGCGCCTTGGCCGCTTCCTCCACCGGCGCGTCGCCGCTTGCTTCGGGGACAGCGGCCTCCGGGGCCGTGGCCACTGCATCCGTCACCGCATCGTCGGTCTTGGGAGCCGCTTTGCGGCGGGTGCGTACAGCCCTCTTGGGAGCGGCAGCCCCGGCAGCCGCTGCATCTTCGTTAACGGCCAGTTCCTGATCATTGTCCATATGTGGCAACACTCCTGCCCCTGACGTACCGCCACATCCGGCACCCATTGGGGCACATATTGTCAAAACCCGCAGGCGTTGACAGAAGTCAAGTGGATACTCCCAGGTTCGCACCGTCAGTGGGGTGCGGCAGCCCGTGGGAGCCGGCGGATGTTCTGAAAACCCGTTGTTCTGCGTGCCACAACCAGGTGCCGCCCAATGGAGTGGCGGGAGTGCCGGAAGAATCCGAAGCCTGCCCTGCCCATCATTGGCGGTCTTGGGAACATACCACCGGACCGGAGTCCGAATGTGGATCGGCTTCCAGCCACGTTCATTCTCTCACATCCGGGCCGGATCGCCGCGGAAGCAGGGGATGCTGATCCCGTTGCTGTGTAGTGGCTCCAGCCTGCGGCGTTACAATCAGGCACAGGAGCACCGGACGAAAAGGACGCAACACCCATGCCCAGCATCTCCCCCGTCAGCGCCCATGAGCAGGAAAGGGCCACGAATCCGCAGACCACTGCTGCCGCAGGCGTTCCGCGGATGGCCCGGAACCGGCCGTTCGGTTGGCTCCTGGTCATTACCGGAATCGTGGGCTGGCTGGCCTCCGGAACCCTGGTCCTGGAAAAGCTCGAGGTGCTCAAGGACCCCAACCACACCACAGTGTGCGACGTGAACCCCTGGATCTCCTGTGGCCAGGTCATGCAGACGTGGCAGAGTTCCCTGTTCGGTTTCCCCAACATGTTTATTGGCATCGTGGCCTTCGCCATCACCATCACGGTGGGCATGGCCTTGCTGTCAGGCGCCGCCTTCGCCCGCTGGTACTGGGTGGGGCTGCAGGTGGGCGTCACGCTCGGCTTCGCGTTCGTCGTTTGGCTGTGGTCGCAGGCGCTGTATTCCATCCACATCCTGTGCCCGTTCTGCATGATCGTCTGGGCGGCCATGATTCCGCTCTTCGTGTGGACCACCATCAGGAACATCACTGCCGGAGTGATTCCCATGCCCGCGGGGGCCGCCCGGGTGCTGGGTGATTCCGGCTGGATCATCACGGCACTGCTGTACGTTGCCGTCGTGGCCACCATCTTCTTCGCGTTCATCCAGGTCTTTGCGGGAACCTCCGGCTTCTAGCCCACACCGCCACATGACAGATAAGGCCAATGTTCGCGAAGAACATTGGCCTTATCTGTCATTTCGGTGGGCTCAGCCCTGGAACCAGATCTTGATCTCGCGCTCGGCGGAGTCGGTCGAATCGGAGCCGTGCACCAGGTTCTGCTGGACCTTCAGGCCCCAGTCCCGGCCGAAGTCGCCGCGGATGGTGCCCGGGGCCGCCGTCGTGGGGTCCGTGGTACCGGCCAGAGACCGGAAGCCCTCAATGACGCGGTGGCCTTCGAAGATGGCCGCCACTACGGGTCCGCTCAGCATAAACTCCACCAGCGGCTCGTAGAACGGCTTGCCCACGTGCTCCTCGTAGTGCTGCTCCAGCAGTTCGCGGGTGGCGTCAACCTTCTTCAGTTCAACAAGGCTGTAGCCTTTGGCTTCGATCCGGGCCAGGATGGCGCCGGTCAGGTTACGGGCGACGCCGTCGGGCTTGATCAGGACGAGGGTGCGCTCAGTAGTCACAACTGCTCCAATGCGTTGGTGGGGTTTCGGGATAAGTCTAAGGGGATGGGATTACCCGGACAGGCTACGGGGACTGCGGCTGGGCGGGACCAGCGGCCCCGTCCGGATGGGCGGCTTCCCATTCTGCCTGTTCGCGTGCGCGCTGCGCGGCCTCCCGGTCCAGGCGGATGCCGGTCCGGATTCCGTACCACCATGCCACCGCGAAGAGCGCCCCCACCAGGAACATGGCGGGCTCGAAGATGCCGGTGAGGATCAGGACCAGTTGCAGGATCCATCCCAGGCCGATCCCCCAGGGCTTGTTGAGGACCGCACAGGCGAAGATCATGACCACGCTGAGGGCGATGCCCACGCCCAGGATCAGGGCCGGCGGGAACTCTCCGCGGCGTAGTCCAAACACCACCAGGGTGGCGAAGAACATGACGAATGCTTCCAGGAGCAGCACGGTGGAGGCGAACATCACCTTGGTGGACCGGCGCTTTTTGGGCATGCCGGGGCGCCACTCGCGCTGGGCTTTGGTCAGTCTGGCCACGGTCACGCCTCCGTTTTTCCGAGCAGGATCCGCGCCTCTGCCACCAGGGTGATGGAACCCGTGACCAGGACGCCGCCGGAAAGGTCGTCATTGGCTTCGGCACGTTCCACGGCCCATTCGAGCGCATCATCCAGCTTTTCGGCGACGTGAACGTTGTCCTCACCGAATCCCAGGTCGATCGCCAGCTCGGCGAGCTCCGCAGCCGGAACCGCCCGCGGAGAGTTGGACTGGGTGAAGCAGTACTCCACCGCCATGTCCCCCAGCGATTCCCTGATTTCGCGCAGGATCTCCTCGGCGTCCTTCTCCTTGAGGACGCCGACCACCGGAACCAGCCTGGTGAACGTGAATGCTTCCTGCAGTGCGGCGGCGGAGGCCTTGATGCCGTCGGGGTTGTGGGCGGCGTCCACGATGATGGTGGGCGCGGTCCGGACCACCTCCAGGCGGCCGGGCGACGTTACCTTCGCGAAGCCTTCCTGCAGCACTTCGAGGTCGAGTTCCTTTTCACCGCCGAAGAATGCCTCCAAAGCGGCTACCGCCACGGCAGCGTTTTGCGCCTGGTGTGCACCGTGCAGCGGCACCAGGAGGTCCGGATAGCGGCCGGCGATGCCCTGGATGGTCACCATCTGCCCGCCAACAGCCACCGTCCGCGACTCGACGCCGAACTCCACGCCCTCGAAGCGGAACGGAACGCCCACCTCTTTCGCCTTCTCCAGCAGCACCTGGGCTGCATCGAGGGGCTGGGCAGCGCTGATGAGGTAGCCGCCGGGCTTGATGATGCCTGCCTTTTCGTGGGCGATGTCCTCGGTGGTGTCCCCCAGGAGCTCGGTGTGGTCCAGCGAGATCGGCGTGACGACTGATACCTGCCCATCACCCACATTGGTCGCGTCGGTGATCCCGCCCAGGCCCACCTCGATGATGGCCACGTTGACTGGCTGGTCGGCGAAGATGGCGAAGCCCAGGATGGTGAGGCACTCGAAGTAGGTCAGGCGCGGCTGCCCCTCGGCTTCGAGCTCGGAATCCACGATCTGCAGATAGGGCCTGATCTCGTCCCAGATCCTGACGAATGTCTCGTCGGATACCGGATGGCCGTCAATGCTGATCCGCTCGGTGACCTTGGACAGGTGCGGGCTGGTGTAGCGTCCGGTGCTCAGGCCGTGGGCGCGGAGCACCGATTCGATCATCCGGGACGTGGACGTCTTGCCGTTGGTTCCGGTCACGTGGATGATCGGGAACGCCTTGTTGGGCTCACCCAGCACGTCCATTGCCCGGAACAGCGGAGCCAGACGGGGCTCCATCTTGTTTTCCGGCGCCCGTCCCAGCAGTTCGGCGTAGACGCTCTCCACGGAAAATTCGTCAGTCATGTCCTAGGCCTCCACTTTTTCAACCGCGACGGCGGGTTCAGACATTGTGCCCGGTTCTGCCGTGAGGTCCACGGTGAGGGTCTCGCCCTTTACCAGTTCGGCGTTGGCCAGCAGGGCATCCACGACGTTCTGCGGTGCGGTGACCGTGGTACGGATCCGGTCGCTGACGTTGAGCCCGGCATCCTTGCGGGCCTGCTGGATGGCCCGGACCATGTCGCGGGCCAGCCCTTCGGCCTCAAGTTCGGGGGTGACTTCCGTGTTCAGGACGACGAACCCGCCGCCGGGCAGCACGGCGACAGCTGCCGAGGCCCCCTCGGACTCGGCCACCACTGTCTCCAGCGTGTACTCCTGGGGCTCCAGCTGGAGCCCCCCGGAGGTGACCACGCCGTCGTCGTTTACGGACCAGTCCCCTGACTTGGCCCCCTTGATGGCAACCTGGACGTTCTTGCCCAGGCGCGGCCCGGCAGCGCGGGCGTTGACCACCAGCTTCTGCTGGATCCCGAACTCCTCCGGTGAAGCGGTGGCGGCGTCCAGCAGGCGGACGGAACGGAGGTTCAGTTCATCGGCGACGACGGCGGCAAACCCCTGCAGGGCGTCCGCGCCGGGTGCCACGACTGTCAGTTCCTGCAGCGGCAGCCGGACCCGCAGGTTGGCTGCCTTGCGGAGCGAGGAACCGGTGGAGCAGATCTGCTGGACCCGGTCCATGGCTTCCACCAGGGACGGGTTCGCGGGGAAGAGGTCCGCGTCCGGCCAGTCGGCAAGGTGCACGGACCGGCCGCCGGTCAGGCCGCGCCAGATTTCCTCGGAGACCAGCGGCAGCAGCGATGCCGCCGCCCGGGTCACGGTCTCCAGCGCGGTGAACAGCGCGTCGAAGGCGTCCTGGTCCTCGTCAAAGAACCGCTGGCGGCTGCGGCGGACGTACCAGTTGGTGAGCATGTCCAGGTAGCTGCGCAGGGAGTCGCAGGCGCCGGAAATGTCATAGGTGTCCAGCTGCGCCGTCATGGTGCGGACCAGGTCACCGGTGTTGGCCAGCAGGTACTGGTCAAGGGTGTCCCGGTAGCCCTCGTAGCGGAGCTTGGCGTCGTAGCCGGCGCCACCGTTCGCGGCGTTCGTGTACAGGGTGAAGAAGCTGTACACGTTCCAGAGCGGCAGGATGACCTGGCGGACGCCGTCGCGGATGCCCTGCTCGGTGACGATCAGGTTGCCGCCCCTGAGGATGGGGCTGGACATGAGGAACCAGCGCATGGCGTCGGAACCGTCGCGGTCCAGGACCTCTGAGACGTCCGGGTAGTTGCGCAGGCTCTTGGACATCTTCTGGCCGTCGGAGCCCAGCACGATGCCGTGGCTGATGACGTTGCGGAAGGCGGGCCGGTCAAACAGCGCGGTGGACAGGATGTGCAGCATGTAGAACCAGCCGCGGGTCTGGCCGATGTACTCCACGATGAAGTCCGCGGGGTTGTGGGTGTTGAACCAGGCCTCGTTTTCGAACGGGTAGTGCACCTGGCCGTAGGGCATGGAGCCGGAGTCGAACCACACGTCCAGGACATCTTCCACGCGGCGCATGACGGACTGGCCCTCTTCGGGGGTGCGCGGATCATCCGGGTTGGGCCTGGTCAGTTCGTCGATGAAGGGCCGGTGGAGGTCCACTTCGCCGTCCTTGTTCAGCGGGAGCCGCCCGAAGTCCGCCTCGATCTCGGCCAGGGAGCCGTAAACGTCGGTGCGGGGGTATTCGGGATCGGTTGACTGCCACACCGGGATGGGGCTGCCCCAGAAACGGTTGCGGCTGATGGACCAGTCGCGCGCGTTCTCCAGCCATTTGCCGAACTGGCCGTCCTTGACGTTGCCGGGGATCCAGTTGATCTCCTGGTTCAGTTCGGACATCCGGTCCTTGAACTTGGTGACCTCCACGTACCAGGAGGACACCGCACGGTAGATCAGCGGGTTGCGGCAGCGCCAGCAGTGCGGGTAGCTGTGCTCGTAGCTGGCCTGCCGGACCAGCCGACCCTGGGCGCGCAGCACCTGGGTGATGGGCTTGTTGGCCTCGAAGACCTGCAGGCCCACGATGTCGTGGAGGTCGCCGTGCTTGAACAATGGCAGGAACTTGGCGCCTTCGTCTACGGAGAGCACCACAGGGATGCCTGCCTCCTCGCAGACTTTCTGGTCGTCTTCGCCGTAGGCCGGCGCCTGGTGCACGATGCCGGTGCCATCGGTGGTGGTGACGTAGTCGGCCACCACGAAGCGCCAGGCGTTCTCCATGCCGTATTTTTCGTTGTCGGCAAAGTCGTCCCAGAGCCGCTGGTACTCAAGCCCTTCCAGTTCGGCGCCGGTGTGGGTGGACACCACCGCGGCTTCCGCGTCTTCGAAGCTCCCGTATCCGAGGTCCTTCGCATAGGCACCCAGGAGGTCCGCCGCGAGCAGGAAACTGCCCGTGACCGGGGCGTCCGCAGAGGCGGCCTTGATGCCGTTGGGGCCGGCCGGCAGCACGGCATAGGTGATGGAGGGCCCGACGGCGAGCGCGGCGTTGGTGGGCAGCGTCCAGGGGGTGGTGGTCCAGGCCAGCGCCTGCACGCCGGCAAGCTCCTTGGACAGTTCCGAGTCCCCGGCAAGGATGGGGAACGTGACGGTGACGGTCTGGTCCTGGCGGTTCTTGTAGACGTCGTCGTCCATGCGCAGCTCATGGTTGGACAGCGGCGTCTCGTCCTTCCAGCAGTACGGCAGCACCCGGTAGCCGTTGTACGTCAGGCCCTTGTCGTGCAGCTGCTTGAATGCCCAGAGGACCGACTCCATGTACTCGACGTTCAGTGTCTTGTAGTCGTTGTCGAAGTCCACCCAGCGGGCCTGCCTGGTGACGTAGCTGCGCCACTCATCGGCGTACTTCATCACCGAGGCGCGGCAGGCGTCGTTGAACTTGTCGATGCCCATGGCCTCGATCTGGGTCTTGTCCGTCATGCCCAGCTGCTTCATGGCCTCCAGCTCGGCAGGCAGGCCGTGGGTGTCCCAGCCAAAGCGGCGTTCCACCCGCTTGCCGCGCTGCGTCTGGTAGCGGCCCACCAGGTCCTTGGCGTAGCCGGTGAGCAGGTGGCCGTAGTGCGGCAGGCCGTTGGCGAAGGGAGGTCCATCGTAGAACACGAATTCGTTGCTGCCGGGCTCACCGCCGGGGACGTCGGCGCTGCGCTGGTCGATGCTGGCCTGGAAGGTGCCGTCCTGGTCCCAGTACTTCAGGATGCGCTCTTCGATCTCCGGAAACTTCACGGAGGCGGTAACACCGGCGCTGCTGCCGTTGGAAGAGGTGCTGGAGGCTGAGGCCTTGGGGTAAAACGTCATTTTCGACATCCTGGGTTGAGCGTGGGTGAACTCCCGGCAGGGCCGGACGTTCCGTTCAGGATGCGAGGACGGCTGCCGTGCCGTCCGAAGACTGCACTTGACCGCGGTACCACCTCACTTACCGGCGCTGCGTGTTCCCTGGGGAACGGCCGCAGGCTCCGGCCTCTCATTACTGCTGTGACGGGCTTACCCGTCCGGTTCTACTGACGCCCACCGCCCTGCAAGGCGCGGCCGCGCGTTCTTCCGGAAGCTCACCGGTGATTGCCGGGTCATAGCCACTCCAGAGTCTACTATCGCCGCAGGGTCCAGTGCCATTCCAGGCGTGCTGGACGTCCTCAGCGGACCGGGCCAGTCCCGGGCTGACGCCGCGGGGCCGCATTGCCTAGACTCGCGTCATGACAGCTTCCGGACGTCCCCCCGGCCGGCGGCCTGCAGCGACAGTGTGCAGGTGGCTGTTCATTCCTCTTGCCCTGCCGGTGGCAGCGGTGTCAACGGTCCGGGCGGTCCCTGGCGACTGGCCTGTGCTGGGTGTCCAGCTGGTGGCCTTCACGCCGTGGCTCGCGGTGCCCGCCGCCGCTGCCCTGTTCCTGGCCTTCGCGGGGCGGAGCCGATGGCAGCAGGTCCTGGCCGCAGTCCTGGCGGGCTGCCAGGTCTTCTGGCTTTTCCCGCTGGACATCCGCGAACCTGCCGCCGAGGCCGCCGGAACGTCCGCCTCCCTGGTTGCCATGAGCGTCAACGCTGAGTTGGGCGGCGCGGACGCAGGCGACATCGTGGCGCTGGTGCGTCACCTGCAGGTGGACCTGCTGGCGGTTGAGGAGTACACGCCTGACCTCGCTCGAAAACTCACGGCGGCGGGACTGGACGGACTGCTCCCCCACCGCGTTGCCCATGCCAGGGAGCGCGCCGGCGGCTCCGCCATCTACTCCTCATACAAGCTGACAGCCAGCGGAGTACTCCCGTACACCCGGTTCGCCATGCCGGTGGCGCGCCTCGACCTCGGCGACGCCAACGGCACCAGCCTGCGGGTGATGGCCGTCCATGCCCTGGCCCCGGTGGGGGACGGCCTCGATCAATGGCGCAGCGACCTGGCCGCAGTGGCCAGGGCAGATAACGGATCTGGTCCCGTCTTGATGGCGGGCGACTTCAACGCCACCTATGACCATCGGGAATTCCGCAGGCTGCTGTCAGGACAGGGCGGCACCCGGCCCTTGGTGGACGTTGCGGCTGCCGCTGGCCGCAGGCTGGTGCCTACCTGGCCGATGCGCGGCTACCGCCTGCCGGGCATCGCGCTGGACCATCTGGTGACCAGCCCGGACATCAGCGCTTCCGGCTACTCGGTCCACCGGATTGCCGGGACGGACCATGCCGCAGTGGCGGCCACGCTTAACGTACGGGTCCCCTAGCACGTCCTTGGCGGCTTAACCTTTCCTGATCAGCTTGTGGTTGGCGGCCTGCGCCACCGGCCGGATGACGATCTGGTCCAGGTTGACGTGGTGCGGAACCGTGACGGCGTAGCGGACAACGTCGGCAACGTCCTCTGCGGTCAGCGGCTTCTCAACGCCCTGGTAGACCTTGTCCGCCGCCTGCGCGTCGCCCAAGCGGTTCAGCGCGAATTCCTCGGTCTGCACCAGGCCCGGCGCCACCTCGATGACGCGGACATTGTTCTCCACCTCTTCAAGCCGGAGCGCGTTGGTCATGGCGTGCTGGGCGAACTTCGCGGCGTTGTAGCCGCCGCCGCCCTCGTAGGCATCCAGCCCGGCGGTGGACGTGAGGTTCAGGACTGTTCCTTCGCCGGTGGCGCGCAGCATGGGCAGGAAGGCGCGGGTGAGCTTCATGGTGCCCAGGACATTGACCTGGTACATCCATTCCCAGTCAGCCGTACTGGCGTCACCAATCCTGTCGGCGCCGCGGGCGCCACCGGCGATGTTGATCAGCGTGTCGATGCCGCCGGCTTCGGTGACCCGCGCCAGGAGCCGGGACACGTCGTCGTCCTCTGCAATGTCAGCTGGAAGCGCGACGGCGCCCGTTTCGCTTTCGAGGGACGCGAGGCGTTCGGCGCGGCGCGCCACGGCGAAGACCGTCCATCCGTCGGCGCGCAGCGCACGTACTGCTGCTTCACCAATTCCGCTGCTCGCGCCGGTCACAAGTGCTGCCTTTTTCTGCAAGTCCTTCGTCATGGCACCACCCTAACGGGATCAGCCGGCAGGACGTCCCCGGAGGTAATCGAGCAGGACGAGGGCATGGTTCGCTTCGGTGTTGCGGGCGGCGTAGAGCAGGGTGACCCTGGGGTGCCCGGCGGCCAGCTCCAGCAGCGTCTCCACCGCGGGATTTGAATCCAGTTCCAACCGGTAGCGTTCGCTGAAATCGGCGAACCGCCCGGGGCGGTGGTTGAAGTCCTTGCGCAGCCCTGCGGACGGGGCCACGTCCTTGAGCCAGAGGTCGATGGCCGCGTCCTCCCTGGGCATCCCCCGCGGCCAGAGCCAGTCCACCAGCACCCGGCAGCCGTCGTCGTCCGCCGGTGGATCGTAGATGCGCTTGATGCCAAAAGTGCGGTGCCGTTGGACCATACGCCGCATGCTACCCGCCTTCACATCCGGCGGGGCGGCACGGGTTGGGTGGGATGGAAGCAGGCATGAAAGAATTGCCTAATGGCTGAAGACACGCAGGGTACAGACACGCCCACCACCGCCCCCATCAACGTTCCGGACAAGCCGGCCCTCGAAGGCCTCGAAACAGCGCTCACCCAGCGCTGGCTGGCCGAGGGAACCTACAAGTTCAACCCCGACACCACGCGGGAGCAGGTCTACTCGATCGACACTCCCCCGCCCACCGCGTCGGGATCCCTGCATGTAGGCCACATGTTCTCCTTCACCCAGACGGACGTCCAGGCGCGCTACATGCGCATGACCGGCAAGAACGTCTTCTACCCCATGGGCTGGGACGACAACGGCCTTCCCACCGAACGCCGCGTCCAGAACTACTACGGCGTCCGCTGCGATCCCGCCATTCCCTACAACGCCGATTACCGGCCGCCCGCCCAGCCGGCAAAGAACCAGCGCGATTTCGACGTCGTCTCACGCCAAAACTTCATCGAGCTCTGCGAGGAACTGGCTGTTGAGGACGAGAAGGTCTTCGAAAACCTGTTCCAGACCCTGGGCCTGTCCGTCGACTGGGACCTGACCTACCGCACCATCGACGACACCTCCCGCGCTGTATCCCAGCGCGCCTTCCTGGCCAACCTGGCCGCCGGCGACGCCTACATGGCCGAGGCGCCCACGCTGTGGGACGTCACGTTCCGCACCGCGGTGGCGCAGGCTGAGCTCGAGGACCGCGAGGTTCCCGGCGCCTACTACCGGTACCCCTTCTTCACAGAAGACGGGGACAAGGTCTTCATCGAGACCACGCGCCCCGAACTGCTGGCCGCATGCGCCGCGCTGGTGGCAAACCCCGACGACGAGCGGTACCAGCCGTTGTTCGGCAAGACCGTGAAGTCCCCGCTGTTCGACGTCAAGCTCGAGGTCAAAGCGCACCCGCTGGCCAAGGCTGACAAGGGCTCCGGCATCGCCATGGTCTGCACCTTCGGCGACCTGACCGACGTCACCTGGTGGCGTGAACTCCAGCTTCCCACCCGCGCCATCATGGGCCGCGACGGCCGCATCATCGGCGAGACCCCGGAATGGATCACCAGCGACGCCGGCAAGGAAGCGTACGCCGCGATCGCAGGCAAGACTGCCTTCTCCGCCAAGGAAGCCGTGGTGGAACTGCTCAAGGAAGCCGACCTGCTGGACGGGGAGCCCAAGAAGATCACCCACCCGGTAAACTTCTTCGAGAAGGGCGACAAGCCCCTGGAAGTGGTCACCTCCCGCCAGTGGTACATCCGCAACGGCGGCCGCGACGAGGACCGCCGCGAACGCCTGATCGGCCGGGGCAAGGAGATCGACTTCCACCCGACCTTCATGCGCTCCCGCTACGAAAACTGGATCGCCGGCCTGAACGGTGACTGGCTGGTCTCCCGCCAGCGGTTCTTCGGCGTGCCCATTCCCGTCTGGTACCCGCTCGACGCGGAGGGCAACCCGGACTACGACAATCCCATCCTGCCCTCCGACGCGATGCTGCCCGTGGATCCCGCAGCGGACGCTGCCCCCGGATTCGAGGAGGCACGGCGCGACCAGCCCAACGGCTTCACTGGTGACGCCGACGTCCTGGACACCTGGGCCACTTCCTCGCTGACCCCGCAGATCGTGGGCGGATGGAGCCGTGACGAGGACCTCTTCGCCAAGGTCTACCCGTTCGACCTCCGCCCCCAGGGCCACGACATCATCCGGACCTGGCTCTTCTCCTCGGTGGTGCGCGCCGACGCCCTGCAGGACTGCGCCCCGTGGAAGCACGCGGCCATCTCAGGCTGGATTCTGGACCCGGACCGGAAGAAGATGTCCAAGTCCAAGGGCAACGTGGTGGTCCCCACCGATGTGCTGAACGAGTACGGTTCGGACGCGGTCCGCTACTGGGCCGCTTCGGCACGCCTCGGCGCCGACACCGCCTACGAGATCGCGCAGATGAAGATCGGCCGCCGCCTGGCCATCAAGCTGCTCAATGCCTCCAAGTTCGTGCTGAACCTGGGCGCCACCGAGAACTCGGTGCTCGGCGGCGACCTCTCCGCCCTCACCAACTCCTTGGACCGGGCGCTGCTGGCCCAGCTCGCCGACGTCGTGGCCCAGTCCACCAAGGCGTTCGACAACTACGACTACGCCCGTGCCCTGCAGCTTACGGAGACGTTCTTCTGGCAGTTCACGGACGACTACGTGGAGCTGATCAAGGACCGCGCCTACGGAGCGGCCGGCGAAGCCGAACAGGCATCCGTGCTGGCTGCCCTGGCCACCACCCTGGACACCCTGCTGCGGCTCTTTGCGCCGTTCCTGCCGTTCGCCACCGAGGAAGTCTGGAGCTGGTGGCGCAACGGGTCGGTGCACCGGGCCGCTTGGCCGGCTGCGCTGGAGATCCCGGGCGGGGACACCACCATGCTGGCAACCGTGGGCGTGGCCCTCAGCGGTGTCCGCAAGGCCAAGTCCGAGGCGAAGGTCAAGCAGCGCACGGAGGTTCTGTCCGCAACCATCACGGCCCCGGAGGCACTGACAGCGCAGCTGCAGGCAGGGCTGGCTGACTTGAAGGCGGCGTCCAACGCGCGCGAGATCACGCTGGTGGTGGGTGACGGGGACCTGTCGGTGACCGATGTCGCCCTCGCTCCGAGCGACGAACCCGCCAAGGCCTGACAGCCGTACGGATTCAGCCAAGTCCCATTTCCGGGCAAAGGGGAAGCCCCATCAGCGTTTTGCCGTTGGTGGGGCTTCGACTTTCGGCCATCTTGTGACGTTATCTCGATGGTCTGGCAAGATCCTCTGAACTCCAGGTCTTGCTACACCGTCACTGGTAGCTTGCATTCAACTTTGCCGATGGCTGCGTCAAATTACATATCACTGGATCTTTGGTTCCTGCGTCCCGCTTCTTTCGAAGTGGGTAAGAACCATTGTTCTCCTGCCCCATGGCATGCACAAGGGCCCCGGAGGAACTACACGCTGGTAGTTCTTCCGGGGCCCTTGTGGACTCACCCGCCAAGCGGCGGGTAGGTGATCAGTCGAATTCAGGGCTCTCCGTGCGGCTGCGCTTCAGCTCGAAGAAGTGCGGGTACGCGGCGATGGCCGTGGTGGCGTCCCAGATCCTGCCGGCTTCCTCGCCGCGGGGAATGCGGGTCAGCACGGGCCCGAAGAACGCGGTTCCGTTGAACGCGACCACTGGCGTGCCTACGTCCTGGCCCACGAGCGAGATGCCTTCATCGTGGCTGGCCCGCAGCTGCCGGTCATAGGCATCGGTGGTGGCGGCATCGGCCAGGGAGGCGGGCAGGCCGCACTCAGCCAGGGCCTTGGTGATGACCTGTGTGCGGTCCTTTTCGCCCTGGTTATGGATCAGCGTGCCCATGGCGTCGTAAAGCGGCTTGATGACCTGCGGGCCATGCTCTTCCCTGGCGGCGATGATCACGCGGACCATGCCCCAGGCGTTGTCCATGGACTCCCGGTAGGCGGGCTCCAGGTCGCGTCCCTCATTCAGGACGGCGAGGCTCATGACGTGCCACTCCGTCTCGATATCGCGGACGGCTTCCACCTCACCAATCCAGCGGGAGGTGACCCAGGCGAACGGGCAGAGGGGATCGAACCAGAAGTCGGCTTTGTTCTTTACAGGTGCAGTCACGAAGGTCCTCTCGGTCAGGCAGACTTACGGCGCTTGGCCACGTGCGGAATCATGGTAGGTTCGGCCCCGCGCAGGACCACGTCCTCAGTGATCACCACGCTGGCCACGTCCTCGCGGCTGGGCAGATCGAACATGACGGGAAGCAGCACTTCCTCCAGGATGGCGCGGAGGCCACGGGCGCCGGTGCCGCGCTCCAGGGCCTGGTCGGCGATGGCTTCCAGCGCGGTGTCGTCGAACACCAGCTCCACGCCGTCGATCTGGAACATCTTCTGGTACTGCTTCACCAGCGCGTTCCTGGGCGTGGAGAGGATCTGGATCAGGGCGTCCCGGTCCAGGTTGGACACCGTGGTGATCACCGGGAGGCGGCCAATGAATTCCGGGATCAGGCCGAATTTCAGCAAATCCTCAGGCATGACTTCGCCGTAGGAGTCTATCTTCTTGCTGGCCTCGTTCAGTGGCGCGCCGAAGCCGATGCCCTTGCGGCCGGAGCGGGAGCCGATGATCTCTTCGAGGCCTGCGAAAGCCCCGGCCACGATGAACAGTACGTTCGTGGTGTCGATCTGAATGAATTCCTGGTGCGGGTGCTTTCGTCCGCCCTGGGGCGGGACGGAGGCAACGGTGCCCTCCAGGATTTTCAGGAGCGCCTGCTGCACTCCTTCGCCGGAAACGTCACGGGTGATGGAGGGGTTCTCGCTCTTGCGGGAGATCTTGTCGATCTCATCGATATAGATGATGCCCTGTTCGGCCTTCTTGACGTCATAGTCAGCGGCCTGGATGAGTTTGAGGAGGATGTTCTCCACGTCCTCGCCCACATAGCCGGCCTCGGTCAGGGCGGTGGCGTCCGCGACGGCGAACGGCACGTTCAGGCGCCGGGCAAGTGTCTGTGCCAGGTAGGTCTTGCCGCAGCCGGTGGGGCCGATAAGGAGGATGTTCGACTTGGCGATTTCGACGTCGTCGTGGTGCGCGCCGTCCCCCAGGCTCCCGGACTTGGGTGCGTGGCCCGCCTGGATCCGCTTGTAGTGGTTATAGACCGCGACGGCGAGGGAGCGTTTAGCGGGCTCCTGCCCGATGACGTATTCCTGCAGGAAGTCGAAGATCTCACGCGGCTTGGGCAGTTCAAAGCTGCCGAGGTCTGCGACCTCCGCGAGCTCCTCTTCGATGATTTCGTTGCACAACTCGATGCACTCATCACAGATGTAGACACCGGGCCCGGCAATGAGCTTGCGCACCTGCTTCTGGCTCTTTCCACAGAAAGAGCACTTCAGCAGATCCGTGCTCTCGCCAATCCGAGCCATATGTGAACCCCTTAGTATCCTGCTGCCAGGCAGCCCTGCACCGTTGCTGAAATCGTTGACCGGCCCCAGTGAGCCGGTTTGTGACAACATCCACTCTAGGTCACATTCGCCCTCAAGGGTGGAAAGAAAAGGCCGGTGCGGCCAAATGAACTGGGCCGCACCGGCTTTGGGTACTGCTACCTCGTGATTGCCTGGGGCTTGATCTTGCGTGAATCAAGCACCTGGTCGATCAGGCCGTAGGCCTGTGCCTCTTCGGCGGTAAGGATCTTGTCGCGCTCAATATCGTTGTTGACCTGCTCCGACGTGCGGCCGGAGTGATGGGCCAGCGTGTCCTCGAGCCAGGACCGCATGCGCATGACCTCGGCCGCCTGGATCTCCAGGTCGGAGGCCTGGCCGCCCTGGCCGCCGGACAATGCCGGCTGGTGGATCAGGACGCGGGCGTTGGGCAGTGCCAGGCGCTTGCCCGGAGTACCGGCGGCCAGCAGGACAGCAGCGGCGCTGGCGGCCTGGCCCAGGCAGACGGTCTGGATTTCGGGACGGATGTACTGCATGGTGTCGTAGATCGCCGTCATGGCCGTGAACGACCCGCCCGGGGAGTTGATGTAGAGGGTGATGTCGCGGTCCGGGTCGGTGGACTCAAGGACCAGCAGCTGGGCCATGATGTCGTCGGCCGAGGCGTCGTCAACCTGCACTCCGAGGAAGATGATGCGGTCCTCGAACAGCTTGGTGTACGGGTCCTGGCGCTTGAAGCCGTAGGGCGTGCGCTCCTCGAACTGCGGCAGGACGTAGCGGCTGGACGGAAGATTGCCGGCGGACCACCCGAAGTTGTAGTTCATTGTCTTTGCTCCTGATCGAAGTGTTCTGGTTGCCGGTTAGTTCTGGGAGGCTGAGTCGCCGGACGATCCGTTGGACGTTCCGCCGCCGCCGGACACAGAGCCGGCGTGTGCGGCAATCTTGTCGAAGAAGCCGTATTCGAGGGCCTCTGTAGCGGTGAACCACTTGTCGCGGTCGTTGTCCTTGAGGATGGTCTCAACAGACTGGCCGGTCTGTTCCGCCGTCAGTTCCGCCATGACCTTCTTCATGTGCAGGATGAGCTCGGCCTGGATCTTGATGTCCGAGGCCGTGCCGCCGATGCCGCCGGAGGGCTGGTGCATCAGGACGCGGGCGTTGGGCGTGGCGTACCGCTTGCCCTTGGTGCCCGAAGAAAGCAGGAACTGGCCCATGGAAGCGGCCAGGCCGGTGGCGACGGTTACGACGTCGTTGGGAATGAACTGCATGGTGTCATAGATGGCCATGCCCGCGGTGACGGATCCGCCGGGCGAGTTGATGTAGAGGTAGATGTCCTTTTCCGGGTTCTCGGCCGAAAGCAGGAGCAGCTGCGAGCAGATCGCGTTGGCGTTGTCATCACGCACCTCCGAGCCCAGCCAGATGATCCGCTCCTTGAGAAGGCGGTTGTAAATGTAGTTGTCCTGGGCTGCAGGATCGACGGTCGCCATCCGGGGGGCCTCTGAGTGCTGTGACATGTTTACTTACCTCTCACTGGTGACGGTGACATCACTGAAAATCACTACTTGGACACTAACCGGTTTCCCCGGCGTTTTGTTCGCGCACCGACGGCTGTTCGCTGACGGCGCACGATCGCCGAATCCCCACCGTGCGGTTTCTGGTCCAACGCGAACGGCCCCCGGATCGGAAGGATCCGGGGGCCGCCACTGCGGGTGTTAAGGACTAGGCCTTGGCCTCTGCCGTGGCGTCCTCAGCCTCGACAACCTCGGCCTCGGGGGCTTCGGTCGCGTCAGCGTCGGCTGCCTCTGCAGCGGGGGCTTCCTCGCCGCCGGGGCGGACGAAGTCGCTGAGGTCAACAGCGTTTCCCTCGGTGTCGGTCACCGTGGCCTGGCCCAGGACAACAGCCAGTGCCTTGCGGCGGCGGACCTCAGAAACCATCATGGGGACCTGGCCGCTCTGGTCGATGATCTGGGCGAACTGGTTGGGGTCCATGCCGTACTGGCTGGCGGTGGTGACGATGTAGTCGATCAGCTCGTTCTGGCTGACGTTGACTTCTTCCTTTTCGGCGATGGCGTCAAGGATGATCTCGTTCTGGAAGGCGCGGGCCGTGTTGGCGCGGACCTCTTCGCGGTGCTCCTCGGTGTCGTGCTCGCCGTCTCCGTGGCCGTTGCCCTCCTGGAAGTGGGCTTCGAGCTGCTCTTCGACCACCGAGTCCGGAACGGGAACCTCAACCATTTCAACCAGCTTGTCCAGGACCTTGTCGCGGGCCTCAACGCCCTGCTCCACGATCTTGGAGTCGGCGGCCTGCTTGGCCAGGTCCTCGCGGAGTTCGGCGAGGGTGTCGAATTCGGAGGCGAGCTGGGCGAAGTCATCGTTCGCCTCGGGCAGTTCGCGCTCCTTGACGGCCTTCACCACAACCTTGACCTGGGCGGCTTCGCCGGCGTGGTCGCCGCCAACCAGGGTGGTGTCGAAGATGGCGTCCTCGTCGGCGCTGAGGCCGGTCACGGCCTCGTCCATGCCTTCAAGCATGGTGCCGGCGCCAACCTGGTAGGACAGGCCGGCAGCGGAGTCCACTTCCTCGCCGTCGATCGTGGCGGTGATATCGATGGTGAGGAAGTCACCGTCGGCTGCCGGACGGTCCACGGACTTCAGCGTGCCGAAGCGGCCGCGCAGTTCGTCCAGGGCCTTGTCCACGTCGGCTTCGGAGGATTCCGCAGCCGCAACCTGGACCTCGATGCCGGCGTAGTCCGGGAGCTCGATCTCGGGACGGACGTCAACCTCAGCGGCGAACTTCAGGCCGCCGTCGGTCGCGGAGGGATCGGGAACCTCGGTGATCTCAACCTCGGGGCGGCTGAGGGGGCGGATGCCCGACTCCTGCACGGCGGCCTGGTACCAGCCGTTGAGGCCGTCATTGATGGCCGTCTCCAGGACGTAGCCGCGGCCGACGCGCTGGTCGATGAGCTTGGCAGGAACCTTGCCCTTGCGGAAGCCGGGAACCTGGATCTGCGACGCAACAGTCTTGTAGGCCGAGTCGATGCTGGGCTTCAGTTCCTCAAAGGGGACCTCAACATTGAGCTTGACCCGCGTGGGGGTGAGGTTCTCGACAGCGCTCTTCACGGTCTAAGTACTCCTGGGTTGTGGGATTGGTTTCTGCTAACGCAATGGATCTCCAGGCCTACCGGACCTGGTCACGCAGAGTCGGGGTGACAGGATTTGAACCTGCGACTTCCTGCTCCCAAAGCAGGCGCTCTAGCCAAGCTGAGCTACACCCCGTAAGTGCACAGGCAAGTCTACGGTGATACGCGCCGCGAATGCACATTTGACACGTAGGCCATGGATTAGGTTTAGTTGTATCCGGCTTGAACAGCCAGCCCGGAGTTTCCGCGAAAAACGGATCTTCCTTCGGGGACGTAGCTTAATGGTAAAGCCTCAGTCTTCCAAACTGATTACGCGGGTTCGATTCCCGTCGTCCCCTCCATAGAGAACAAGAAGGCCCCTCCACGGAGGGGCCTTTTCGTGTTCAGGCAGGAGCCGTCGTGGGGCGCTTTGGCAGCGCCAGGGCAAGAATGTACGACGGCGGGCGGCGTGTCCGTGTCGAAGTGCCCCGTTTCCGCGTGCATGAAGGAGATTGGCTAGTCCCGCGGCTGTTGGCAGTACGGGCACCAGTAGAGGTTCCGCCCGGCCAGGTCGGCGATGAGCACGATGGTGCGGCACACCCTGCAGGGCAGGCCGTGCCGTTTGTAGACGAAGTGGGCGTCATCCCGGCCGGGGAAGTGGGCGCTTTTGGCCGGCACCGGCGCCCCGGCTGCGGCGGCCTTGGCCGCGGTGGTGCCATCGAGGGCCCAGTATTTCGGTGGCGTGGTGATGATGCGGCCGTCCGCCACGCCGTCGCCCATAACGGCAACAATGTCGCGCCACAGCTTCCGGGCGTCGCTGTCCGGGAGTGACGTTCCGGGCAGCCAGGGGTCCAGCCGACGGCGGAACAGGACTTCCGCGCGGTAGACGTTCCCGACGCCGGCAATCACCTTCTGGTCCATCAGCAGGGCGGCCAGCGGCGTCTTCCGCGCCTGGACGTTGGCAGCAAAGCGGCCCGCGTCGCCGCGGAGGTTGCGCAGCGGATCAGGTCCCAGCCGCGCAAGCACGGCTCCGGCTTCTGCCGCAGTGATGGTTTCGCAGGTAGTGGCCCCCCGAAGATCTGCCCAGCCGTGGCTCCCGGCGAGCCGGACCCGCACGGCCCCGACGGGCGCCGGCGGGCCCGCGTAAGGCGCGCCCCCGCCGTCGTCCCCGTCAGCGAAGGCCTCCTGCTCGCCGACGCGCCGCGGCGCACCAATGCTGGAGGCCCCGGTGAAGGTGCTGTCGCCGCCGAAGCTCCAGGCGCCGTACAGGCCAAGGTGGACGTGCAGCACCAACGCGTTGTCGAAATGCAGGAACAGGTGCTTTCCGTGCGCCTCGGCACCGAGCAGGGTATGCCCGTCCAGCAGCGCCGCTCCCCCGCTGAACCTGCCCTGGGGGCTGGAAACGGCAAGCGTGTCACCCGCGAAGACGTCGCCGAACTGGCGCGCGAGCCTGCGGACGGAATGGCCCTCAGGCACTACTCGATGACCTCGCCGGTTGCCTCGTAGGCCGCAATCTTGCCGATCCTGCGCACATGGCGCTCGTCATTGCTGAACGGCTCGGACAGGAACGCCTCGATCAGCTCGGTGGCTTCTTCCACCGTGTGCTGGCGTCCGCCAACAGCCACCACGTTGGCATCGTTGTGTTCACGGGCCAGTGTGGCGGTGGAAAGGTTCCACGCGAGGGCTGCGCGGACGCCCTTGACCTTGTTGGCCGCGATCTGCTCACCGTTGCCCGAACCGCCCAGCACGATGCCAAGGGCGTGGACACCCGCCTGCTGGTCTGCGACCACGGCGAGGGCAGCGTTGATGCAGAAGGAAGGGTAGTCGTCCTGGGCGTCGTACACCTTGGGCCCGTGGTCCACCACCTCGTATCCCTTGCCGGTCAGGTGGGACACCAGATGGGCGCTGAGCTCCATGCCTGCGTGGTCGGTGGCGATGTGGACCCGCGGGAAGGCAGGGGAAGAAGTCACGTGCAAAGTCCGTTCGGTTGTGGGAGCTGGCGGCCCGCCGTGTGGAGGCCGGAACAACACCGATAAGGATACTAGGAGCAGCCCCGGTCAGGACTCCGGAAGCCCTGCGGCAGGTGGAGTATTCCCGCCGCCCCGGGCCCGGGCGGCCACCCGGGTGAGGACTTCGGCCAGGCGCGCGGCGGAGTCCCGGCTGCCGCCGCTGACGGCCAGGCGCTGGCCGTCGGTCTTGCTCACGACGACGGCGGGGCCGCTGCTGACCAGCATGGCGGCGGTCCCGCGGTGGTGCCGGTAGCCCCACCCGCCATAGTCCGCGGCCCGCACTTCCGCGGCGCTGGCATCCGAAATGGCACCAGCCGGCACATCCATGACGGGGACTACTCCGGCCAGCAGGACCTTCAGCCCGCGCCGGTCCGCCCGGATCCGGGCGAAGAGGAACGCGGCCCCGACGAGGGCCAGGACCACCAGCAGGATCCCCAGCCACGGCACCGCCAAGGCGATGAGGACCGCCGGGAACAGGGAGGCAATGGCGATCATGACAAAGACCGAACTCCTGGCGTGGACCCAGAGCCGGATACTGTCCCGGGCAAGGTCGGGATCGAGTTCCCTGGTGATGGCGGCCTGCAGCGCCCGGTCGTCGTCCGGCGACCATTGCCGGTCGGCCTTGTAGACCATGGCCATGGCGACGCCCAGCGACACGGCCGCGCCGCTGCCGAGGGCGAGGACTGTCATGTCCACGTGGGACTGCCGGGCGTCGTCCAGCCCGGTTTGGCCGATCAGCCCTGCGGCAAGGGCGGAGGTAATGAACAGGCTCAGGAACAGCCCGGCCCCCATCATGATCCTGCGCATCATCACCGGCCTGCCCAGCGGGACGGCCTGCAGCAGGACCAGCCAGCCCGCGAGCACAATGAATGCGGCGCCGACGCCCACGTAGGCGCCGAAGGGCGCGAGGTTGGCACCGCCGTCGTCCGTCCACTGGATGGCGAGCGGCTCCGGAAGGTCCGGGCGCAGCAGCGACGCGCAGTAGACGAAGGCGGCGGCCAGGACGAGGGGGAACCCGACGGCGAAGCGCAGGGCCTTGGTATCCACCGAATCCAGCAGCTTTCCCATGTATTTAACGCTACCCCTGCGGCCGCCCGGCCAACCGTCCTGAGGGCAACGGAGGCGGCTGTGAGCTGCGCAACTTGCCAAGGATCCCAAGGATGAAAGAATGCATCACAGTGCCGGAACCGGGACCACCGGCCGGCAGCCGAACTTTTCTGGAGGCCCTCCTTTGCCAGGTATGAACCTGACGCGCGCCGAAGCCCGTGAGCGCGCCGAACTGATCACCGTCGAGTCCTACGATGTCAGCCTGGACCTGACCCGCGGCGGAGAGGTCTTTGGCAGTACCACCACCGTGAAATTCACGGCATCGCCCGGCGCAGCCAGCTTCATCGATGCAGTGACCCGGGCCGTGCACAGCGTGACCCTGAACGGCACCAGCCTCGATCCCGCCACCGTGTCCGACGGAGTACGGATCCAGCTTCCGGACCTGGCGGAGCACAACGAACTGACCGTGGTGGCCGACATGCCCTACATGAACACCGGCGAAGGCCTGCACCGGTTCGTGGACCCGGTGGACAACGAGGTCTACCTGTACACCCAGTTCGAAGTTCCCGACTCGCGCCGGATGTTCGCCGTCTTCGAGCAGCCGGACCTGAAGGCAAGCTTCGCCTTCACCGTCACGGCCCCGTCCCACTGGGACGTTGTCTCCAACTCCCCCACCCCGGAGCCCGTCCAGGCCACTCCCGCAGAGGACGGCACGGCCAGGTCCGTGTGGACGTTCGCGCCGACACCCCGCCTGTCCTCCTACGTCACGGCCCTGATTGCCGGTCCGTACCAGTCCGTCCGCAGCGAGGTCACCAGCTCGGACGGCCGCATCATCCCGCTCGGCGTCTTTGCGCGGAAGTCCCTGATGCAGTTCCTGGATGCAGAGAACATCTTCGAACTCACGCGGCAGGGCTTCGGGTTCTTCGAGGAACAGTTCGGCTGCCCCTACCCCTTCGAAAAGTACGACCAGCTGTTCGTGCCGGAATTCAATGCCGGCGCCATGGAGAACGCCGGTGCCGTGACCATCCTGGAAGGCTACGTTTTCCGCAGCAAGGTCACCGGCGCCCAGATCGAGCGCCGCGCCATCACCGTGCTCCACGAACTGGCGCACATGTGGTTCGGCGACCTGGTGACCATGCGGTGGTGGAACGACCTGTGGCTCAACGAATCCTTCGCCGAGTACATGTCCCACCTGGCAGCTGTGGAAGCCACCTCCTTCACCAGCGCCTGGACCACCTTTGCCTCGGTGGAGAAGTCCTGGGCGTACCGCCAGGACCAGCTGCCCACCACGCACCCGATCTTCGCCGAGATCAACGACCTGCAGGACGTTGAGGTTAACTTCGACGGCATCACCTACGCCAAGGGCGCCTCAGTGCTCCGGCAGCTGGTGGCCTGGGTTGGCCCCGAACAGTTCATGGCCGGCGTCCGCGAGTATTTCGCCAAACACTCCTGGCAGAACACCGAACTCCGCGACCTGCTGGTGGAGCTCGAGAAGGCCAGCGGCCGGGACCTGGACATCTGGGGCCGGCAGTGGCTGGAAACCGCTGGCGTCAACACGCTGAGCCCGGAGCTGGACGTGGACCCGGACGGCATGCTGCGGTCCTTCGCGATCCTGCAGTCCGCGGTGCCCGAATGGCCCACCATCCGTCCGCATCGCCTTGCCGTGGGTTTCTACAACCTGGACGACGGCGGCAAGCTCACCCGGGTGCACCGTGAGGAACTGGATGTCGACGGCGAACGCACCGAAGTGCCGGCGCTTGCCGGCCTGGCCCAGCCGGACCTCATCCTCATCAATGACGACGACCTGGCGTACGCCAAGGTGCGGCTTGATCCGAAGTCCCTGGCCACCGCTACCGCCCACCTCAAGGATTTCGGTGACAGCCTGCCCCGGACCCTGGTGTGGAACTCCGCCTGGGACGCCGCCCGTGACGGCGAGACTCCTGCCCGGAAGTACGTGGAGCTGATCCTGTCCAACGTCGCCGCGGAAACGGACTCCTCCGTGATCCTGGTCCAGTTGCGCCAGCTGGCCACCACCCTCAACTTCTATGTGGCCGAAGACCACCGCGAAGCCACTGCGGTTGCCGCCGTGGATCGGCTGTGGGACCTGGCTTCGACGGTTCCCGGCGGGTCCGACGCCCAGCTGCAGTTCATCAAGTCCTTTGCGCTGCTGGCGCGGAGCGCGTCCCAGCTGGACCGGGTGGCAGGCCTCCTGGACGGGACGGTTGTCCTGGACGGGCTGGCCGTGGACCAGGACCTGCGGTGGGAACTCGTGGCGTCTCTCGTGGCCGGCGGCCGGATGGGACAGGACGGGATCGATGCCGAGCTGGCGCGGGACAACACCTCCAGCGGACAGAATGCGGCGGCCCTGGCCAAGGCGGCCATCCCCACTCCGGAGGCGAAGGCCGCGGCCTGGGAGTCCATCGTGGTCAAGGGCGAGCTGTCCAACGCGCTGCAGGGATCGGCGGTAGCGGGCTTCATGCGCGTGCTGGACCGCACGCTGCTGGAACCGTACTCGGAAAAGTACTTCGCGGCCGTGCCGGGCATCGTGGCAACCCGGACCCACGCACTCGCCCAGCAGATCGTCGTCGGCCTCTACCCGGCGCTGCTGACCACGCAGGCCACCATTGACCGGACGGACGGGTTCCTGGCGTCGCTGCCGGCGGAAAGCGCCGCGCTGCGGCGGATGATGCTGGAGAACCGCGACGGCGTTGCGCGCGCCCTGCGTGCCCGGGCCGCCGATGTTGTCCAGGACGGCAGTCCGCAGTGAGTCTTGATCAGCACCGGTACGCGCTGACGGTCCAGTGGACCGGCAACCGGGGTGACGGTACCTCGTCCTACCGGGCCTACTCCCGGGACCATGACATTCTCATACCGGGCCTGCCGGCCCTTCGGGGCTCCGCGGATCCGACGTTCCACGGGGACCGGGAACGCTACAACCCCGAACAGCTCCTGCTGGCCGCGCTGGCGCAGTGCCACATGCTGTCCTATCTGCATGTGGCGGTGAAGCACGGGGTAGTGGTCACGGACTACCGGGACGAGGCCACCGGGCTGATGCGGCTCAACCGGGACGGCAGCGGCCAGTTCGAGCGGGTGGTGCTGCATCCGTACGTGACGGTGGCCGACGCCGGCCAGGCCGGCCTGGCGGCGTCCCTGCACCACGAGGCGAACCAGGTCTGCTTCATCGCGCGCAGCGTGAATTTCCCGGTGGAGCACCAGCCGGTGACGGTGGCTGCTTAGGCTCTGCCTCCGGTGTGGAGCATCTCCACGAGGCGCCGTTCCGTGGCGGGTGACAGGCCGGCGTTCCGGGGACGGCCCAGCCCGCGGCTGCATTCATCGTCCAAAGTGGCGGCCAGGGTTTCCCGCCAGGGCCTTAGCACCATTCCTGCGGCCCTGGCCTTCCGGTTGCTGCGGGCCATGAAGCCGTCGTGACCGGGCGGGAGCCAGAGCGGCAGGGACTCAGGCCCGGACCAGTAGCTGACGCCCTGTTCCACCAGCCACTCTTCACCGGCGGTGCTGATGGTGCCGTTGAAGCCGGACGCTTCGCGGGAGGCGCTGATGAGTTCGGCAAAAGGCACTTGATCCCCCATGGCGTTCAGGGGGCCGGTGATCCCCTCCTCCGCCGCGAGCAGGATCCAGGCCGCCAGGTCTCGGACGTCGATCACCTGCGTGGGGTGGTGCCCGATAGCGGGGACCAGCACCGGCCCGGAGTTGCGGGCAAAGCGGCCAGGCCAGTAGCCGTAGCGGTCGGTGGGATCACCCGGGCCGCTGATGAGGCCCGCCCGGCACAGGTGCGCCCTGCCGTTTGTTGCATTGCGGGTTGCCTCTTCGTTGGCCACCTTGGACTCGCCGTAGTTTTCCGGGGTGGACGTCTCCCCTGGAGCGAGCGCCGGCAGCAGCTCCGCGTCTTCCGCCGCTCCCGGGACGGAGTGGTCAGCGTACGCCGAGCAGCTGGAAACAAAGGTCCAATGCCCCGCTTTCTCCGCGAGGCCGGCCAGTGCCTGCCGGGCAGGTTCGGGATCCCGCGCCACTTCGACCACCGCATCCCATTCGCCGGCGAGTTCCGAGTAGGCGGCCGGACCCGTTGAGCGGTCCGTCCTGACCCAATGGGCGCCCTGCGGCGGTTCGGCCGATGTTCCCCGCGCCAGGCACGTCACGTCATGGCCGGCAGCAACCGCTTGGCTGGCGATTTCCCTGGAGAGGAAGGCGGTTCCGCCGAGGATGAGAATGCGCATTGCCCTACGCTACGGGGGCTAGGGTTGAAAGAGAACAGAGCAATACCGCTAGGAGCTATTTCCACCCATGGTCAGCATGTTGTCCATCCTTCCCCCCGCCAACACCCAGCCGGACGGCATCAGCGTCCCGGGCATTGTGATCAGTCTGGGCATCGGCGTCGCCGTCTGGCTGGTAGCCACTTTCATCATCTCCCGCATCACCAGGCGCATCGCTACCGGCAGCAATTTCTTCAAGAAGCCCATGTTCAAATGGGTGGCGCCGGCCATCCGCGCCCTGGACCATGAGCGGCGGGTGCAGCGCGCCGAAACCATCGGTTCGCTGCTGAACAGCGTGGTGGGCGTGCTGGTGGTGATCATCACCGGGATGTACGTGCTGCAGAACCTCGACATCGACATCACTCCGCTGCTGACCAGCGTGGGCATCCTGGGTGTTGCCATCGGCTTCGGCGCCCAGCAGCTGATCCGCGACTTCCTGGCCGGCATCTTCATTACCATTGAAGACCAGTACGGGATCGGCGACATTATCGAAACCAGCGAAGTGGTGGGCGTGGTGGAGTCCATGGGTTTGCGGATCACCCGCGTCCGCTCCGACGACGGCGCCATCTGGTACCTGCGCAACGGCGAGATCCTCCGGGTGGGCAACCGCTCGCAGGGACGGTATGTTCCGCTGCACGAGTCCGACGACGGGACCACCGACCAGGGCTCGGCCCATGTTGATACCAAGAAGACAGACCAGAAAGCCGGGGAATAGCATGTCGCTTCCCATCGAACCGCGCCCGGGGCAGCGGCCCCAGTTGATGCAGAACGATCCCTTCAGCAAGCCGGGCTACACCGACAGCTTCTATGATGCAGTGGGCGGCCACGAGACGTTCGTGAAGCTCATCGATGTCTTTTACGACGGCGTGGCCACCGATCCGCTGCTCCGCCCGATGTACCCGGAGGAGGATCTGGCCCCGGCAAAGCGCCGGTTCCTGATGTTCCTGGAGCAGTACTGGGGCGGTCCCACCACATATGGCGAGGAGCGCGGCCACCCGCGCCTGCGCATGCGGCACCTGCCGTTCAAGGTGACGCCCGAGGCCAAGGACCGCTGGCTGTTCCATATGCGCACCGCCGTGGACGCCCTGGAGCTGCCGCCGCTTTACGAGGGCACGCTGTGGGAGTACATGGAGCGGGCGGCGCTGTCCATGGTGAACAGCGCCTCGGAGGCCTGAACGCCTGCCGGCCAGGCCCTGGCGCGGCCCGGCCGCCTTGAGCTACAGCAGGCCGCTGCCGGTCCGTGCCAGGACGTGCCCGCGTGGACCGGTCAGCCGGAACCAGCGGCCGGCGCGGTACAGCTTCTGGTCGCCGTCGGCCAGGAAGCCCAGCGCGAAAGCTGCGAAAGCCGCTCCCGCGGGCAGGCCTGTGCCGTCCAGTTCCCGGCCCCAAACGGCAGCCCGGGCATTGTTGACGATGAGTGCGCCCGGTTTGTCCGGCACAATGCCCGCGACTTCCGCGATGCCGCCTTGAGCCGCTGCCCGCAGGGTGGCGTCACTGACAGCCCCCAGCAACTCCCATCCGCCCCGTGGGGCGCCCACTCCCGTCCACGATTCGGTGACGGTGGTGGGCGGAACGGGCAATTCGACGTCGTTCTCCCCCGCCCGTGCCAGCCGGTCCAGGACGGCGGACAGGGCAACGGTGACATCCGTTGCGGATGATTCCGCAAGCGCCATGGTGCGCAGGCCCAGGATGGTGGGGGTCGATTCGCCCAGCAGCCGGGGCCGGAGGACACACACGTAGGCGGCCAGCACGGAACCGGCGGCCTGCAGGCGGATGGCGCCGTCGTCGATGGCCTTGGCCCTGGTGGCGAACGTCCTCAGGTCGGCAAGATCCCGGGGATCGGCGAAACGGAAGGACGAGGTGAGAAGTTCAGACACACCTAAACACTACCGGCTGCGCTCCGGTTGAGTGGCTCCCCGGGCGCCGTCTAGAGTCGGACCATGACTGAAGCCGAAGCCGGACTCCTGGCCCCGCCAAGCGGAGACCCCACCTCATCGCTGATCGAACTGCTGGACCTTGGTGAGCTTGAGGGCGCCCGGACGGACGAGGATATTTTCCTGGGCCCCTCACAGCAGCAGCCGCACCACAGGGTGTTTGGCGGGCAGGTGCTGGCGCAGTCACTCGTGGCGTCCATCCGGACAGTGGATCCTGAACGTTTTGTCCACTCCATGCACGGGTATTTCCTGCGGCCGGGGGACGCCAACAAGCCCATTACCTTCGGTGTGCAGCGGCTGCGCGACGGCCGGTCCTTTTCCGCCCGGCGCGTCCACGCCTACCAGGACGGGGTACCCATCCTGTCCATGATTGCCTCTTTCCAGGGCGAGGACGCAGGGATTGAGCATTCGCTGGCAATGCCGGAAGGAATCCCGGACCCCGAATCATTGCCCAGCACCGCCGACCTGCTGGGAAGGTTCGACCATCCCGTGGCGCGGCACTGGGCCTATGAGCGGCCCTTCGACATCCGGCACGTCGATCCTCCGCTGTACGTCTCGGCCGAGGGACCGCGGGAGGCCCGCAACGCCGTCTGGATGAAGACGTTCGGCCCCATGCCGGACAACACCAACCTGCACCGCGCCGCCCTGGCCTACGCCAGCGACTACACCCTGCTCGAGTCCGTCCTTCGGCGGCACGGGCTGAGCTGGATCACCCCGGGCATGAACGTTGCCAGCCTGGACCATGCAATGTGGTGGCATCGCCCGGCGCGCGTGGATGAATGGCTGCTCTACGTCCAGGAGTCCCCCAGCGCGCAGGGCGCACGCGGCCTGGCCACCGGCAGGATCTTCAGCCGGGACGGCCAGCATGTGGCCACCGTGGCGCAGGAGGGAATGGTGCGCGTTCCCGCCGACCCGGCGGACACGTAGGACCAGCGCCCCGCCACTGGCCCAAGCGCCCGCGCCGGCGGGGATCCTTGCACGGGAAAGGCCGGCACCCGATCAGTCCAGATCAGGTGCCGGCCTTCCTCTTAATGCTTTACGGCCGCTGCCGGTCGCCCGGCGGCTAGTCGCGGGTCAGGCGGCGGTGGGTGACGCGGTGCGGCTTGGCAGCGTCGGGACCCAGGCGCTCCACCTTGTTCTCCTCGTAGGATTCGAAGTTGCCCTCGAACCAGTACCACTTGGAGGGGTTCTCCTCGTCACCTTCATAGGCCAGGATGTGGGTGGCCACCCGGTCCAGGAACCACCGGTCGTGCGAGACCACCACGGCGCAGCCGGGGAACTCGAGCAGCGCGTTTTCCAGGCTGCTGAGGGTTTCGACGTCGAGGTCGTTGGTGGGCTCATCGAGGAGCAGCAGGTTTCCGCCCTGCTTCAGGGTCAGGGCCAGGTTCAGCCGGTTCCGCTCACCACCGGACAGGACACCGGCCTTCTTCTGCTGGTCCGGGCCCTTGAAGCCGAAGGCGGCCACGTAGGCGCGGGACGGCATTTCGACGTTGCCCACCTGGATGAAGTCGAGTCCGTCGGAGACAACCTCCCACAGGGTCTTGTTGGGGTCGATGCCGCCGCGGCTCTGGTCAGCGTAGGAAATCTTGACGGAGTCGCCGATCTTGAGATCGCCGCCGTCCAGCGGTTCCAGGCCGACGATCGTCTTGAACAGCGTGGTCTTGCCCACGCCGTTGGGGCCGATGACGCCCACGATGCCGTTGCGGGGCAGGGTGAAGGACAGCCCGTCGATCAGTGTCCGGTCTTCAAAGCCCTTCTGGAGGTTCTTCGCCTCCAGCACCAGGCCGCCCAGGCGGGGTCCCGGCGGGATTTGGATCTCCTCGAAGTCAAGCTTGCGGGTACGGTCCGCTTCGGCGGCCATTTCCTCGTAGCGGGCCAGGCGGGCCTTCGACTTGGTCTGGCGGCCCTTGGCGTTGGACCGGACCCACTCAAGTTCCTCTGCGAGGCGCTTGGCCTGCTTGGCATCCTTCTTGCCCTGGATCTCCAGGCGGGCGCGCTTCTTCTCCAGGTAGGTGGAGTAGTTGCCTTCGTACGGGTAGAGGTGGCCGCGGTCCACTTCGGCGATCCATTCCGCGACGTGGTCCAGGAAGTACCGGTCGTGGGTGACGGCGAGAACGGCGCCGGGGTAGCTGGAAAGGTGCTGCTCAAGCCACAGCACGCTCTCGGCGTCCAGGTGGTTGGTGGGTTCGTCGAGGAGCAGCAGGTCTGGCTTCTGCAGGAGGAGCTTGCAGAGCGCCACGCGGCGGCGCTCACCGCCGGACAGGTTGGTGACATCGGCATCGGCCGGCGGGCAGCGGAGGGCGTCCATGGCCTGCTCCAGCTGGGAATCAAGATCCCAGGCGTCGGCGGCGTCGATGGCCTCCTGCAGCTTGCCCATCTCCTCAAGGAGGGTGTCATAGTCAGCATCGGGGCTGGCCATTTCCTCGGAGATCTCGTTGAAGCGCTGGATTTTGCCGTAAATTTCGCCCACACCTTCCTGGACGTTGCCCAGGACGCTCTTTTCCTCGTTCAGGGGCGGTTCCTGGAGCAGGATACCCACGCTGTAGCCGGGGCTGAGCCGGGCCTCACCGTTGGAGGGCTGGTCCAGCCCTGCCATGATCTTGAGGATGGTGGACTTACCGGCACCGTTCGGGCCCACAACACCAATCTTGGCGCCCGGGAAGAAGGACATGCTTACGTCATCAAGGATGAGTTTTTCGCCAACGGCCTTGCGGGCCTTGGTCATTGTGTAGATAAATTCCGCCATGGTCTCAAATCTAGTGGGTTGGCGGGCAGATCTCACATTTGCAGCGGACCGGTGGGCTGGATCAGGAGCCCACGAAGCACTTGCCGTTGGCCAGTACCGGAAGGACTGTAACGGTCACCGCGCCTTCACGCACCTGCCCGATGACGCAGTCCTTGCCCTGCAGCACCGCCGCTTCGATGGCATCTGCCTCCAGCCCGGTGGGAGTCCGGCTTTGCGAGACCTGCAGCACTGCCGGTGCAATGCCCGCTCCGGTCAGGGCGTCACTGACCTGTGCGGTGGCCGGTTTCGGCGTTCCCGTGGCCAGTTTGGTCAGGGTATCCGTCACCGTTTGTTTCACCGTGTCGGTTGCGGCAGCTGCGGCCGCTGACGCACCGTCGGATGTGTTGGCCAGCGGTTCACCACTGGCGCCGGTTCCTTGGACTGCAGGAGCCGAAGCCTGCGTGATCGGCCCCTTTGCATCAGGGCCGGCAGCCGTGGCCGGAGCCGATCTCCCGCCGCTGCCGCCCTCGATTGCCGCTCCGTTCCCAAAGGGACCGGCAGCACAGCCTGACAGGAGACTGGCCACGACGGCGCATGCCAGTGCTGCACCGGCGCGGTTGTTCTGCCAGCGGTAAGGGGTGGGATGCATGGTGTCATTGTGCCATGGTGCCGCCGGAGCGGCTGGGCGGCTGGGATCTGCAGTGGCCGCGGGTACAGCGGGCGTGGATGGCCAGTCCAGCGCCGGGAAACGTCGGACGGGATTTCCACGTCAGCCGGCAAGCCGGCAACCGGTTTGGCGGCGTCCTGGATTGGCCGGGCGGGCGGAGGACGGCCGGGGGTGCCGCTGCTCCGCCCGTCCGGGACTGGATGGGAACGTTGATACCTGATGCTTCTTTCCTAGACTTCGGCGAGTTCCCCCGTTTCCAGGTCAAGGGAGGCGAGGCCACCGTCGTTGTCCTCGACGACAACGGCTGCATGCCCGTGGTCGTCGGGGTTTTCGTCTTCGCGGTCCTCCGGCTCGTCCGGCTCCTGATCCACTCCGGGGATGTCCTCCGGGGCCGGTGGCTGCTCCACAAGGGAGAGCGCCGGCCTGGAAGCGGTACGGATGAAGTTTGCCGATCCAAAGGTGAGGTCGTGCCCCACAGCATCGGCGTCGATGATGGTGGAGTGGTACACCCGCCCGTCCTTCTCCCAGGTACGGATCTTCAGCTTGCCCACCACAATGACCGGCTGGCCCTTCCTGATGCTGCAGCCCAGGGTTCCCGCGAGCTGGCGGTAGCCCTGCACCGTGAACCAGTTGGTGTGTCCGTCACCCCAGGTCCTGGATTCACGGTCAAACCGACGCGTGGTAGAGCCGAGGCGGAAGGAAGCGGTTGCCACTCCCCCCGGCGTGGTTGAACTGGTTATCTCGGTGGCAACGAAGCCCCGGATGGTGATCGATTCGCTCATGTCTACGTCCTGTCTGGATGGTGGCGCCTGTAGCAGGCAAGACCAGCATCGCGCGGGACAACAGCGGGCAGGAGGTACGGGTTTTCCTATGTGGACAACGCCGATCCGGACATCGAATGTGGAGGAGGAGTGGCCACTGGGTGACACGGCCGGCATCCGGGCAATGTAAACTTTTTGAGGCGCCGGCCTGAAGGCCGGAAGCCAACGCCTCAGTAGCTCAGGGGATAGAGCAGCGGCCTTCTAATCCGCCGGTCGGGGGTTCGATTCCCTCCTGGGGCACCGCGGTGCCTGGCGCCCCGGTCTTTGGACCGGGGCGCTGCGCGTTGGCTGCTATGCGTGCAGCCGGTGCGGCGCTTCCACCAGGGACCGGATTACGCTGCCGGCGGCCCCCAGCAGGGCACCCGAGTCGCCCACCAGGGACACCGCCACCTGGCTGGAGTCATATTTGCCGGGCGCATACTTCTCCAGCCCCGCCAGCAACGGGGCGCGCAGCCACGGCTCGAGGACAGCGAAGTGTCCGCCAAGGACCACGGATTCTATGTTGACCACCCGCGCGGCCGAGGCAAGTGCTATCCCCAGGGAGCGGCCGGCCCGTTCGACCGCAGATACTGCCCGGGGCTCCCCGGCCTGCAGCGCACGCATAAGAGCGGACATATGGGCCGAACGTGAACCCCCATCCGGGGCCAGTCCCGCTGCGGCGAAGATGGCGTCCTGGCCGGCAACCGTTTCCAGGCAGCCGGTTCCCCCACACGAACAATGCCCTCCGTCAGGGTCCACCACGATATGCCCCACCTCTCCGGCGTGGCCGTGCGGTCCAGTGAACAGCTCGGATCCGATGACAATCCCGCCGCCGACGCCCACCTCGCCGGAGACGAAGAGGAAGTCAGACGCACCATCCGGCCGGTGCCGCAGTTCGGCAAGGGCTGCGGCATTGGCCTCGTTGAACAGTTCCACGCCCAGGGGAGCCTCGGGCAGCAGTGCTTCAAGGTCGAGGTCCACGTTGACCCAGCCCAGGTTGGGTGCGGTGAGCACCCGCGCCTGGGCAGGGTCAACCAGTCCGGGCACAGCCAGCCCGCCGCCCAGGACCTCGACGCCCTGCTCCCCCGCCCCACTCCGGACCCGGGCCGCCAGGGCTGCGAGCGCGGCCAGCACGGGCCCGTCGGGGCCGTTGCGGTTGTCGCGTTCCTGTTCCTCCCGGACCAGGACGGTCCCGGAGAGGTCCACCACGGCTGCGGAGATGTAGTCCACATTGATTTCCATCCCCATGACGGCCCGGCTGGGGCTGAGTTCCAGCCCCACCCCCGGCCGGCCGCGCCCCTGCGGGTTGAGGCCTATCTCCCGGATGATCCCTGCGTCCAGGAGGTCCAGCACCAGGCTGGACACCGATGCCTTGGTCAGGCCGGTGGCACCGGCCACCTGGGCGCGGCTGGGGTGGGTCCCGGGCGGGAACTCGGCGATCGCGCCCAGGACCAGCGCGAGGTTGCTGCGCCGGACATCGCCCACGCTTCCGGGGGCCGAGCCTCCCGGCCCCGCCACTGCAGGCGCCGCCATCACCATCACAAACCTCCACAGGTAAGGCTTCTCGCACATTTTCCGGCTGATCCCAGCCTTGACTCTTGACCCCAGCCTACGTCCGCTCATATAGTTCAGGCAATGAACTAAAGCTTCGCAACCCCGCGGAGCGCACGATCGCAAGGACGCATCATGACTCTCTCGCCCACCCCTGCCGACAAATTCACTTTTGGCCTCTGGACCGTCGGCTGGACCGGCGCCGATCCGTTCGGCGTCGCCACCCGCTCCCCCCTTGACCCCGTGGAAGCCGTCCACCGCCTGGCGGAGCTCGGCGCCTACGGCATCACCTTCCACGACAACGACTTGGTCCCGTTCGAGGCCTCCGCTTCGGAGCGCGACCTCATCCTCAAGAACTTCCGCGCAGCCCTGGCAGAAACCGGGCTGAAAGTTCCCATGGTGACCACCAACCTCTTCAGCCACCCGGTCTTCAAGGACGGCGGCTTCACCTCCAACGACCGGTCGATCCGCCGGTTCGCACTGTCCAAGGTCCTGCGCAACATCGACCTGGCCGCTGAGCTCGGCGCCGAAACCTTTGTGATGTGGGGCGGCCGGGAAGGCAGCGAATACGACGGCTCCAAGGACCTCGCCGCCGCCCTGGACCGCATGAAGGAAGGTGTGGACACCGCCGCCGGCTACATCAAGGACAAGGGCTACAACCTGCGGATCGCACTGGAGCCCAAGCCGAACGAGCCCCGCGGCGATATCTTCCTGCCCACCGTGGGCCACGGCCTGGCATTTATTGCCCAGCTTGAGCACGGCGACATCGTGGGCCTGAACCCCGAAACCGGACACGAGCAGATGGCCGGGCTGAACTTCACCCACGGCATCGCCCAGGCCCTGTGGGCCGGGAAGCTCTTCCACATCGACCTCAACGGCCAGCGCGGCATCAAGTACGACCAGGACCTCGTCTTCGGCCACGGCGACCTCACCAGCGCCTTCTTCACCGTGGACCTCCTCGAGAACGGCTTCCCGGGCGGTGGCCCGAAGTACGACGGCCCCCGGCACTTCGACTACAAGCCCTCACGCACGGATGGCTACGACGGCGTGTGGGAATCCGCGAAGTCCAACATGGCCATGTACCTGCTGCTGAAGGAACGGGCGCTGGCCTTCCGGGCGGACCCCCAGGTCCAGGAAGCCCTCAAGACCTCCGGCGTTTTCGAGCTCGGCGAGCCCACCCTCGGCGCCGGCGAAACCACCGCCGACCTGCTGGGCGACACCACGGCATTTGAGGACTTCGACGCCGACAAGGCCGCCGAACGCTCCTTCGCGTTCGTCCGCCTCAACCAGCTCGCCATCGAGCACCTCCTGGGCGCCCGCTAGCCGTCCAAGACCCGCTGCGGGGCCGGGAGACAATCCAGGCCCCGCAGCGTTTCCATTCCTGCACAAAGAAAAGAACACCATGCCGCTCGTAGCCGGAGTAGACAGCTCCACCCAGTCCTGCAAGGTAGTCATCCGCGATGCGGACACCGGGGCGCTCGTCCGCCAAGGCCGCGCCGCCCACCCTGATGGCACCGAGGTCCACCCGGACCACTGGTGGACTGCCCTGCAAAAGGCCGTGGCCGACGCCGGCGGGCTGGACGACGTCAGCGCCGTCTCCATCGGAGGCCAGCAGCACGGGATGGTCTGCCTGGACAGTGACGGTGCGGTCATCCGTCCGGCGCTGCTCTGGAACGACACCCGCAGCGCCGGCGCAGCGGCGGAACTTATCGAAAGTGCCGGCGGGGGCGATCCCGCCGTCGGCGCGCAGTACTGGGCCAAGGCCACCGGCACGGTGCCGGTCGCATCCCTGACCGTGACCAAGCTGCGCTGGCTGGCAGCCCACGAACCGGAAAACGCCGCAAAGGTGGCCGCCGTCTGCCTTCCGCATGACTGGCTTACCTGGCGGCTCGCAGGCTACGGTCCCGGCAGCGGAGAAGAAGGATTGGCCGCCTTGGCCACCGACCGCTCCGACGCTTCAGGCACCGGCTATTACTCGGCGGCGTCCGGCAGCTACCTTCCGGACGTCCTCACCGCATCCCTTGGGCACGTGCCCGTCCTCCCAAGGGTCCTCGGGCCGTTGGAAGCAGCGGGAAAGACGAAGGCAGGCGCCCTCCTGGCTGCCGGAGCCGGGGACAACGCGGCAGCCGCGCTCGGTGCCGGTGCGGGCTTGGGCGACGTCGTGATGTCCCTGGGCACGTCCGGGACCGTTTTTGCCGTCTCGGATACGCCCGCGGCAGACCCGTCGGGCCTCGTGGCGGGGTTTGCCGACGCTGCCGGGCATTACCTGCCGCTGGTCTGCACCCTGAACGCCACCCGCGTTTTCGATGCCACGGCTGCCCTGCTGGGCGTGGACCTGCCGGAGTTCAACCGGCTGGCCCTTTCGGCCGGCCCCGCCGCCGGAGGGCTTACCCTGGTCCCCTACCTGGACGGGGAGAGGACGCCCAACCTGCCCGATGCGACCGGTTCCCTGCATGGCATCACCCGGGCCAACTACACCCCCGCCAACCTGGCGCGCGCCGCCGTCGAAGGCGTGGTCTGCTCCCTGGCCGACGGCCTGGCAGCACTGCAGGCCCAGGGCGTTGAAGCCCGCCGCATCATCCTGGTGGGCGGCGGGGCACAGTCCACCGCCGTGCAGGAAGCCGCAGCGGCCCTGCTGGGAACCGTCATCATGGTGCCGCAGCCGGGTGAGTATGTTGCCGACGGCGCCGCGCGCCAGGCAGCCGCGGCACTCACCGGACGTTTCCCCGCCTGGGCGGCTGACGCCGTCGACCTTCCGCAGGGGACGGACGACGGCGACGTGCTGGCCAGGTACCGGCGGTTCGCCTCGCTCTACACCCAGGACGGCAATAAGTAGCAGAGAGCAAAAAGGACCCGGACCGGCGGTGGTGCATCCACCGCTGGTCCGGGTCCTTCCATGTGGGGCGCAGGCTCCTGCCGTGACGTAGCAGGAGCCCGCGGTCTGGACAGGACATCCAGGGCGTGTCAGGCGTACGGGAGGACAAGCTCCGCGTAGCGCTCCTTCACTGTGGCCAGGACGGTGTTGCCGTCCGTGTCCCAGATCTCCTGATTGAAGATTTCCACTTCGATGTCGCCGGTGTAGCCGGCGTCGCGCACCCAGCTGCCGATCGTGGCGAAGTCCACCACGCCGTCGCCCATGTAGCCGCGGGACAGCAAAGGATCTGCAGCGATGGGCATGTTGAAGTCGCACACCTGGTAGGAGGCGATACGGTTTTCCGTGCCGGCGCGTTCGATCTGCGCCTTCAGTTCGGGGTCCCACCAGACGTGGAAGGTATCGACGGCGACGCCCACCGTTGAAGCGTCGAAGGGCGCTGCGAGGTCCAGGGCCTGGCCCAGGGTGGAAATGAGCGCCCGGTCCGCCGCGTACATCGGGTGCAGCGGTTCCAGCACAAGCCGCACCCCGTTTTCCTGCGCGAAGGGCACCAGGTCGGCCAGCCGGTCCGCCACGCGCCGGCGGGCCGCCACCACGTCCTTCTCCCCCGGCGCCAGGCCGCCGACCACCAGGAACAGTTCCCTGGTGTCCAGCGCAACTGCCTCGAGGATGGCGGCGCGGTTGTCAGCCAGCGCGGCGGCCTGGCCTTCGGCGTCGGCCGCAGTGAGGAACCCGCCGCGGCACAGCGAGGAGACCCGGAGCCCAGCGTCTTTGATCAGGCGGGCGGCCTTGTCCAGTCCGGCTTCCTCCACCCGGTCCCGCCACGGGCCGATGGCAGGGATCCCGGCGTTGACGCAGCCCTCCACCACCTGGGCAAGCGTCCACTTCTTGGTGGTGGCGCTGTTGATGGACAGGCGGGAGAACTCGCTCATACTCCCACCCCGTTGATCCGGAGGTAGTCGGACATCCGGAATGCAGCGAGGGCGGGGTCCTTGAGCAGGCCCGCCTGGTCGGCCAGTTCAAAGGTCCTGGCCAGGTGGCAGACCGAACGGCCGGAATGCAGGCCGCCCACCATCTGGAAGCCAGGCTGCTTGCCGTTGAGCCAGGACATGAACGCAATGCCGGTCTTGTAATAGAAGGTGGGGGCGCTGAAGATGTGCTTGCCCAGTTCCCGGGTGGAATCCAGGATCTCCCGCGCCTTCCCGGGGTTGCCTGCGTCGTAGTTCTGCAGGGCCACCGACGCGGCCGGGTAGATCGCGGCGAAGATTCCCAGCAGGGCGTCCGAGTGATGGCTGCCGTCACCGTCGATCAGCTCGGGGTAGTTGAAGTCGTCGCCCGTGTAGAGGCGGACTCCCCCGGGCAGGGCCGCGCGAAGGGCAACCTCGTGGCTTGCATCCAGCAGCGAGACCTTGACCCCGTCCACCTTGTCCGCGTTGTCCCGGATGAGGCCAAGGAAGGTCTCGGTGGCGGCGGGAACATCGCCGGAGCCCCAGTAGCCGGCCAGCGCTGGATCGAACATGGTGCCAAGCCAGTGCAGGATGACCGGCTGGTCCACCTCCTGCAGCAGGGTGGAATAAACCTTCAGGTAGTCCTCCGGTCCGCTGGCCACCCTGGCCAGGGCGCGCGAGGCCATCAGGATGACCTTCGGACCGGCCTCGGTGATGACGGCAATCTGCTCGCGGTACGCCTCGAGCACCGCCTTGATGCCCGCTTCGCCGGAAGGCAGTGCGTCGATGTCCAGCTGGTCGGTGCCGGCGCCGCAGGAGACCAGGTCCCGGACCGATTTGCCGGCGGTGGCCGGGTTGTTGGCGGAAACCACCGAAGCGGCCTCCACTCCCGTGCGCTTGATGAGCTGCTGCGTGGCGGCCCAGTCCAGGCCCATGCCGCGCTGGGCGGTGTCCATGGCGTCGGCTACGCCCAGCCCGTAGGACCACAGTTCGTGGCGGTACGCCATGGTGGCGTCCCAGTCCAGGCGGGCAGGGGCACCGGGCGTGTTGTCAGCCAGGACCTCGGGGATGACGTGGGCCGCCGCGTAAGCGCGCCGTGCCGTCAGGGGCGCGGCGGGCCGGGCCCAGCTGGTGCCGCCCTGGAGGCGGTACTCCCTGGTGCCGCCGTCTTCGGAGGGAAGAATGAGGGAAGTCATTAGAGGGTGATCTCCGGAATGTCGATGGTGCGGCGTTCGTCGCTGGACTGCAGGCCGAGTTCGGCCAGCTGGACGCCGCGCGCGGCGGACAACAGGCCGAAGCGGTGCTCGCGGCCTGCCACCACGTCGCGGAGGAACTCTTCCCACTGCAGCTTGAAGCCGTTGTCCAGTTCGGCATTTGCGGGCACTTCCTGCCACTGGTCACGGAAGGATTCGGTGACGGGCAGGTCCGGGTTCCACACGGGCTTGGGGGTGTGGGCGCGCTGCTGGGCAACGCACTTGTTCAGGCCGGCGACGGCGGAACCGAGCGTGCCGTCCACCTGGAACTCCACCAGTTCGTCGCGGTACACGCGAACCGCCCAGGAGGAGTTGATCTGGCCGATGACCTCGTCCCCTGCGGGTGTTTCGAGTTCGAAGATGCCATAGGAGGCGTCATCGGCGGTGGCCTTGTATTCCTTGCCCGCCTCGTCCCAGCGGGCGGGGATGTGGGTGGCGGTCTTGGCGTTGACGCTCTTGACCTTGCCGATGATGCCCTCGAGGACGTAGTTCCAGTGGCAGAACATGTCGGTGGTCATTCCGCCGCCGTCTTCCTTGCGGTAGTTCCACGACGGGCGCTGGGCGGCCTGGATGTCGCCTTCGAAGACCCAGTAGCCGAACTCGCCGCGGATGGAGAGGATGCGGCCGAAGAAGCCTTCGTCCACCAGGCGGCGGAGCTTGACCAGGCCGGGGAGATACAGCTTGTCGTGGACGACGCCTGCCGTGACGCCGGCTTCCTTGCCGATGCGGGCCAGCTCAATGGCTTCCTCGAGGGTTTCGGCCGTGGGCTTTTCGGTGAAGATGTGCTTGCCGGCCTGCATGGCCTTCTTCAGGGTGGCGGCGCGGAGGCTGGTCATGGAGGCATCGAAGACGACGTCGACAGTGGGGTCGCTGATCACGGCGTCCAGGTCGGTGGTCCATTCGGAGACCTTGTGCTTTTCCGCCAGTTCGCGGATCTTGGCCTCGTTGCGGCCCACCAGGATGGGTTCAACCTGGACCCGGGTGCCGTCCTCGAGGGTGAAGCCGCCGGCGTCGCGGATGGGAAGGATGGAGCGCAGCAGGTGCTGGCGGTAGCCCATCCGGCCGGTAATGCCGTTCATGGCGATGCGGATTGTTTTGGTTTCGAAGCCCATGTGTCCTCCACGGTGAGTGAGCAATGTATTCAAGCTGTCTGGGAAAGCGCGTTCCCACTGCTTCAATGATGCACGGCGGGCTTTCAGTTGGCAAGCGCTTTCCGGAAGTAGTTTGAACTGCCATAATGTGCTTAGCCTTTGAGCCCGTTTGACGACCAGGAGATGCAGTGGCTGCAAGTACCCTTACCGAGGTGGCGCGCCTGGCCGGAGTCTCGCCCGCCACCGCTTCCCGCGTGCTGAACGGCTCGGCCCGTAAACCGGGCAAGGACATTGCCGAACGCGTACGGCAGGCAGCGGATTCGCTGGGCTACATCCCCAACGCGCAGGCGCAGGGCCTGGCGAAGTCCAGTTCCGGCCTGATCGGGCTGATAGTCCACGACATCGCCGACCCCTACTTCGCGGCCATCGCCAGGGGCGTGCAGGAAGCCGCCCGGGAACAACGCAAAATGGTGCTGCTCGCCACTACCGGCGGCGGCCCGGCCGAAGAAAAGGAAGCGGTGGCGGCTTTCGCGGCGCGCCGCGCAGATTCCATTGTGATCGCCGGCTCGCGCTCCTGCCGTGACGAGGACCGGGACGGCAACACCGAGCTGGCGGCCGAACTTGACCGGTACTGCCGCAACGGAGGGCAGGTTGCCGTGGTGGGACATCCCGTCGTGGGTGCAACCGCAACAGAGGGATACCACGTGGTCAAAGTCCCCAACCAGGAGCTTGCGCGGCAGCTTGCCACCGGGCTCGCGGAGGGCTGGGACGGTGACTTCGTCATTGTGGGCGGCCCTGAGGGACTCCTGACATCGGATGACCGGGTCCGCGGCTTCCAGGAAGGACTGGAGCGCGCCGGACGCCGGCCGGCAGAGGTGCTCCGGACAGGATTCAACCGGTCCGGTGGATATGACGCCGGACTTCAACTGGCCGCCAGGATCAAGGCCGCCCGGTCCGGGGAGGCGCCTGCACCCAGGCTGTGCATCTTCGCCGTCAACGACGTGATGGCCATTGGTGCCGCGGCGGCGCTGCGGTCCGAGGGGCTGCGGATTCCGCGCGATGCCGCCATCGCCGGCTTTGACGACATTGAAACCCTCCGCGACTTCCGGCCGGCGCTTTCCACGGTCCGGCTGCCCCTGGAGGACATCGGACGCATTGCCACGCGGTCCACCGGGCCGGGGAACCACACCGAAGAGGCGCAAGGCGCCGCTGCGGACGGCATCACCGGCGAGGTCACCCTGCGGCGCAGCACCGAAGCGGCAGCCTGATGGCACCACGGGGGCTGACAGCGGTCCGCGCACGTCCGGACGCCGCAGAAGCACGTCCTGCCATCCTGGTGCTGCCGGGCGGGGGCTATGCCCGCCAGGCCGACCATGAGGCGGAGCCGGTGGCAGAGTGGCTTGCTTCCCTGGGAATCCATGCCTTTGTGCTCCGCTACCGGGTAGCCCCGGACCGGCACCCCGGCCCCCTTGAGGACGCCAAGGAAGCCATGCTGCACATCCGGAACGGGCAGCATGGGCTCGCCGTGGACGCGGACCGCGTTGGCGTCCTGGGGTTCTCCGCCGGCGGGCACCTGGCCGCCACCCTCAGCACGGCGGCGGCCACCGGAAGCCGGGACCTCGACGTTCCCGCGGCCGTGCCGGACCTTTCGGTGCTTTGCTACCCCGTCGCTTCCCTGACGCACGAAACCCATGAGGGATCGGTGGCGAACCTCCTTGGCGACTCGCCGCCGTCGGCCCTCCTCACGGCACTCTCCGCGGAGCTGAACGTCACGCCCGGCACGCCGCCGGCATTCCTCTGGCACACGGCCGACGACGAGGCAGTCCCGGTGAGCAACAGCCTGAACTACGCCAGGGCATTGATTGCCGCGGGAGTTCCGGCGGAACTGCACGTCTTCCCGGAAGGAAGGCATGGGCTGGGACTTGCGGCCGGCGAACCGGGGCCGGCGCAGTGGACCTCTTTGTGCGCAGCGTGGCTGGAGCGTGCGGGGTGGGCCAATTCCGCTGCTGGAGCAGCAGGCAACTGAAGGTCCAGTACGCAGCCGGGCTACCCGGTCTGCTAGGGCAACGCCCGGATGGTCCAGGCCGCCGAATGCGATGCCCCGGGCTGCAGGTGGACCAGGTCGGTGCCGGAGTGCAGTGCATCCGGCGGGCAGGTCATAGGCTCGACGGCCAGGCCCAGGCGGTCCGGACCCACCGGCTTGTCCCCGGTGTGCACCTGGACCCAGGGCCACTCGGCGCCCCATTCCAGTTCCACCCCCGTTCCCGATGGGTCCAGCACGCGAACCCGCGCCAGGCCGGCATGATCCCGGGAGATGTCGGTGAAGGCGTGGTCGATCTTCACGTCCCCCAGGCGCCGGGGCGAGCGGAAGTCGAAGGCTCCCTCCTCCACCTGCCGCATGCCCACGGGAAGGAGCCTGTCCGGCGTGACCGCCAGATAGGCATCGGCCGGAAGTTCCAGGGACCAGTCATCCAGCGGGGACGGCCCGGCCACCAGGTAGGGGTGGGGGCACACCCCGTATGGCGCGGCGGCGGAACCCGTGTTGACGGCCCGGACAGCGCCATGGAGTCCGTCATCGGAAAGCGAGTAGGTGACGGTAAGCTCCAGCTCGCCGGGATAATCCGGGCCGGAGGGAATGCGGCAACCCAGGACTGCCTTGTCCGCTCCCGCCTCAAGCACGTCCCACGGTTGATGGATGGCCAGGCCGTGCAGCGCGGCACCACGCTCGGGTTCGTTAACGGCGGCGGCATAGGACTTGCCGGCGTAGGTGTAGGTACCGTCGGCCAGCCGGTTGGGCCAGGGCGCGCAGATAACGCCCCGGTAATCGGGAACAGCGCCTTCGGGCCCAAAGCCCACCACCAGGTCCCGGTTCCCGTGGCGCAGTTCGCGCAGGGCGCCGGCGCGCAGGGTGACGACGGCGGAATAGGGTCCGTGGGCCAGATGGACATCGGTGCCGGGCATGGATTCCCCCAGGTTCGGTATGTGTTAGCGCTCACTAGCGTACCCCACCCTGACCGGTTACGGGTGGCTAGAGTTGCGCTATGGAAACGGCTGCCAACCAAGCCCTCATCGCGGCCGTCAGGGGTGCGCTGCGGGTACTCGCCAACCCGGAACGCGCCGCCGGCGCCCAGGCCTACATGAAGTCCGCGATTCCCTCCCTGGGCGTCCGCGTTCCCGACGTGCGGCGCATTGCTGCGCGGGCTGCAGCAGAATTCCCGCCCGCGTCACCCGGGCAGCTGCGCGCCACGGTGCTGGAGCTGTGGCGCACCTCCACATTCCGGGAGGAGCGGTATGCGGCCATCGACCTGACCGGAATCCGGCTGGTGGCCAAGGATCCGGACATGCTGCCCGTCTACGTGGAAATAATCCGCACCGGCGCGTGGTGGGACTTTGTGGACGGAGTGGCCGCACGCATCTGCGGCCTGCTGCAGGCGCACCCGGTAGCGGTATCGGCAACCATCAGGCAGTGGAGCCGCGATCCGGACTTTTGGATGCGCAGAGCCGCCATCACCTCGCAGCTGTGCGCGAAAGGGGCCACCGACACCACGCTGCTCGCCGCCGTGATCGAACCGAACCTGGCGGACCGGGAGTTCTTCATCCGGAAGGCCATCGGTTGGGCCCTGCGTGAATACGCCAAGACGGATCCGGGGTGGGTGGAAGCCTTCGTCGTCCGGCACGGGGACGCCATGAACCCGTTGTCCCGCAGGGAGGCCTTGCGCAGGATCGCCGCCTGGCGGGCGCCGCAGTAGGCTCGCCCGCTGTGCAGGGGTACTGCTAGATCACGGGGCGTTCGACGACGGGCTCGTGCGTTTTGCGGAACAGGCTACGGGTTCCGGGGTCCCAGAAGATCAGGTACAGGGCGAACAGGAGGGCCGTCAGTGCCGCGGCGATCCGGGCCAGGGCAAGGGCGAAGCCGAGATCCTGGGTCTGCAGGTAGGGAAAGACGTCCAGCTGGTCCGAGATGGCGTAGATCATGAAGAAGGACACCACGAAGTACAGGGCCTTGACCTGCCAGTCGTTGCGGATGCCGGTCACGGCGAAGAGCGGGATCAGCCAGACGACATACCAGGACTGGATGATGGGGGCCAGCAGGACTACCGCGGCCAGGGCCAGCGTAAGGCGGCGCATGAGGCGGTCGTAGTCACCCTTGAAGATCTGCCAGGCGACGATGCCCACGGCGAGCAGCTTCCCGGCGTCGAACACCCAGCCTGCGGGCACGGACCCGTCCAGTCCGAACGCGTTGGCCAGGGACCCCACCACCATGCCGAGCAGCCCCACCGGGGCGTACCAGATGGAGATGCTGCCTGGGGCGGACAATCCGTTGATCCAGCCGAAGCCGAACCCGTTGACCAGGCTCATCGCGGCCAGGAGCGCCAGGCTGATGCCGGCCGTCAAGGCCCAGAAGGCAGCCTTCCGCAGCCAGCCTGCGTTCTTCCCGGCCCACAGGAGGCCGATGAACGGCAGGAAAACGATGGTGATGGGCTTGACGGCGATGGACAGGGTCACCAGCACGATGCCCCGGACCTCCCGCCGGGTGGCGGAGTAATACAATCCGGCCAGGGCCAGCCCTATCATCAGCGAGTCGTTGTGGACGCTGGCGATGAAATTGGTCAGGAACAGCGGGTTTGCCACGGTCAGCCAGAGGGCCCTGTGCGGGTTCACCCCGTGCAGCTCGGCAAGCCGGGGCACGTAAATGGCGCACAGCACCACACCGGCCACTGCCACCAGCCGGAACAGCATGACGCAGGCCTCGGGCTGGACATTGGTGGCCCACACCACGAATTGCTCGATCCACAGGAACAGCTGCCCATAGGGAACCGGGGCTTCGGTCCACATCTTGTCTGCGCCGAGCTGGAAGTAATTGGACAGGGCGGAGATGCCGTTCTCGTAAGGGTTGAAACCCTCCACCATCAGGCGGCCCTGCCCGATGTAGGCGTAAACGTCCCGGCTGAAGAGCGGCACGGTGAACATCATGGGGAGGCCCCACGCCACCAATGCAGCCAAGGTGACCCGCCGGGACTGCGGTCCCCATACGCGGACTTTCTGGCCGAGCCGCAGCCAGGCGCGGACCAGCAGCATGCCCCCAGCCGCCACCAGGACAATGGAGAGCGCCACGCCGGGGGCCTCAGTGCGCATCCAGATGAACAAGGGCATTCGCCGCAGTTCCGAGACGGGGGCCAGCCAGCCCACGCCGAAGGACCCAAGGACCATGAACATGGAGCCCAGGAAACCGGCAAGCAGGGATGAGCGTGGATTGTCCACCTCGGCACTGCCCGTTCCGGCAATGCCGGCCGCCGCCATCTCCCCCGTTGCGGGCACAGGCGCCGTCATCTCAGGATCGTCCAATCTTGTTTGCGTTTCCCGCGGTTTGCCCGGCGGACCGGGCGGGGCCGGCGGAAGGTGGTTCAGGGCGGAGGGGCGACCCGCCGCGTACCCGAAATCCTAGCATCGGCAGGGCGCCCGGAGGTGTAACGGTAGGCTGGTCCGGTGCCTATATCTAACGAACGAATCGTCTGGATCGACTGCGAAATGACCGGTCTGGACATCAAGAACGACGCCCTCATCGAGGTGGCAGCCCTGGTCACCGATTCGGAACTGAACATCCTGGGCGACGGCGTTGATGTGGTCATCAAACCTGACGACGCAGCGGTGGCCCAGATGTCCGACTTCGTACGGGACATGCACACCAAGTCGGGGCTGCTGGCGGAGCTTCCGCACGGCAGGACGATGGCGGAGGCGGAGGCCGCGGTGATGGAGTACATCTCCGCCTGGGTTCCGGACCCGCGCAAAGCACCTCTGGGCGGCAACTCGGTGGGGACGGACCGGGTGTTCCTCTCGCGGGACATGCCTGCCGTGGTGGAACACCTCCACTACCGGGTTATCGACGTCAGCACCATCAAGGAGTTGTCGCGCCGCTGGTACGCGCGCGCCTACTTCCAGTCGCCCGCCAAGAAGGGTGGCCACCGCGCCCTCGGGGACATCAAGGATTCGATCGATGAACTGCGGTACTACCGTGAAGCCGTGTTCGTGCCCGCGCCCGGACCCGACAGTGCCACGGCCCAGAAGATCGCCCGGGGGATCACCGCCGGCGGGTCCGTTGAGGAGCCGGGCAAGTGATCTGCGCCATGTTCCCATGAAATTTTGCTTCAAAACGCTGAAAGTGGACAAAGCACCCCTTCCGAGCAGGTAAGCTATTTGAGTTGCGTTTCCAGGGAGCCGGTAAAGCGGATTTCCCTTGAGGCACATGGTGGGCGTAGCTCAGTTGGCAGAGCGCCTGGTTGTGGTCCAGGAGGTCGCGGGTTCAACCCCCGTCGCTCACCCTCACGAGGCGGCACATGCAGCCGTCAACAAAGGAGGCCGCACCGGATATCCGGTGCGGCCTCCTTTGTTGTGCCCCACCGGGGGTACGCGCAGGAAAACCGGGGACACCGCGAAAGTTCGAAGGACAACTGATATGACCGTTCTGCCAATCACCATCTGGGGCGAGCCTGTCCTGCACCGGCGCGCCGCCGAGGTGGAAGTTTTCGACGACGAACTGCGCACCCTTATTGCCGACATGTTCGAAACCAACGAAGCGGCCCATGGTGTGGGCCTCGCCGCCCCGCAGATCGGCGTGGGCAAGAGAATCTTCGTGTACAAGTACGCCAACGACGACGGCGCTCCCCCAAGCGGGGTGCTGGTGAATCCTGTCCTGACCCTGTCCAAGGTTTCCGGCGCCGCCCCCGACCCCGACGAGGAGGAAGAGGGCTGCCTGTCCTTTCCCGGTGAGCAGTATCCGCTCAAGCGTGCCGAGTGGGCGCGGGTCGAAGGGTTTGACGGCTTTGGAAACCCGGTGAAGTTCGAGGCAACCGGCTGGTTCGCCAGGGTGATCCAGCACGAATACGACCACCTGGACGGCAAACTGTATGTCAACCGGCTGATCGACCGCTATTCCCGCAAGGCCATGAAGCAGGCCAAAAAGAACGGCTGGGGCGTGCCGGGGCTGACCTGGATGCCGGGAGTGGACCCGGACCCGTTCGGCCACTGACGCATTCGGAAAGGGCCCCAGGCGTCACTGCCCCTTCCCATCGCGGGCCCGGACCGTCAGCGGGCGGTGATGGTTTCCTGCCCGGGGCAGGAACCGAGCACCTTCTTCATGGCGTCCTTCTCCGCTGCCGTCACCCACAGCCCGTAGGCGGCCTTAACGGAGATCTGCCGGGCAACGTAGTGGCAGCGCAGCGCGGTGTTCTTCGGCAGCCAGGTGGCAGCGTCACCCGCACTTTTTTGCTGGTTCGCCGCGCCGTCCGCCGCTATGAGGTTCAGCGGATCGTTGGCCAGGCTCTGGCGCTCCTTCGGCCCCAGGCCCTGTGCTCCCTTTTGCCAGGCGTCACCCAGTGCCACCACGTGGTCGATCTGGACAGCACGGCTGCTCTCGGAACCGCGGCGGAAGTCCACGTCCTTGCCGGTATAGGGCTCCCGGAAGTGACCCGCCGTCACCTTGCACGTGGAGCCTTCGGCGAACACCACGTCAGCGAGGTCCCTGCGAAGGATGTCGTTACGGGTATCGCAGCCGTTCCTGTCAACGTCCAGCCACGCCTGTCCGAAAGCCTCCCGGCTGTAATCGGTGTTCGGTGCACGGCCCTTCACGGCGATGCCGTCGAGGGCGGCGAGGGCCGTGCCCGCCGGCACGGGGTTGGGTTCCTGGACCGGCTTCATCCAGGCGGCGTTGAGGACGGGCGCCTCCGTCGGTCCCTCCGGCGCCGGCCCGGCAGCCGCGAACTGTCCTGCGGTAAAGAACCAGGACAGGGCGGCGACGATGCAGACGGCAGCCGTCACGAGCAGCGCCCACGCCTGGCGGGAACGGCGGCGTGCCCGCCGGTAGGCAGACCAGCTGACGGTCATGGCGTTGACGCCGGCAGGGGAATTTCAGGCACCCCAAGAGCCTAGGACAAAAGTCTTGCCCGGCCTCTGATATCCACACTGTTGAGGACGGGTGATGTCTCACACGTCCGAGCGCACCGCCGTTGAGTTACTGCTCCCTGGTGACCCTTCGAAGGTCTTCCTCGGCAATGGCGAGCAGTCCCTCGAGTTGGCGCACCCGGTCCTCGCTGACATCGCCGGCCTTATGGGCGGCGCGGGCGCGTTCGAGCAGCCGGACTGCTTCCTTATGGTTTGCCTTGGCGACGTCCAGGGCGTGTTCGAGGGTGGTGTCGTGCTGAAGTGTCGATTCGTTGTCCATGCCACCAGTGTGGTCCCGTTTCCCGGCTGATTCCAGAGAACCAGCCGGGAATTCGCGGGACGGCGGCGGAATTGGTCAGACGGCGATGGCAGCCAGGGCGGCGGCGCTTTCCTTGGCGGGGAACGACGGCGGGTTCACACCGGCCATTTCCTCCATGACGCGCACCACCTGGCAGCTGTAGCCGAATTCGTTGTCGTACCAGACGTAGAGGACCAGGTTCTTGTCCGTGGAGACCGTAGCGAGTCCGTCGACGATACCTGCGCGGCGGGAGCCGACGAAGTCGGTGGAAACAACCTCGGGTGAATCGATGTAGTCGATCTGCTTCCGGAGGTCTGAGTGCAGCGACATTTCGCGCAGGTAGTTGTTGACCTCGTCCTTGGTGGTGCCGTTCTCCAGGCTGAGGTTGAGGATGGCCAGGGAAACGTCCGGGGTGGGGACGCGGATGGAGCTGCCGGTCAGCTTGCCCAGCAGTTCGGGCAGGGCCTTGGCCACGGCCTTGGCGGCACCGGTTTCGGTGATGACCATGTTCAGGGCTGCGGAGCGGCCGCGGCGGTCACCCTTGTGGAAGTTGTCGATCAGGTTCTGGTCGTTGGTGAAGGAGTGGACGGTTTCCACGTGCCCGTGCACCACGCCGAACTTGTCGTTGATGGCCTTCAGCACCGGAGTGATGGCGTTGGTGGTGCAGGATGCCGCGGAGACGATCCGGTCTGAATCGGTGATGTCGCGGTGGTTGATGCCGTGGACGATGTTCTTCAGTTCACCCTTGCCGGGCGCGGTCAGGAGCACGCGTGCCACGCCCTTGCTCTGCAGGTGCTGGGAAAGCCCCTCGGCGTCGCGCCAGCGGCCGGTGTTGTCCACCACCAGGGCGTTGTTGATGCCGTAGGCGGTGTAGTCGATCGTGGCGGGGTCGTTCGAGTAGATCACCTGGATCTGCACGCCGTTGGCGGTAATGGTGTTGGCGTCCTCGTCAATCCGGATGGTGCCCTCGAAGGACCCGTGGACGGAGTCGCGGCGCAGCAGGCTGGCGCGCTTGGAGAGGTCGTTGTCCGATCCGCGGCGCACAACGATGGCGCGCAGGCGCAGTCCGTGGCCGCCACCGGCCTTTTCAATGAGGATGCGTGCCAGGAGCCGGCCGATGCGGCCAAAGCCATAGAGCACGACGTCGGTGCTGGTGCGGTCATCGCCGCCCCGCTTGCCAACGATCTCGGCGAGCTCAGCGCGGAGGAATTCCTCAAGGGTGGCGCCGTTGCCTTCTTCCTTGAACTTCTGGTTCAGGCGGGCAATGTCGATCGCGGCTGCGCCCAGCTCGAGGTTGGCCAGCGTGTTCAGCAGGGGTGCGGTGTCCTCCAGGAGCAGTTCGTCCTTGCTCATGCGGCGCGCGAAGCGGTGTGCCTTGAGGATGTTCATGGTGGACTTGTTGATCAGGCTCCGGCCGTGGATGCTGGTCACCACGTTGTTTTCGCGGTACAGCCTGCCGATAACCGGGATCATGGCCTCGGCGAGGGCCTCCCGGCCCATCCACGTATCAAGACAAGAATCAGACGTCTGGCTCACAGAAATACCTTCCTCGGTTCAGCCGTGTACGTCCTCGTACACGGATGTAGGCCACCTGATGATGTCCAGGGGCACCGGCGCCTGCAGGGATGGCCCCCAGGCGCCTGGATCGCGTGCAAAGAAAAACCGCCGGCTGCGGGCGCAACTTTCGGCGGTAGAACTCCTGCGTCCGTGAACCATTCTAATTTGGCCCGCTGCAGGGAACACGCTTGTGCTGCGTGAATTCACTCACATGGCCGCAGACCTGCAGAGGCCCCTGCCGTTGCCGGGCTTCAGTTGTGGACGGCTGAATAGAGGTTCAGGCTGGCGGAAAAGACAACCCAGGAAAAGTACGGCAGCACCAGGAAACCGGCGGCGGCGTCCACCGGCCCGAACCGCAGGACCAGGAAGGCCAGGGTTGCTGCGAGTGCGAAGATGACCATGAAGGCGGCCCAGAGGGCGGCAGCACCGAGCATTGGATACAGGGCGAAAAACGCCATCGGCCACGCCGCGTTGAGCACCAGCTGGACAGCGTAGCCCGCACGGGTGCCTCCGGTCAGGCCGCCCTTGCGCCAAACCAGCCACGCGGCTACTGCCACTCCGATGTACAGCACCATCCAGGTGGTCCGGAACATCCACGACGGCGGCATCCACGGTGCTTTCACCGAACCGGCATACCAGCCGTTGGAATTGAGGATGATCGGAACCGATGCGAGAAGCCATGCAACGGCGGACAGCGCAAGGAACCCACCAAGTGCAAAGATCTGGGAACGGACGCCGGGAACGCCCGCCCGGGCCGCACGACGGGGATCAGGGATTACGGGCACGGTCCAGCATCCCCAACCCGGCGCCCGGGGTCAAACCCGGTGTGCGGATGGGACAGCCGGTACGCCGGGTTCTGTTCTCCCCTCCCGTTACCGGAAAAGGGAGCGACGGCCATCCATCTACGAGTACCGTTGCCGGCACCCTCCAGCGGCCTACCCGGACACTTGGGCGGGCAGCCCTCGAACGTGTCCTGTCTGGCCTTGCTCCGGGTGGGGTTTACCTAGCCTTCCCGGTCACCCGGGAAGCTGGTGGTCTCTTACACCACCGTTTCACCCTTACCTGCCCTGCCGGCCAAAGCCGGACATGCAGGCGGTCTGTTTTCTGTGGCACTGGCCTGCGGGTTACCCCGAGTGGGCGTTACCCACCACCCTGCCCTGCGGAGCCCGGACGTTCCTCGAGTCACTTACGTGGCGCGCGGCCGTCTGGCTGTCCCATCCACGTCCAGTCTACCGGCGCCCGCACGCCGCTTTTGTCGCCGGTAGGATCGGACGGTGCTGATTCTGCTTCCCCCTTCCGAAGGCAAGACACCTGCGCTCCGTGGGCCCGCCGTCGACTGGTCCTCGCTGGACTTCCCGGAACTCAACCCGTACCGCGCCAAGGTCCTCGAGGCGTTGGGAACGGCCAGCGCCCACCAGGACGCCCTGGCCCTGCTGGGCGTGGGGGCCTCGCTGCGCGAAGATGTTGAACGCAACACCCGCCTGCATGCCGAACCGGCCGCCCCTGCACACAGCATCTACTCGGGCGTCCTCTACGACGCGCTGGGCTACCGGAGCCTGACACCCGCCCAGCGGCGCAAGGCGGACGCATCCGTCCTGGTGATTTCCGCACTGTGGGGAGCCCTTCGCTTCGGCGACAGCGTCCCCGCCTACCGGCTCTCCATGGGCACCGCCCTGCCCGACGTCGGCCGGCTGGCTCCGTTCTGGAAGGCACAGCTTGGTCAGACACTGGGCACCCTGGCCCAGGGGCACCTGCTGGTGGACTGCCGGTCCAGCACCTACGCGGCCGCCTGGGCGCCGCCGCCGGAACAGACCGTGACGGTGAACGTATTCACGGAAGCCGGTGGGGTCCGCAAGGTGGTGAGCCACTTTGCCAAGCACACCCGGGGCGAACTGGCGCGGCACCTGCTGACACGGCGCGGGAAAGCCCCGGCGGCGCCGTCGGACCTTTTGAAGGCTGCCCGGGAGAAATGGGACGCCGAACTGGTGCCGGGCACAGCCCGTAGGCCGCACGCCCTGAACATCATCCTGCCGGGCTGATCAGCCGGTCAGGACCATTCGTCGGAGCGGACCAGGATGGCGCCTGAGTCCGGGCAGAACACGATGTCATCCGCGGCCGCGGCCTTGATCTCCGCGAGATCGCCGGGGCTGAGCTTCATGCCGGAGGCCTCGGAGGTGCCGTGGAAGAGCCGAGCGGCACCCACTCCGCGTTTTGCGAGGGTCTTTTCGTAAACTCCCAGCATGCCCGCATCCAAAGCCGCGGCGAAGTCGGCACGCTGGGCGCGAAGGCCTGCAGCTTCGGTTTCGACCTCGGCGAGGGCAGCGTCCAACTCTGCCCTGATGGTGGCGAAGGAGCCCTGGATGTCGTCGACAATCTGCTGCTGGGCTGCCTGCCGTTCCCGCAGGCTGTCGAGCCGCTCCATCACCTTGAGTTCAATGTCCTCCAGGTCCGAGCGCCGCTTGTTGAGTGAGGCGATGTCTTTCTGGAGGGCCACCAGGTCCTTGGACAGGCCAGTGCCGCTGTTCAGACGGGCCTCATCGCGCTGAATGCGCGAGGCGACCTGTTCCACGTCCGCCTCGGCCCTCTTCAGCTCTGCCTCGGCGTCGTGCACAGCCACCTTGGCCGCGCCCAGTTCCCCGTTGGCAACGGACAGGGCGGCCTCAAGGTCCGTAATGCGGGGATCGTTTTCCAGCGTGCGGCGGCGGTTGGTGAGGCCCTTCAGCCGGGCATCCAGACCCTGCAGTTCGAGCAACTTCAACTGTTCCGCCGGTGCTGCCTTGGCCACTGTTACCTCCGCTAAATCCCTTCCGGCCGCAGCCGGGCACCGAACCGGCGCTTCCTAGACTCTAGCGCGTGGCCTGCTCCCCCGCCGTGCCGCATCCCCACCGTCCGACTATCCGGGGGTCAGGATGAAGTCCCACGGATCACTGTTGGTGGTGCTGACCTGGATCTCCACTTCATGGCCCTGGTCGGCCAGGACGTTGCCCAGGGCTGCAGCGGCCGCCGGCAGCCACAGCCACTCACTGGCAAAGTGCGAGACGTCCACCAAATAGGGCCGTCCATTGAGGGCGGCCTCCCGCGCCTCCGATGCCGGGTGGTGGCGGAGGTCCGCGGTGACATAGACGTCGGCGTTGCTTGCCCGCACCTCGTTGAAGAGGGAATCGCCGGCACCGCCGCATACCGCTATGCGCCGGACGAGTCCGTCCTTGTCGCCGGAAACCCGCACTCCGCCGGCAACGGACGGAAGGATTCCGAAGACCCGGGCCGCGAAGTCGCCCAGGCTCATGGCGTCCGCAAGGTCGCCCACCCTGCCGATGCCTTCCTCCGGCAGTCCGTTGGCCGCCACCGTGAGCGGCGCGACGTCCTGGAGGCCCAGGGCGTCGGCCAGGACATCGGAAACGCCTCCGACGGCGGAGTCCCCGTTGGTGTGCACCGTCAGCAGTGCCGTCCCCGACTCGATGAGCCGGTGGACAGCGCGGCCCTTCGCGGAGGTGGCGGCGACCGACGTGACGCCTTTCAGCAGCAGGGGGTGATGGGTGATGAGCAGCTCGGCTCCCCACTCAACGGCTTCGTCGATGACCTCCAGTGTGGGATCCACCGCAAACATCACCTTGGTCACCGGGGCGGACGGGTGGCCTGCCACCAGCCCCACCTCGTCCCAGTTTTCCGCCAGTGACTCCGGCCACAGTTCCTCTACCGCCAGGAGCAATTCGGCCAACGTGGGGGCGTCCGCGGAACCGGCCGGAGCCGGCGTGTCCGGGGAGGCTTTGCCGTCGTGATCTGCCCGGCCGGTAGCGTCGGTGTCCACAGGTTCCATAGTCTTAGTTTTACCCCATCGGCTTCCGGCCACCGCAGTTTGCGATCAATGCGCCGGCCGGCCCGGGAATCATCCGGGCCCGCCAACCATTGAAGAGGTCATGAAAACTTTTGTTCTTGGCGGAGGCTGCTTCTGGTGCCTTGACGCCGTCTACCAGAAAACCAAAGGCGTCACCTCCGTGGTGTCCGGGTACACCGGCGGGCACGATCCGCACCCCGACTACTACTCGGTCTGCAACGGAACCACGGGCCATGCCGAGGTGGTGGCGGTGACGTTCGACGAGGAGGTCATCCCTGCAGAAGTCATCCTGGACATGTTCTTCGCCCTGCATGACCCCACTACGCTGAACCGGCAGGGATACGACGTGGGCACCCAGTACCGATCCTCGATGTTCTACGAGACCACCGAGGAGAAGATCCTGTTCGAGGAAGCCATCGAACGGAACCAGGCCCTGTGGCCGCACCCGATCGTCACCGAGGTCAGCCGCCTGCCGCGGTTTTACGTTGCCGAGGAATTCCACCAGAACTACTACGCCAAGCACCCGGAGCAGGGGTACTGCCAGGTGATCATCAACCCCAAGCTGGCCAAGGCCCGGAAATATTACTCTGCATGGCTTAACGCTTAGCCTGTCGTTACAGGGCCTCGTTAGGCTGACCTCAGTATCCACCCCTTAGAGATAGGCGTATGTACATGGCACGGATCTATGACGATGTGACGCAACTGGTGGGCGGGACCCCGCTGGTCCGGCTGAACCGGCTCAGCGAGGGGCTGGACGCCACCGTTGCCGTGAAGCTGGAGTTCTACAACCCGGCCAACAGCGTCAAGGACCGCATCGGTGTTGCCATCATTGACGCCGCCGAAAAGTCCGGCGCCCTGAAGCCGGGCGGGACCATCGTCGAAGGCACCTCCGGCAACACGGGCATCGCCCTGGCCATGGTGGGTGCCGCCCGCGGGTACAAGGTCATCCTCACCATGCCCGAGACCATGTCCACCGAGCGCCGGGTCATGCTGCGCGCCTTCGGTGCCGAGATCGTTCTCACCCCGGGCTCCGAGGGCATGCGTGGCGCCGTGGAAAAGGCCCAGGAAATCGTGGCCAACACCGAGAACTCCATCTGGGCCCAGCAGTTCGCCAATGAGGCCAACCCGGAGATCCACCGCAGGACCACCGCCGAGGAAGTCTGGGAAGACACCGACGGCGCCGTGGACATCTTCGTTGCAGGCATCGGCACCGGCGGAACCATCACCGGCGTCGGACAGGTGCTGAAGGAACGCAAGCCCGGCGTGCAGATCGTGGCCGTGGAGCCCAAGGACTCCCCCATCCTTAACGGCGGAGCCCCCGGCCCGCATAAGATCCAGGGACTGGGCGCCAACTTCATCCCGGAACTGCTGGACACCAACGTTTACGACGAGGTCATCGACGCCACCCTTGAGGACTCTGTCCGCGTAGCCCGCGAGCTTGGCATCAAGGAAGGCATCCTGGGCGGCATTTCCTCCGGAGCAATCGTCTGGGCCGCCCTGGAACTGGCCAAGCGCCCGGAAAACGCCGGGAAACTGATCGTGGCGGTCGTGTGCGACTTCGGTGAGCGTTACATCTCCACCGTGCTCTATGACGACATCCGCGGCTGATCAGACCGCCCTCCGCCTGTTTCCTGTAGAAAGAACTTTGTGGGCTTTTTTGCAAGACTGAAGGAAGACCTCGACGCCGCCCGGTCCCACGACCCGGCGGCTCGAGGTTCTTTTGAGAACTTTTTCGCCTATTCCGGCCTGCATGCCATCTGGATCCACCGGCTGACGCACCGCATGTGGCAAAACCCGTCGCTGCGGTTCCCGGCGCGCCTCCTGTCCCAGCTGGGCCGGTCCTGGACCGGCATTGAGATCCATCCCGGGGCCACGATCGGCCGGCGGTTCTTCATTGACCACGGCATGGGTGTGGTCATCGGCGAAACCGCAGAGATCGGCGAGGACGTGATGATCTACCACGGTGTCACCCTTGGCGGGCGTTCACTGGCGAGGATCAAGCGCCACCCCACCATCGGGGACCGGGTCACCATCGGTGCGGGTGCGAAGGTCCTGGGGCCCATCACCATCGGCCGGGACAGTGCCGTGGGGGCCAACGCCGTCGTGGTCAAGGACGCGCCGCCGGAATCGATCCTTACCGGTGTTCCTGCCAAATGGAGACACCGGGACGCGCAGCGGGAAACCAAGCCCGCCGTGGACCCGGCTGAGTACGAGATCGAATACCATCTCTAACCGTGCGCTGATCAGGCCTGAGGCCGTCCAGCAAGCGCATGACAACAAAAGGCGGGCAGTTTCCGGATCACCGGAGACTGCCCGCCTCTTGCGTAACTGCAGCGGAACCTAGTGCGTGTCCACCGCTTCAATTTCGGACTTGTCCTCGCCCCAGAGGGTGTGGAAGGTTCCCTCGGTGTCGATGCGGCCGTAGGTGTGCGCACCGAAGAGGTCGCGCTGGCCCTGGATCAGGGCGGCGGCCACGCGCTTGCGGCGCAGGCCGTCGTAGTACGCCAGCGATGAGGAGAACACCGGCACCGGGATGCCGAGCTGGACCGCGGTGGCAACAACCCGGCGCCAGGCCGGCAGGGCGTCGGCGATGGCCTTGGTGAACGCCGGGGCGAACAGCAGGTTTGCCGGCTTCTCGTCCGCGGCGTATGCCTTGGTGATGTCCTTGAGGAGCTCGGCGCGGATGATGCAGCCGGCGCGCCACAGGGAGGCGATCTCGTCCAGCTTCAGCTCCCAGCCGTATTCCCTGGCTGCCGAGGTCAGCATGTCCAGGCCCTGGGCGTAGGAGACCAGCTTGGAGGCGTAGAGCGCCTGGCGGACGTCCTCAACGAACGTCTCGGGGATTTCGACGTCGGCCTCGTTGCCTGCCAGCAGTTCCTGGCCCAGCTTGCGCTGCGCGGCCTGGGAGGAGAGGGCCCGGGCGAAGACGGATTCGGCGATGCCGGAAACCGGCGAGCCCAGTTCCAGGGCGGAGATAACGGTCCAGCGGCCCGTGCCCTTCTGGCCGGCGGCGTCGACGACGACGTCGACGAACGGTTTGCCGGTCCTGGCGTCCACATGTGCCAGGACCTCGGCGGAGATCTCGATCAGGAAGGAGGACAGCTCGCCCTGGTTCCACTCGGAGAAGATCTTTGCCTGCTCGGCGGGCTCGATGCCGGCGCCGGAGCGGAGCAGGTCGAAGGCCTCACCAATGACCTGCATGTCGGCGTATTCGATGCCGTTGTGGACCATTTTGACGAAGTGGCCCGCGCCGTCGGTGCCGATCCACGCGCAGCAGGGCTCGCCGTCGACCTTTGCGGAGATCTTTTCCAGCAGCGGGCCGAGGGCCTTGTAGGACTCCTTGGAGCCGCCGGGCATGATGGAGGGGCCGTTCAGCGCGCCCTCTTCGCCGCCGGAGACACCGACGCCCACGAAGTGCAGGTCCTTTTTGGCCAGCGCGGCCTCCCGGCGGCGGGTGTCCTCGTAGTGGGAGTTGCCGGCATCGATGATGATGTCGCCCGGCTCCAGCAGCGGCTCGAGCTGCTCGATGACCGAATCCACGGGCTTGCCGGCCTTGACCATGATGAGCACGCGGCGGGGCTTCTCCAGGGAGTCCACCAGTTCCTGGAGGGTTTCGGTCCGGATGAAGTCTCCTTCCGAGCCGTGCTTCTCCAGCAGCGCGTCCGTCTTCTCCACCGACCTGTTGTGCAGGGCAACGGTGAATCCGTTGCGGGCGAGGTTGCGGGCAAGGTTGGCGCCCATGACGGCGAGGCCGGTGACACCGATGTGTGCAGACATCAATAACTCCAATTCATTGTTAGCCCCGGGTGCCGGTTCCACGGGCGGGAAGACGCCGGGACGTATCAGGGGGTCGGAATAAAGCATATATATTCTCGCGGTGACGCGAAAGTAACGGCGGCGTAATGGAACATATTGTGTCGGTGCCAGTTTAGGGCTGGGCCCTCCGATAGCCCGCCGGCAGCGGTACAGGCGAAACCGGGCGGGTGCCAGCAACTAGGCTTAGCAGCATGACCAGCAGCCTCCACCACCGTGCCATCGAGAACCTTGGCACCCGCATTATCTCGGGGGATCTCCCTGCCGGCCACGTCATGCTCGCCGAGCAGCTGGAGGATGAGCTGAAGGTTTCCCGCTCCGTGATCCGGGAGGCCGTGCGGGTTTTGCAGTCGCTCGGCCTAGTGGAAACCACCAAGCGGGTGGGCATCCGGGTGCTGCCGGCAAGCCGCTGGAATCCTTTCGACTCGCAGGTCATCCGCTGGCGGCTTGCGAGCGACGCCCGTGGCGCCCAGCTGCGTTCCCTCGCCGAACTGCGCGCTGCGGTGGAACCCGCAGCCGCCGAACTGGCCGCCCAGAATGCCCCGGCCGCGCTGCGGATGGAGCTCGTGGACGTGGCGCGTGCAATGCGCGAGGCCGGCAACAACGGTGAAGTTGCGCGCTTCCTGGAACTGGACATCCGGTTCCACTCCCTGCTGCTTTCGGGCTCCGGCAACGAGATGTTCGCCAACCTCATGGGGCAGGTGGCCGAGACCCTGACGGGCCGCACCGTCCATGGGCTGATGCCGGACCATCCGCACCAGGCCGCACTCCAGTGGCACGAGGATGTGGCTCAGGCGATTGCCAGCGGCGATGCCGTCTCTGCGCGTCAGGCCTCGGACCGGATCATGCGGCGGACCATGTCGCAGATGGCCGACACCTGGACGGAGCAGCCACGTGTCTTCATCCCTGTTCGGCAGTGATCAGCTGCCGCCGAAGCTGAGTAGGACTTTGCCGGATTCGGCGGAGTTCCGGGCCACGGCGAAGGCTTCCAGCGCGTCCTGAACCGGGTATTCGTGGGTGATGACGAGGTTGATGTGGAGCGAGCCGTCAGCGAGGGCGGCGATGACGTCGTCGATCTCGTCGTTGAACCGGAACGAACCCTTGAGCTCGAGTTCCCGGGTGATGGCCAGGGAGATCAGTACCGGCTGCGGTCCGGCGGGCAGCAGGCCCACCATCACGACGGTGCCGCCCCGGGCGGCGCCCTGGATGGCGGAGGCGAGTCCGTGGTGGTTGCCGGAGGACTCGATCACGACGTCGGCCTCCACTGCGGCGATTGCCTCGGCGTCGCCGGCGGTGATCACCTGGTCCGCTCCCACGGCCTGGGCGATTTCCAGGGGTTTGTCGTGCATGTCGACGGCGGTGATGCGGACAGCGCCGGCCCGCTTCAGGACAGCGACGGCCAGGGCGCCGATAGGGCCGCTGCCAATTACCAGCGCGGACTTGCCGGCCACATCCCCGGCCCTGGCCACCGCATGCCAGGCGACGGAGGCCGGCTCGATCAGGGCGGCGGTGCGCAAATCAATGCTGTCCGGCACGGGCCGGAGCATCCGGGCCGGGAGGTTCACGTACCTGCTGAATGCGCCGTCTTTATGCGGGAACCGGGCGGCGCTGCCCAGGTAGGTGCAGCCCGGCGAGAGGTTGGGCCGGTCCGCCGGGTACCGGGCAGCTCCGGGCCCGGGTGTGGCCCGTGTGGCCGGGTGCACCGCCACCGGAATACCCGCGGCCGGCCCGCTGCCGTCAGCGGCGGCACGGACCACGGTCCCGGAAATCTCATGACCCAGCACCAGCGGGGCCTTCAGGATGGACTCGCCCGCGGCGCCGTGCAGCCAGTAATGCAGGTCCGAACCGCAGATCCCGCCGTAGCTCACCTCCACCACGGCCTCATCAGGGGCCGGAGCGGCGAGGGTCACGTCATCGATCCGCAGGTCGCCCTTGGCGTGGGCCACCACGGCCGGGCCGGTTACGGGAAGGACCGGGTTTTGCTGTGCCATCAGACCACCACCGTCATTCCGCCGTCGATAAAGATCGTCTGCCCGTTCACGAAGTCAGACCCACTCGAGGCCAGCCACACCGCCGGCCCGGCCAGGTCCTGCACGGTCCCCCACCGGTTCGCCGGGGTTCGGCCCAGGATCCAGGAATTGAACTGCTCGTCATCCACCAGGTTCTGCGTCATCTCGGTGTGGATGTACCCGGGTGCGATCCCATTGATCTGCAGCCCGGACCCGGCCCACTCCGCGGTCATGGCCCGGGTGAGGTTCCGCAGTCCACCCTTGGCCGCAACATAGGGCGCGATGGTAGGCCGGGCCAGGTCCGTCTGCACCGAGCAGATGTTAATGATCTTCCCGTGCCCGCGCGGGATCATGAACCGGGCAGCCTCCCGGCCCACCAGGAAGGCACTGGTGAGGTCGGTGGAAATCACCCGTTCCCAGTCCTTCACGTCCAGGTCCAGCATGGGCACCCGGTGCTGGATCCCGGCGTTGTTCACCAGGATCTCCAACGGACCCACATGCTCCTCCACCCACGCCACCCCACGGGCAGCCGCGGCATCGTCAGTGACATCAAAGGCAACGCTGTGTATCCGGCCCGGGGCGAAGCCCGAAGGCATCGCCGCCGCGGCAGCCTTGAGCCGTTCCTCGCTGATGCCGTTCAACACAACTGTTGCTCCGGCGTCGGCCAACGCCCTGGCCAACGCGTTACCGATCCCCCGGCTGGAACCCGTGACAAGGGCAACCTTTCCGGTCAGGTCAAACATAGAACTCATGGTGCAACGGTTCCTTCCGCCGCTTGCGCAGCTCCGTGACTGAGGTTGGAAATTGCTTGGCGGACCACCGCGAGGTCCTGGTCGCCGAGGCTCTGGCGCTTAAGCTCCGCGTAGAGTTCGACGCCGGCGGCCGCCATGGGGGTCACCGCGCCCACCGCCCCTGCAGCGGCCAGCACAAAGGAAAGGTCCTTGTGCATGAATTTTGCCGGTCCGGTGGGAGTGTAATCCTTGGCAGCGAGGCGCGGGCCCACGATGTCAAGGACCCTGCTGGCAGCAAGGCCCCCGGCCAGGACCTCGAAAAGTGCCGTAGGGTCGAGCCCTGAACGTTCGGCGAGTTCGGCAGCTTCGGCAAGCGCCGCCGTCGTGGTCCCCACCACCAACTGGTTGCAGGCCTTGGCAAGTGACCCTGCGCCGAGGGGGCCAAGGTGACGCACCATGGTTCCCATGGACCTCAGCAGGGGCTCCACGCGGTGGAACGCCTCTTCGTCATCGGCGCCGGCCATGATGGCCAGCGTGCCGTCTGCGGCGCCCTTGGTGCCTCCACTGACGGGCGCATCCACCACCTGCGCATTGCCCGCGCTGACCTCCCGGACGCGGCGGCCGAACTCCTGGATACCGGTGGGCGAGACGCTGCTCATGACCAGCAGGACAGTATGCGGCGCCGGCGGATTCTGTTCCCAGCTTTCCAGGAGCCCACGTGCCGCTTCCTCGATGTGGGGCAGGTCTGGCAGCATGAAAACGATGGTGGGAAGGTGCCGCATGTCTGCGATCCGCGCCACGGCCACACCGCCGAGGTCCTGCAGCCGGGAGAGCGCGTCCGGCGACCGGTTCCAGCCGCTGACTTGCCATCCCGCGCTGATGGCATTGGCGGCCATGAGGTTGCCCATCAGCCCCAAGCCAACGAAGCCTGCCCGTTTGTCCTCCATGCCCAGCCCCCACATCATCGTGCCCAAAACCGAATCGTTCAATATTCTAGTCACAATTCAGCATGGTGAACTCTTGCCTTCTGGCAGCGGCGTCCTTGCCATGAACTGAACCTCCCCCAGGTCAGCAGTTCCCCGCCGGCCACTCGCGCCCTGCGTAAGCGGACGAATTGCGACGTTCCGATCCGCCGCATGACTTTTTGTTTCCGGAAGTTCACGGTATATTCGTCTCAGGCCCTCCACCGCGGCATCCCCCAATAGTCGCGGTGGAGGGTTTTCCAATGCCCGAAAACAGCAGCACCCAAAGCCAGGATGACCGGGAAAACAGCCCGGCTGCGGGTTGGTCAGGCCGCACCCGCCGCCGTTTCCCTGAGCCGCCAGCCCCCGCCCAGTCCATCGCGCTGGAGGTACAGGGTGGTCAAAGCTGAATTGCTGTTTCTACCGAGCCTCACCTGCAGCTGCAGGACCTCGACATCCACACCGCTGGTGCCCTTCGGCATCCGCCGGCTGGTTTCCCACCAGTTGATGCGCTCAAACCATCTGACTGGCTCGGCACCCACTGACCATTCCCTGCCCCCGCTCAACACCGCCGTCGGCATGCCGTTGCTGTCTGTGTGCACTATGACGTGTTCCATCCCTGAAAGCTATGGCAGGGGTCTGACAACGGGGCAGGAGGCGCCCAACAAAAAACCCCGCCGTCCACGCCGGAAAGGCTGGGACAGCGGGGTGTGTTTTGGTGGGTCCTACCGGGATCGAACCGATGACATCCACGGTGTAAACGTGGCGCTCTACCAGCTGAGCTAAAGACCCAAAACACGCGGTTTCCGGCGGTAACGCCGCAACCAACGAACATAAACTCTACCCGACAGTGGACCTGAAACGCGAATCCGTGGCCCCGAACCGGTTCGGGCGGCCCTATAGGGAGGGAAGTTCAGCGGCGAGGTACCTTAGCGCCTGGCTGACTCCGGTTTCGAGCTTGATGGTCGCCTTGTCATCACCCCGCGTGGTGCCCCGGTTGATGATCACCACCGGCTTGGACTCCTTGGCGGCGTGCCGCACGAACCGAAGGCCGCTCATGACCGTCAGGGATGAGCCGGCCACCACCAGCGCGGCCGCACGGTCCACCATGGCGTAGGAACGCTCCACCCTGTCCTTGGGCACATTTTCCCCGAAGTACACAAAGTCCGGCTTCAGGGTCCCGCCGCAGGCAGGACAGACAGGCACCACGAAGCTGCCGATGAGGGCCTGGTCCTCCACGGTAGCGTCAGCGTCCGGGGCCATTTCCACCAGCCCGGAGGCCGCTGCCCGTTCCAGGAATCCGGGGTTAAGTTCTTCAAAGACACCGGCCAGCAGGCGCCGGGTGTAGGTGCGCCCGCAGTCCAGGCATATCACCTGGTCATACCGGCCGTGGAGGTCCACGACGTTGGAGCTGCCCGCGTCCTGGTGAAGGCGGTCAACGTTCTGGGTGATCAGGCCGGTGAGGTAACCCCGGCGTTCCAGCTCCGCCGCTGAATAGTGCCCCTGGTTCGGGTCCGCGTGCCGCATGTGGGACCACCCGATATGGTTCCTGGCCCAATAGCGACGCCTGTTGCCCGCATCCCGGATAAACTCCTGGTAGGTCATGGGGCGCCGGGGCGGCGAGTCCGGGCCACGGTAATCCGGGATGCCGGAATCAGTGCTCAGGCCGGCGCCTGTCAGCAACGCGAAGGGTGCGCCGGCAAGAAGCTTACGGATCCTGGCCAAGACTTCCAGGTCATCAGCTGAGGGCGGAGCAGGGGCTACCGGCGGCATGCTTGCAAAGCCGGTAAGGCCTGTCCCCCGCCGCTGCTCCGCCATGCGCCCAGTCCTGTCAGTCCTGCTTCAAATCCGCCAGGGCTGCGCGGTATTCCCCAAAGTCCCGGGCCTGGCCGCGGGGATTCACAACGCTGTAGCGGATCCTGCCGTCCCTGTCGATGATGAAGGTGGCCCGCTTGGCCATGCCGCTGTCGGCGTCGAACACACCGTAGGCGCTGGCCACGGCTCCGTGCGGCCAGAAGTCGGCAAGGAGGTCGAAAGTGTAGCCTTCCTGTGCCGCGTAGGCACGAAGGCTGAACTTGCTGTCCACCGACACCGCCAGGACCACTGCGTTTGAATCCTCGAATGTGGCCAGGTTGTCCCGAATCTCGCACAGCTCGCCGGTACAGATCCCGGAAAAAGCAAACGGATAGAAGACCAGCGCAACGTTTTGGCCCCGGAAGGATGACAGCTTCACGGGCTCGCCATACTGGTTGGCAAGCTCAAAGTCAGGCGCTGTTGCCCCCAGCGCAGGAGCAGCTGCAGTAGCGGCTTCAACCGCTGCCGTCATTTGTTCTTCCTGCTGACCAGGCGGGTTGCACTCCAGTCCTTTGACACTCCCGCTGATGTGGTGACGTGCAGCCCGGCGGTGGGTGCAGCTTCCTGGATGTCCGCGGGCGAAACGTAGCCGTCCCTGCCCGACTTGGGGGTAAGGACCCAGACAACGCCGGTTTCGCTCAGCGTAGTGAGGGAATCCATCAGGCTGTCCACCAGGTCACCGTCGCCGTCGCGCCACCAGAGGATGACGGCGTCCGCTACCTCGTGGTCGTCCTCGTCCAGCAACTCGGAACCGGTGAGGTCCTCAATATCGTCACGCAAGTCGAAATCGACATCATCGTCGTAACCGAACTCCTGAATCAGATCCCCGTTTTTGAAACCCAATTTTTCCGCCACATTTACCGAAGTGGCGGCGTCGGCCTCGCTCACGTGTTCCTCCAATACCTCATACATGCGGTGCGCATAGTGATTTCCATTACTCCCCAAGCCAACACCCTTTGTGCCTGCGCTTCAAGCTGCCGCCCCCGGGACTGCGCATATTCTGCGTCACATCCGGCTGCGGCATCCCGGTGGAAAGGGCTTTTTGCCACACAACCAGTATGACGAACGAAATACAACTGCAGCACCTGGCCCGCAGCTACGCATCGTGCAGCGGTCAGGGCTAGAGTGGCTGATGACAACTATGGCTGCGGGACGACAACCTTGTGACTTTCGTGCAGGCATAGGAGCGCTAGGAAGCTGCCCGGCACACATGCCCGGGCTGTTGTAACCGATACGTCGCACACGGCGTATGTACGCTGGGCAGTCACCCTGCCTGGCCTGAGTGCGCCGATTCATGCGCGCAAAGAGAGGTTGGACGTGGCTGCAGGAGAAGATACCTCCCATATCCTCAGCGGGTTGACTAACCAGCTGCCTGATCGTGATCCGGAAGAGACT
>NZ_JBPFDM010000003.1:0-143098 GCF_059414945.1 Arthrobacter sp. SAFR-179
AGCACGCCGCCAGCGTTCATCCTGAGCCAGGATCAAACTCTCCGTTGAAGTAAAACAAAAACAGACACAACCACAACAAATGGAAATAACACCCATCACGGCTGCAAAATTTGAAACCAGCTAAAAACACCAGGCCCATCCACGGGGTGGACAAACCCAGCACAATCAACCAATTTATAAAAAATCGGTATCAACAAACTTGGCACACTATTGAGTTCTCAAACAACAGACACATTCGAATATTCCCGGAACCAATTCAATGAATTTGTTTATTCCGTATTTCTTCGCTGCGATGTTTCAATCTTATTTCATTCATATTCACTTTTGCAAATCCGGTTATTTTCCCGGAATTCACTCGGTGGAATGAATCCGCCCAGCAAAATGAGAAGCAATTTCTTCAGTTCCACGGCCTGCGCGGTAAGAGTTGCTTCTCAGAAGTTGGGGTTTGTCGCCACTCAGCGGCGGCGACTCAGAAAACAATACACGCCCTCCAGCAGCCGTGCAAATCGGCTGCGGAAGGGCGTGCTTGCAGGACCCGAAGCTGCTAGGGAACCAGCACTTCAACGGTGGCCAGGTTCTTCTTGCCCCGGCGCAGGAGCAGGTACTGGCCGTGCAAAAGTTCGGACTCGGAGATCACGGCTTCGGGATCGGAGACCTTCTCGTTGTTCACGTAGGCACCCCCCTCGCCCACTGTCCGGCGGGCGGCAGACTTGCTCTCCGAAAGACCGGACGCCACCAGCAGGTCAATAATCCCCATCCCATCCACTTGGACTGTGGTGGAAGGAAGCTCGGAGGTGGCCGCCTGCAGGGTTGCCTTATCCAGTGCGGCCAGGTCGCCGTTCCCGAAAAGAGCGGCGGAAGCTGCAATGACCTTTTCCGTGGCGTCCACTCCGTGCACCAGGGAAGTCACTTCGAAAGCAAGCTTCCGCTGGCCTTCCCTGGCAAAGGGACGCTCGGCCACGGAAACGGCGATCTCTTCAATTTCGGTCCGCGTCAGGAAAGTGAACACCTTGAGCCGGTCCACCACGTCGGCATCCGCCGTGTTGAGCCAGAACTGGTAAAAGGCGTACGGGCTGCACATGCCGGCGTCCAGCCAGATGGCATTGCCCTCGCTCTTGCCGAACTTGGTTCCGTCGGAGTTGGTGATCAAGGGCGTTCCCAGGGCATGGACGCTCTTGCCCTCCACCTTACGGATCAGCTCGGTACCGCTGGTGAGGTTGCCCCACTGGTCCGAGCCGCCGGTCTGCAGCACACAGCCGTAGTCGCGGTAAAGCTGCAGGTAATCCATGCCCTGCAGGATCTGGTAGCTGAACTCCGTGTAGCTGATGCCCTCATCAGAGTTCAGGCGGGAGGCCACGGCGTCCTTGCGCAGCATGGTTCCCACCCTGAAGTGCTTGCCCACCTCGCGCAGGAAGTCGATGGCGCTCAACGGAGCGGTCCAGTCCAGGTTGTTCACGATCCTGGCCGCGTTGTCACCCTCGAAGCTGAGGAAGCGGCTGACCTGGGCCTGAAGGTAGCCAACCCACTCTGCCACCGTGTCCTTGGTGTTCAAGGTACGCTCCGCCGTCGGACGGGGATCACCAATCATGCCCGTGGAGCCACCCACCAGGCCAAGCGGCTTGTGACCGGCCAGCTGAAGACGCCGCATGACCAGGAGCTGGACAAGGTTTCCCAGGTGCAGGCTCGGCGCGGTGGGGTCGAAGCCGCAATAGTAGGTGACCGGCCCATTGGCGAGGAGCTTTTCCAGCTCTGCTTCGTCGGTGGAGACATGGACCAGCCCACGCCACTTCAATTCCTGCCAAATGTTGGCGAAAGTGGGGTCGTTGCGCTGCGGTTCGAGGTTGTTCAGTTCTGGCACGCTTCCTAAGTTAGCAGTAACGCTCCACAGCGGGTCAGCCGGCGATCCCGGCAGGCACGGGCTGCGAGGCAATCAGCCGCAGCCGCTGCGTGGCGCGGGTCATGGCCACGTACAGGTCCCCCACCTTGCCATGCTCGTGGTTGAGCATGACGGACGGTTCCAGGACCACGACGCCGTCGAACTCCAGGCCCTTTGCCTCGCGCGGGCTGATCACCACGATGTCCTGTTCGTAGCTGCCCGCGCCGGTGCCGATCCGGCGCCCGTACACGGTACGCAGCGCTGCGGTGGCCTCGGGCAGGAGGTCACCGTCGGCAATCACGGCGAGCAGGCCGCCGTCGAGCGCCTTGATTTCTTCCGGGAGGACCTCCACCAGCTTGCTGACCACTGCCCCTTGCCCGACTTCGTCGATGACGGGTCCCCAGCGGCCCTCCCGTACTGCCTTGGGCGCGGACACCACCAGACCGGCGGCGTTGGCCATCCTGACGGCTGCTTCAGCAATCTGGGATGGCGTGCGGTAGTTGACGGTGAGCTCCTCCAGCTGCCAGCGGTCGCCGAACATCGGGGCCAGTGCCCCCTGCCACGAATTGGCTCCGGCCACGGAACTGGTCTGCGCGATGTCGCCCACAATGGTGAAGGACTTCAGCGGGCAGCGCCGGACCAGCAGCCGCCACTGCATGGGTGAGAGTTCCTGCGCTTCATCCACCACGATGTGCCCGAAGGCCCAGGTGCGGTCGCTCGTGGCGCGTTCGGCGGCCGTCTGCCGGGCTTCCTGCTCCCGGTTCTGCTCGGCCAGTTCCTCCGCGGACATCAGCGGGTCCACGCCGGCGGCTTCCATGTTGACCAGGGTCTGCTTGGCATTGGCCAGGTCGCGGGCTCGGTCGTGCTCCTGCTGGGCCAGGCCGCGTCCGGCAGCCGGGTCCAGCTCGCCGAGAAGTTCGGCGGCCTCGTCCAGCAGCGGTACGTCGGATTCGGTCCAGGGGGCATCGGCTGGACGCTGCAGCAGTGCCCGCTCGGCCGGGGTCAGGTTGGGGGTGCAGAATTCCAGGATTTGCGGTTTGCTGAAGAGGTCTGAGATCAGCTTCTCGGGCGTCATGGGCATCCAGCACAGGTTCAGCGCGATCCGCACGTCCCGGGCAGTGCGGACATCCTCGGCAAGGTAGGAGCGGTCCGCATTGTTGCCGAGGTTGCCGGCTTCGACGAGTTCCGTCATCTGTTCGGTCAGTTCGCGCAGCAGGATCTTCACGAACGTGACGCGTGCCTCGTTGTACGGCTTTCCGGTGGCGCGGGCGCGTTCCCGCGCACGCCGGACCTGCCGGGGCGTCAGGGTGAGCTTGCGGCCGTCCACCTCGAGGATCCGGTTCTGGGCAGGGACGCGCATGCGGTTGGACACGGCGTTGGCCACGATGGCAGCCATGTCCAGGCGGCCCTTGATGGCGGCCACGTCCGCATCGGCTTCGGGCACGGCATTGATGCCGGGCATCAGGCGGCCCACGCTGGCCATGACAACGCCGGTCTCGCCGAGCGAGGGCAGCACCCGTTCGATGTATTTCATGAACGACGACGACGGCCCCACCAGCAGCACGCCTGCACTCTTGAGACGGTCACGGTGGGTGTACAGCAGGTAGGCGGCACGGTGCAGGGCCACGGCGGTCTTGCCGGTGCCCGGCCCGCCCTGGACCACGACGGCGCCGGAGATGGAGGACCGGATGATCCGGTCCTGTTCCGACTGGATGGTGCTGACGATGTCCGACATGCGGCCGGTCCGCTTGGAGTTCAGCGCAGCGAGCAGGGCGCCTTCGCCCTGCAGCGATTCGTCGTCCGTGAGCATGCCGGCGTCCAGGACGTCGTCCTCGATGGCCTTTACTTCGCGCCCCTGCAGGATCAGGTGCCGGCGGCGGCGTACGCCCTGCCGGTCGAAGGCTGTGGCCTGGTAGAAGTGGCCCGCCTCGGGTGCCCGCCAGTCCACCATCAGCCGCTGCAGGTCCTCCGTGGTGAGCCCAATGCGGCCAATGTACTGCGCCTCACCGGAGTCCAGGTCCAGCCGGCCGAAGACCAGCCGGTCATCCACCGCATCCAGCTGCGCCAGGCGGTCCTCATACAGTGCGGCGAACGCATCACGTTCGGAAACGTTCTGCATGGTGCCCACGGCTCCGGCGCGCCGGACCTGCGCCAGCTGGCGGCGCTTTTCCTCCCGGAGTTCCTCCAGCCGGGCATACAGGCCGGCTACATACTCCCGTTCGTGGGCCAATTCGGCGTCGTGCATTAACGTTCCCCTATCGCGAAAGACAGACCGTCCATTCTACAACCATTTCCGTTAACGCTTGTGAAACGTTGCAGCCGGTGACAGGCCTTCCTGCTGCTTGCGGATCCGGGGCTTGGCGGCCTTGTATTTGGAGACGGTGGGATCGCCGGTGAGCCAGAACCGCCAGGCGTATTCCTCCGATCCCCCGGCCCCGGCCACGCCCACCCTCGGACCGGAACTGACGGGACCGCTGGTGCCGGACGGAAGTTCCACGCCAAAAGGCGGAGCCAGCGCGTCCCGGCCGCTGTCCGCCGTCGTCAATCCCAGGGCTTTGGCAAGGCGGGCCGGACCGCTGGCCAGGTCGGCGGGACTTTTCGACGTCGGACGGCGCCGTTGTGCCAGTTCAAGGCCATCCACCACTTCGCCGGCGCGCAGCAGCAGGGCGGACGCGACGCCGGCCGGGCCGCAGACGATGTTGGTGCAGTGGTGCATCCCGTAGGTGAAGTAGACGTAGAGGTGCCCGGCGGGACCGAACATCGGGGCGTTGCGCGGGGTTGGACCGCGGTAGGTATGTGAGCCGGGGTCCGGGTGCAGGGAATCCTCGGGCCCAAGATACGCCTCCACCTCGGTGAGCCGGATGGACACGGAGCCCTCCCGGGACTGGTGCGTCAGGACGGCCCCCAGCAGTTGCGGAGCAAGCTCCCGGGCATCCCCGGACAGGAAACTCCGAAGCTGCCCGGTGTCCGAAGTACTTTCGTTCATTGCTTGACCTTACCCAGATGGGGGCTGCTTCAGCTCCCCGCAAGGGGGCCGGGCAAAGGATTGCGGCCCTCCACGGCCATGTCCGATTTCCGCTAGTACCGGCCGCGGCAGGCTGGCAGGATGGAGGAATGGACTTCTGGCAGCGCTACCGGGCAATCGATGCCCGCGACCCCCGGTTCGACGGCCAGTTCTTTACGGCCGTCCGCACCACGGGGATCTACTGCCGCCCCTCCTGCCCGGCCCGGACCCCCAAGGCGTCCAACGTGACGTTTTACGAGACGTCCGCCGCGGCACACGAGGCAGGCTACCGCGCCTGCAAACGCTGCCTGCCGGAGGCGGTGCCGGGCACGCCGGCCTGGAACGTGCGCCAGGACGTTGCGGGCCGGGCGATGCGGCTGATCAACGACGGCGTGATCAACCGGGACGGGGTTGCCGGTCTGGCGTCCCGCCTGGGCTATTCGCCCCGCCAGCTCAACCGGATCCTGGGACATGAGCTCGGCGCCGGTCCCCTGTCGCTGGCCCGGGCTGCAAGGGCCCAGACCGCGCGGACGCTGCTGGTGTCCACCTCCATGAAGCTGGCCGACATCGCCTTCGCCGCCGGCTTCAGCAGCGTGAGGCAGTTCAACGACACCATCGCCGAGGTGTTCGGCATGACCCCCACGGCCCTTCGCAATGCGGCTCCGGGCAGGTCGGCCCGGCACCCGGTGGCCGGCGGCGGCACGACAGCCCTGACCCTGGGACTGCCCTACCGCCCGCCGTTCGATCCGGGCATCTTCTCCTTCCTGGCCGTCCGCGCCCTCCCCGGGATAGAAGTGGGCACGCCCACCTCCTACGCCCGGACCCTGCGGCTCCCCCACGGGGACGCGCGCTTCCGGGTGGCGTACGACGGCGGCGCGCGGGAAGGGCAGCTCACCCTCACCGTGGGCGCGGTGGACCTTCGCGACCTGCCGGCGCTGCTGAGCCGCGTGCGGCGGCTGTTCGACCTGGACGCAGACCCGGAAGCGATTGACGCCGCCCTCGCCGCAGATCCGCGGCTTGCTGCCGCCGTTGCCTCCGCTCCCGGAATGCGGCTGCCGGGGGCGCTGGACCCGCAGGAGCTGCTGGTCCGGGCCATGGTGGGCCAGCAGGTCACAGTTGCAGCGGCTCGGACCGCACTGACCCAGCTGTCCGCGGCCGGCAGCCCCAGCAGTACCGCCGGCGACGGCCTGGACAGGCTTTTCCCCACGCCGGCCCAGATAGCCGCAGCAGAACATCTGCTGCGCGGGCCCAGGAGGCGGACCGAATCGCTGCTCCAGGCAGCATCAGCCATGGCCGCCGGAGAACTGGAGTTCGGTTATGGGGACGACCCCGCAAGCCTGGCCGCCAAACTGCTGCCCTTGCCGGGGGTGGGACCATGGACCGCAGGGTACGTCGCCATGCGGGTCCTGGGCGCCCCGGACGTCTTCCTTGCCAATGACGCGGCCGTGCGGAACGGGATCCACGCACTCGATAATGGTGACGGCACCCTGAGCCCTGATTTCCGGGAAACCAGCCCGTGGCGCTCCTACGCCACCATGCACCTGTGGCGCGCCGCGGCACAGCCCGCACTGACAACAACCGTTCCCGCGAAAGGGATGCCATGAAATCGCAACTGATGCAGCTGTCCACCCCGGACGGACCCTTCACCGTCCTTGCCCGCGATGGTGTGGTCCTCGCTTCGGGCTGGACGGCAGGCCTTGCGGAACTGACCGGACAGGTCCATCCCGCACTGCGGCCCGACGCCGTGGAGGAGGTGACGGACCTCGGCGGGATCTCAGCCGCCGTCGAAGCCTTCTACTCAGGCGATCCCATGCCAGCCATGGCGGTCCCGGTCCTGCAGCAGTCCGGCCCGTTCCGCGCCCATGCGTGGGACGTGCTGCGCCAAGTCAAACCCGGCTTACCCGTCACGTACACGGAGTACGCGGCCCTGGCGGGCAACCCGCGTGCAGTGCGGGCCGCGGCCAGCGCGTGTGCATTCAATGCGGCGGCGTTGTTCGTGCCGTGCCACCGCGTGATCCGGACCGATGGCTCCCTGGGCGGCTTCCGCTGGGGCCTGCGCATCAAGGAGAGCCTGCTGGCCCGCGAGGCCGCCTAGTTCTACCGTGCGTGCAGTACTACTTCGGTTCCGGCAGCGCCGAGGGCCATGGCAGCAGGGCGGGAAGGTCGGTGCCGTCCCCCGCGGCAGTGGCCCGGAGGCTGTCCAGTGACGGCTTCCGCCCCGCAAGCCAGGCGGCGATGTCCGTGACCATGCCGCTGACGACGACGGTGCTGCCGCCGGCGCCGAGGGCCAGCGGCGGAAGTGCCACTGGCTGCAGGACCAGCCGGGTTTCGGCCGGAACACGGGCGGCCAGGAAATCGAAGAGGTGCGAGCAGAATTCCCGGTTCCAGGTTTCGGGTCCCGTGCCGCTGTCCAGGTCCGCGGTGTGGATGACCAGCTCGCGCCAGAGCGCCAGGCCGGCATCGAAGATGACGCCGTCGCGGAACGCGATGCGCGTCTGCCACTCGTCCTCACCCAGCGAGTCGAAGGCAGCCAGTGCGCGCTGCAGCGCAGCGTCGACGTCCGCCCGGTGCTGCTCGAGGCTGTGCCCGGCGGCGAGGTCGATGGCGCGGTTGCGGGCTTCCACGCCGCCGTCGTAAAGCTCCACCGTTTCGCCGCGGCGGCCGTACTCCACCTGCCGGGCCAGGGCGTCGCAGATTCCTGCGATGTGCGCCAGAAGGTGGCCGCGGCTCCAGCCGGGAAGGGTGGACGGAGCGGTTTCACCGCCGTCGGGAATGCGGTCCAGCCCGGCGGTCAGGGCGTCGGCTGCCTTGTGCAGTTCAGCCAGGAGCACGGCAGGGGAAGGAGAGGTCATGCGGCCAGCCTAGCGGAGCAGCCGCTGAGCACGGCGCCTATTCCAGCGGCGTTCCGTCCGGCCCCACACGGTGCCGGACGTGGTTGCCGTCGTTGCTGGCCTGCCAGAACTCAATCTCGACGGGCTGAAGGGCGTAGAGCTGCCAGTGTGGATTGTCGCTGCCGTCGGCCCGGGGCCGCTCGTGCCAATCCACGGCCGAGGCTTCCGCGGAGAGCACCGCCACGGTGCCGACAACCCGGACCTGTCGTCCCATGCCCGGCCAGTAGAAGTTCATGGCGGCACGTGGCTCGGCGGCCAGTTCCCGGCCCTTGCGGGAGGTGCGGGACGTGGCAAAGTGCCAGCCGTCGTCGTCAATGTTCTTCAGGATCAGCATCCGCGAGGACGGCTGCTGCCCTCCCCCGGATGCCGCGCCCACCGTGGCCAGGCTGAACGCGTGCGGCTGCTGCTCCCCCGCGTCCAGCGCCTCGTCCAGCCACTGCTTGAAGAGCAGGGCGGGATCCTGCGGCGCGTTGGCGGGGTCAAAGCCGGGCAGGTCGGACGGAAAGTCGGGAAGGGTGCGAAGGAACTTGCGGAAGGTTTCGCTCATGTGCCCAGCCTAACGAGGACCTGTCACGCCAACGCCAACGCCCGCTCAGTTGATGCATGAAAATCGCCAACGCCCGCTCACCTTCTTTAGGAAAGTGAGCGGGCGTTGCCCCAAATAGTGCAGGACGTGAGCGGGCGTCCTAGCCGGCGTACTCCCGGACGCCCGCGAGCTCGCCTTCCAGCGCGGCAAGCTGGCGTTCGACGGCGGCCGGTGCCGTGCCGCCCTGGGAGTTGCGGCTGTTGAGCGACCCCTCCGTGGACAGGACCGTGCGGACCTCGGGGGTGAGGTGCGCGGAGATGGCCGCGTACTCTTCGTCGGTAAGGTCCCACAGCTCCACGCCGCGGGATTCCGCCTGCTTGACGGCGGCACCGGAGAGTTCGTGCGCCTCGCGGAACGGGACGCCCTGGCGGACCAGCCATTCGGCGATGTCGGTTGCCAGCGCGAAGCCCTGGGGGGCCAGTGACTCCATCCGCTCGGTGTTGAACTTCAAAGTGGCGATCATGCCGGACACGGCCGGGAGCAGCAGCTCCAGGGTGTCGGCGGCGTCGAACACCGGCTCCTTGTCCTCCTGCAGGTCGCGGTTGTACGCCAGCGGCAGGCCCTTGAGCGTGGCCAGCAGCCCCGTCAGGTTGCCGATCAGGCGCCCCGCCTTGCCGCGGGCGAGTTCCGCCACGTCCGGGTTCTTCTTCTGGGGCATGATGGATGACCCCGTGGAGTACGAATCATGCAGCGTGACGAAGGAGAACTCCTTGGTGGCCCAGAAGATGACTTCCTCCGAGATCCGCGACAGGTCCACGCCGATCATGGAGCACACCCAGGCGAACTCGGCGAAGACGTCGCGCGACGCGGTGCCGTCGATCGAGTTGTGCACGGCCGAGTAGAAACCCAGGTCCGCAGCCACGGCCTCCGGGTCGAGGCCCAGCGAGGACCCGGCCAGTGCGCCGGAACCGTAGGGCGAAACTCCTGCCCGCTTGTCCCAGTCCTGGAGCCGCTGCACGTCGCGCAGCAGGGCCCAGGCGTGGGCCAGCAGGTGGTGGCTGAGCAGGACCGGCTGGGCGTGCTGCAGGTGCGTGCGGCCGGGCATGGCGACGCCGTGGTGGGCCTTGGCCTGCTCCACCAGCGCGTCCACCGTATCCAGCACGCCGCGGGCGATGATCCGGGCGTGGTCGCGCAGGAACATCCGGCCCAGGGTGGCCACCTGGTCGTTGCGGGACCGGCCGGCGCGGAGCTTGCCGCCCAGCTGGGCACCGGCCCGTTCGATCAGCCCGCGTTCCAGCGACCCATGCACGTCCTCATCGGACTCGGCCGGCAGGTAGGCGCCTGAGGCCACGTCCTCGTCCAGCTGCGTCAACGCTGCGAGCATGCCTTCCAGCTCGGCGTCGTCCAGCAGCCCGGCCTTGTGCAGCACGCGGGCGTGCGCCTTGGACCCGGCAATGTCGTAGCGCGCCAGCCGCCAGTCGAAGTGCGTGGACTTGCTCAGCGCCGCGAGGGCGTCAGCGGGGCCGCCGGCGAATCGGCCGCCCCACAGCGCACCCGCATTTGTGGCTTCGGTCTTTTGCTCAGCCACAGGGGCTACTTCCCTGCGACCCGGATGTCGCGGCCCGAGGCAACCTTGGCGGACATGCCCCACAGCTCAATGAAGCCCTTGGCCTGGGACTGGTCGAAGGTGTCGCCGGTGTCATAGGTGGCCAGCGAGAAGTCGTACAGCGAGGTGTCGGAGCGGCGGCCGTTGACGATGGCCTGGCCGCCGTGCAGGGTCATGCGGATGTCGCCGGAGACGTACTTCTGGGTGTCCTCGATGAAGGCGTCCAGGGAGCGCTTGAGCGGGGAGAACCACTGGCCGTCGTAGACCAGCTCGGCCCAGCGCTGGCCAACGGTGGCCTTGAAGCGCGCCTGCTCACGCTCAACCGTGATGTCTTCGAGGTGCTTGTGCGCGGTGATCAGCGCCATGGCGCCCGGAGCTTCGTAGATCTCACGGGACTTGATGCCCACCAGGCGGTCCTCGACGACGTCGATGCGGCCCACGCCCTGTGCGCCGGCGCGGCGGTTGAGTTCCTTGATGGCCTGCAGCGGGGTGACCTTGACGTCGTCGATCGCTACCGGAACGCCGGCTTCGAAGGAGATGGTGACCTCATCCGGCGCCGGCGGGAACTCCGGGGTGGCGGTGTAGTCGTAGATGTCCTTGGTGGGCGCGTTCCAGATGTCCTCGAGGTAGCCCGTCTCCACGGCGCGTCCCCAGACGTTCTGGTCGATGGAGTACGGGTTCTTCTTGGTGGTCTCGATGGGCAGTCCCTTTTCCTCGGCGAAGGCGATGGCCTTGTCGCGGGTCAGGGCGAGGTCGCGGACCGGTGCGATGCACTTCAGGTCCGGGCCCAGGGTCTGGATGCCGACTTCAAAGCGGACCTGGTCGTTGCCCTTGCCCGTGCAGCCGTGGGCCACGGTGGTGGCGCCGAATTCGCGGGCGGCCTTCACCAGGTGCTTGACGATGACGGGGCGGGAGATGGCGGACACCAGCGGGTAGTGGCCCTGGTAGAGGGCGTTGGCCTTCAGCGTGGGCACGCAGTACTCGTTGGCGAACTCGTCCGACGCGTCGGCTACGTAGGCCTCCACGGCGCCGCAGCCCAGGGCGCGCTGGCGGATGGTTTCCAGCGATTCGCCACCCTGTCCGACGTCGACCGCCACGGCGATGACCTCGGCACCGGTGGCTTCACCGATCCAGCCGATGGCGACGGACGTGTCCAGGCCGCCGGAGTAGGCCAGCACAATGCGTTCAGTCACTTTAGATGCTCCTTGTTGGGATTGGTTGATTCGTTGTCTTCAAGCTTATTGCCCGGCTTCCTCAGCCATTTGCAGGAAGCGGGCTGCCAGGTCCGGGCCGCCCAGCGGGTCGCGGGAGACCAGCAGGACGGTGTCGTCACCGGCGATGGTGCCCAGGATGGACGGCATCACCGAATGGTCGATGGCCAGGGCCAGGAAGTTCGCAGCTCCCGGCGGGGTGCGGAGAACGGCGATGTTGGCGGAGGCTTCGGCGGTGACCAGCAGTTCGCTGCAGAGCCGGGCCAGCCGCGCGTCCAGGATTTCCTGGGTCACGCCGCTCTTGGCGGCCCGTTCGCCGCCTTCGCCGGGGACGGCGTAGACCAGAACGCCTTCCTTTCCGCGGACGCGGACAGCGCCCAGCTCCACCAGGTCGCGGGAGAGCGTGGCCTGGGTGACCTGTACGCCGTCGTCCGCGAGCAACGCCGCAAGCTCAGCCTGGGAACGCACGGACTGCCCGGTGAGGATGGCGGTGATGCGCGCCTGCCGGGCGGTCTTGGTGGCCGGGCTGGTGCCCGGAGTGGACGGCTGGGCGGACACTAGAACGTGCTCTCTCCGGTGCCTTCGACGGGGGAAAGGCCATCGACGAAGGCCAGGCCTGAGCGGTGCATCAGCCATGCCATCAGCGCCTTCTGGGCGTGCAGCCGGTTTTCCGCCTCGTCCCAGACGATGGACTGCGGGCCGTCGATGACGTCGGCGGAAATCTCGTAGCCCCGGTAGGCCGGGAGGCAGTGAAGCACGACGGCGTCATCCGCAGCGAGTGCCATGGCGTCCGAGTCGACGGAGTAGTCCCGGAAGAGCTGCATCCGGGCTTCCTTTTCGGCTTCCTGTCCCATGGATACCCAGGTGTCGGTGGCGACGACGTCGGCCCCCTTCAGCGCTTCCTTGGCATCGGTAGTGATGAGGACTGAACCACCGGTTTCGGCCGCGCGTTCCTCTGCCGCCGCCACGATCTCCGCGGCCGGCAGGTAGCCCTCCGGCCCCGCAATGCGGACATGCATGCCGGCGGTGACCCCGGCCAACAGGTAGGAGTTGGCCATGTTGTTGGCGGCGTCGCCCAGGTAGCTCATGGTGAGCCCCTTGAGGTTGCCCTTGTGTTCCTTCACGGCCAGCAGGTCGGCCAGGAGCTGGCACGGGTGGTAGTCATCGCACAGGGCGTTGATGACCGGAACCTTGGAGTTCTCCGCCATGGCCACCAGGCCGGCGTGCGGGCCGGTGCGCCACACGATGGTGGAGACCATCCGTTCGAGCACCTTGGCGGTGTCCTCCACGGACTCCTTGTGCCCGATCTGCGCCTCGCCGGGGTTGATGATCAGGGCGTTGCCACCCATGTCCGCAATGCCCGTGGCGAACGAGACACGGGTCCGGGTGGAGGTCTTGTCGAAGATCACGGCCACGGTCTTGCGGCCGCTGCCCTGCGCGGCGAATGGCTGGACGCTGTAGGGGGCAGCCTTCATGCGGGCGGCGAGCTCAAGGACTTCGGCCTGTTCGGCGGGGCTGAGGTCGGTGTCCTTGAGGAAGTGCCGGGTTGCGGTGGTCACTGGGCGTCCTTAGCGGTCTGGAGGATTGCCGGGAATGCGGCGAGGAATGTGTCGGCCTGTGCCGTGGTGAGGATCAGCGGCGGTGCCAGCCGGATGGTGCGCGGGCCCGGGCTGTTGACGATGAACCCCGCATCGAGGCCGGCCTGCACCACGGCGGGAGCTACGTCGGCGTCGAGATCGAACCCGATCAGCAGCCCTTCACCCCGGACCTCGGTGACCCCGGGGATGGCGGCCAGCGCAGAGCGCAGATGCTCCCCCACCGCCGTGGCGTTGGCCAGGACGTTCTGGCTTTCGAGGGCGTGGAGGGTGGCGAGGGCGGCTGCTGTGGCCACAGGGTTTCCGCCGAAAGTGGTGCCGTGCTGGCCGGCGGACAACAACGACGACGTCCCCTCACCAAAGGTGATCAGGGCACCGATCGGGAAACCACCGCCCAGTCCCTTGGCCAACGTGATGGCGTCCGGGACAATCCCGGCGTCCTCGCTGGCGAGCCACTTGCCGGTCCGTCCGATTCCGGTCTGGACCTCGTCCAGGATCAGCAGGGCACCGGTCCTTGCGGTCACCTCCCGCGCAGCCTTCAGGTAGCCCGGCGGCAGCGGCCGGACACCGGCTTCACCCTGGATGGGTTCCAGGAACACGGCCGCCACGGTTTCGTCCACTGCTGCCTTGAGTGCTTCCACGTCCCCGAACGGGATGTGGACCACGCCGCCGGGCAGCGGCTCGAAGGGTGCCCGGTATGCTTCCTTGGCCGTGAGCGCCAGAGCTCCCATGGTCCGGCCGTGGAAGGCCCCCTCGAGGGCGATGATTTTAGTCCGCTTCACCGGCCCCTCGCCGGTGTTGCGGCGGGCCAGCTTGAAGGCGGCCTCGTTGGCTTCCGTGCCGGAGTTGCTGAAGAACACCTTGGAGCCGGCGGGAGCGTGGGCCAGTTCCAGGAGTTTTTCGGCCAGTGCCACCTGGGTGGGGCTGGTGAAGAAGTTGGAGACGTGGCCCAGGGTGGCCAATTGGCTGGCAATCACTGATGTCACGAAGGGGTGCGCGTGGCCCAGGGCGTTCACGGCAATGCCGCCCAGCAGGTCCAGGTACTCCTTGCCGTCGGCGTCCCACACCAGGCAGCCTGCGCCGCGGACCAAGACGCGCTGGGGCGTGCCGAAGACGTTCATGAGGGAGCTGGAGTAGCGGGAAAGCCACTCGGAGCCCGCGTGGCCGGCAGTCTCCACCAGCTCGGTCACTGATGATTTTTCCATCGTGTTCATCCGTTGATCTCCTCGTCCGGAACTACCTGGGTGCCGATGCCCGCCGTCGTAAATGTTTCAAGAAGCATGGAGTGGGCCAGACGGCCGTCCACGATGTGTGCCCGTTCAACGCCCTCGTCAACGGCCTTGAGGCAGGCAGCCATCTTGGGGATCATTCCTGATTCGAGCCTGGGCAGCATCTGCCGCAGCTCCGAGGCGGTGAGGGATGAGATCAGCGAGGACTTGTCCGGCCAGTTGGCGTAGAGGCCCTCGACGTCGGTCAGGATCACCAGTTTGGAGGCGCCCAGCGCCGAGGCGACGGCGGCCGCTGCAGTGTCCGCATTGACGTTCAGGACCTGGCCGGTGGGCTGGAAACGGGCAGTACCCGCCACGCCCTCTCCGCCGTCGACAATTTCCGGGGCCACCGTGGAGATCACCGGAATGCGCCCTGCGTCGAGGATGTCAACGATGCCGGCGGGGTCCACGCCCACCACCTCGCCCACCAGGCCGAGGTCAACCTCTTCGCCGTCCACCACGGTGCCGGTGCGCACGGCGCGAAGCAGTCCGCCGTCTTCGCCAGACATGCCGACGGCGTAGGGCCCGTGGGAGTTGATCAGGCCCACCAGTTCGCGTCCCACCTGGCCGGTGAGGACCATGCGGACCACGTCCATGGCTTCGGGGGTGGTGACGCGGAGGCCGCCCTTGAACTCGGATTCAATGCCCAGCCGGCCCAGCATGGAGTTGATCTGTGGGCCGCCGCCGTGGACCACCACGGGGTGGATGCCTACGTGGTGGAGGAAGACGATGTCTTCGGCGAAGGCGCGGCGCAGTTCGTCGTTGACCATGGCATTGCCGCCGTACTTGACCACCATGGTGGTTCCGGCGAACCGCTGGATCCAGGGCAGCGCCTCGATCAGGGTTGCCGCCTTGTCCTGGGCAGCGGACATGCTGGTGGTTTCACGCGTCTGGGTGTTCATGTTGTCACTTTCCACAGCGGTTTATCCCTTGTGCGGGCAATGGCTGGCGGAGCCCCTAGCTGGAGTAGGCGCTGTTCTCGTGCACGTAGTCGTGGGTGAGGTCATTGGTCCAGATGGTGGCTTCGGCGTCGCCTGCCTGCAGGTCGATCTCCACCAGCACCTCGCGCGGCTCCAGGTCCACCAGGCTCCGGTCGTCCCCGATGCTGCCGTTGCGGCAGATCTGGACGCCGTTCATGGCCACGTTGAGCTTGTCCGGTTCGAAGGCGGCGTCCGTGGTGCCGACGGCGGAGAGCACGCGGCCCCAGTTGGGGTCCTTGCCGAAGATGGCGGCCTTGAAGAGGTTGGAGCGGGCCACCGAACGGCTGACTGTTTCGGCGTCGGCTTCGCTGGCGGCGTTGAATGTGCGGATGGCGATGTCGTGGCTGGCACCTTCAGCATCGGCGATCAGCTTCCGGGCCAGCTCGGCGCAGACCTGGGTCAGGCCCACGCCGAACGCTTCGGCGGAGGGAACGGCACCGGCGGCGCCGGAGGCCAGGAGGACCACCGTGTCGTTGGTGGACATGCAGCCGTCGGAGTCGGCGCGGTCGAAGGTGACGCGCGTGGCATCGCGGAGGACGACGTCGAGCAGTTCCGGCTGCACCATGGCATCCGTGGTGAGCACCACCAGCATGGTGGCCAGGCCGGGTGCCAGCATACCGGCGCCCTTGGCGATCCCGCCGATGCTGAACTCCTGGCCGTCGGCGTCGGTGCCGATGAAGAGGGCTGACTTTGGCACGCTGTCGGTGGTCATGATGGCGGTGCCCGCAGCCGGGCCGCCGTCGGTGCTGAGTTCTGCAGCGGCAGCCTCAATGCCCGGCAGGATCTTGTCCATGGGCAGCTGTTCGCCGATCAGCCCGGTGGAGCAGACAAACACGTCGGTGGCCGAGATGCCCAGGACCTCGGCCACTTTCTCGGCCGTGCTGTGGGTGTTCTGGAAGCCGGTGGGGCCGGTGCAGGCGTTGGCTCCGCCGGAGTTGAGGATGACGGCATCCACGCGGCCGTCGGAGACCACCTGGCGGGACCAGTGCACGGGGGCTGCCGCCACGCGGTTGCTGGTGAAGACAGCGGCGGCCGCCTTGAATGGGCCGTCATTGACGACCAGGGCGAGGTCCGGGTTCCCGGAGGCCTTGAGTCCGGCAGTGACGCCGGCTGCCCGGAATCCCTGGGGTGCGGTGATGGTCACGGGGCTACTCCCTGGAGGTTGAGGCCGGCGGTTTCGGGCAGGCCGAGTGCAATGTTCATGGACTGCACAGCGCCGCCGGCCGTGCCCTTGGTGAGGTTGTCAATCACGCAGGTGACGATGACCCGTCCCGTGTGCGCGTCGAAGGCCAGCTGCATGGCGGCATGGTTGGAGCCCTGGACGGACTTGGTCGCTGGCCACTGGCCCTCGGACAGCAGGTGGACGAACGGCTCGTCGTCGTATGCTTCGGTCCATGCCTGGCGAAGCTGGGCTGCGGTGGTGCCGGCCTTGACCTTGGCGGTGGCGGTGGTCAGGATGCCGCGGCTCATGGGAGCAAGGGTGGGAGTGAAGGAAACGCTGACTTTTTCCCCGGCTGCGTTGGAGAGGCCCTGCTCGATCTCGGGGGTGTGCCGGTGTCCGCCACCCACGCCGTAGGGGCTCATCGAACCCATGACTTCGGAGCCGATCAGGTTGACCTTGGCGGCCTTGCCCGCGCCCGAGGTGCCGGAGGCCGAAACGATCACCACGTCATTTGACTCGAGCAGGTTCGCCGCGAAGCCGGGGGTCAGCGCCAGGAGGACCGAGGTTGGGTAGCAGCCGGGAACGGCGATGCGCTTGGCGCCCTTGAGGGCTTCACGCTGCCCGGGCAGCTCCGGAAGTCCGTAGGGCCAGGTGCCGGCATGGGGCGAGCCGTAGAACTTCTCCCACGCGGCGGGGTCCTCGAGGCGGTGGTCCGCGCCGGCGTCAATGACAACTGTCCCTTCGGGAAGCTGGGCGGCGATTTCGGCCGAGGCTCCGTGCGGCAGCGCCAGGAAGACGACGTCATGGCCGGAGAGGTTCTCCACCGTGGTGTCTTCGAGGATGCGGCTGGCCAGCCCATGCAGGTGCGGCTGCAGTTCGCCGAGGCGGGAACCGGCGTTGCTGTGGGCTGTGATGGCACCGATGGTCACACCGGGATGTCCGGCGAGAAGGCGAAGGACCTCTCCCCCGGCGTAGCCGCTGGCTCCCGAAACCGCAACAGAAATAGTCATGCTCCGACTATACAGCAATAGTTATGCACTGGTATCGATATTTATGCATAGCGGGCGACCGCCCGAAAGGTGGGCGGCACTTGTCCTGCCGGCGGGCGGTGTCCCTAGGATGGGTCTCGGCGGCCGGGCAGCAGATGCGCCCGGGAAAGGAGAGCAATGACGCATGCAATCGTCGCACGGCAGGCAGGGGGACCGGAAGTCCTCGAGTACACCGAGATTGAGCGGCCGGTTCCGGGCCCGGGCCAGGTGCTCTTCAAAGTGGGGGCGGCGGGCGTCAATTTCATCGACACCTATAAGCGCAGCGGGACTTACAAAGTCCAGTACCCCTTCACCCCCGGCACGGAAGCCGCGGGCACTGTCGAAGCAGTGGGCGAAGGTGTTACCGGCTTCTCCGTGGGCGACCTGGTTGCGACGGCAGAGGGCTTCAACTGCTACGCCGACTATGCCTTGGTGGATGAGGACGCCGCACTGCCGGTACCCAAGGGCCTGGACGTCTTCACGGCTGCAGCCCTCCCCCTGCAGGGAATCACGGCCCACTACCTGATGAATTCGACCTTCAAGGTGGAGCGCGGCCACAAGGTCCTGCTGCACGCCGGAGCCGGCGGCGTGGGGCTGCTCCTGATCCAGTTGCTTAAAGCCCGGGGCGCGGAGGTTCTCACGACGGTCTCCACGGATGAAAAAGAGCAGTTGGCGTCCGACGCCGGCGCGGACCACGTGCTGCGCTACGACGGCTTTGCGGAGCGGGTCAGGGATATCACCAGCGGGACCGGCGTTGACGTCGTCTACGACGGCGTCGGAAAGGACACCTTCGACGGTTCGCTGGCGGCATTGCGGATCCGGGGCATGCTGGTGCTGTTCGGCGCCGCGTCCGGCCCGGTCCCGCCGGTTGACCCGCAGCGCCTCAACTCCGGGGGATCTCTGTTCCTCACCCGTCCCACCATGGGCCATTATTTGCGGGACGCTGTTGAACGGCGCTGGCGCTCGGACGAGATCTTTGCCGCCGCGGCTGACGGCAGCCTCAAGGTACGGATCGGTGCCCGCTACCCCTTGAGCCAGGCAGCGCAGGCGCACCGTGACCTGGAGGGCCGGAAGACCACGGGCAAGGTTCTCCTGGTCCCCTGATATCTGGTCCCCCTGGCCCTGGCATGGTGGAACAGGGCTTTCGGCCCACCCCAAAGGCAGCCCCTGGGTGGGACACTCGGCCAATGATGCATCAGCGAAGCCTGCGCCGACTTCCTGCAGCCGGAACACTTATCTGTGTTCCGGCCTGCTGGTTTGCGTTCCGGCGCCTCCAACTGCGCTGGGGTGCAACCCCGGAGGAGGCGGGCGGGAACCTGCCCGGTGACGATCTGATCGCTGTCGCCGGTCTGCAGGCAACGCGGTCGGTCACCGTCAATGCCCCGGCTGAACGGGTGTGGCCCTGGCTGGTGCAGATGGGCCAGCGTCGAGGGGGACTCTACAGCTACGATTTCCTGGAAAACCTCGCAGGCCTAAACATCCACAGCGCGGACCGCATCCATCCTGAGTGGCAGGACATCAAAGTGGGGGACCCTGTCCATCTGGCACCCACGGACTCCTCGAATCTGGAGGTGGCGCTCCTTGAACCGGAAAGAGCGCTCGTCCTGCGGATCCCCCCAAGTCCAGCGCCCGGCCCCTTCGACTTCACCTGGGCCTTCATCCTCCAACCCAAGCGAAACGACACCACCCGACTCGTTGTCCGTGAGCGGTACGCCTACCGGCAATGGTGGGCACGGTTTCTGGTCGAGGCCGTGGAAGTCGCCAGCTTCGTCATGTCCCTGCGCATGCTCCACGGAATCAGGAGCCGGGCCGAGGGTCTCATTTGAAGGAAGAGGCTGCAGACCGCAGCCGTCCCGGGGTTTCTGCGCCATCAGCATGTTCGAACAGCTGGCGCCGTAACGAAGAAGTCCCCGCACCCATTCAGTGGGTGCGGGGACTTCTTTCGTTCGGGGGGTGTCCTGCTTACCGCTGGACGGCTCCGAAGCGTTCTGCGGCCAACGCAACCGCCTGCTCACGTGCAGCCGAGGCTTCGTCTGCGGTGAGCGTGCGGTCGGCGGCCCGGAACCGGAGGCCGAAGGCCAGCGACTTCTTGCCTTCCTCGATGCCCTTGCCTGCGTAGACGTCGAACAGCGCCACGTCCTCCAGCAGCTCGCCGGCACCTTCACGCAGCGCGTCAAGGACCTCGTCCGCCGGCACGTCGGCAGGAACAACGAGGGCAACGTCCTGGGTGGCTACCGGGTACGTGGAGATGTGGCGGGCCACGATCACGTCCGGCGCGGCCTCAAACAGGGCGTCGGCGTTGAGCTCGAGTGCCACCGAACGGGCGGGCATGTCCGAGGCTGCCAGCAGCTTGGGGTGCAGCTCGCCCGCGTATCCCACGGTCTCCCCCGTCCGCAGCGCCAGGCGGGCGGTGCGGCCGGGATGGAACGCCTGGTGGCTGCCCTGGCCGACCACCAGGTCGATGCCGAGGACATCACCCGCGAGCCGGGCTACATCCAACGCATCGGCCCAGTCCCACTGCCGGGGGGTGTGCCCCGCGGCGGCCGGGGAATCGTGGCCGGTGAGGACGGCGGCCACGTGGAACGGCTGGTCCGGGACGCCGTCGTAGAGTGCATCGAGTACCTCGGCGTCAGGCTTTGCGCCCAGCGGCGGGATGGATTCGGTACCCATCTTCTCAGCGGGCAGGAACACCAGGCCCGATTCGAAGAGTGCCAGATCGCGGAAGCCCCGAGAGTGGTTCCGCTTGGCCACCTCGATGAGCCCGGGCAGGATGGAGGTCCGGAGGAAGCCCTGCTCCTCGCTGATCGGGTTGGCCAGCTTGACCGCGCTCCGTTCCGCGCCCTGTTCGGCCACGCCAAAGGTGTCGTTGGCTGCCTTGGACACGAACGGGTAGGACAGGACCTCAGTCAGGCCGGCATCAGCCAGGGACTGGATCAGTCGCCGCCGCTGCTGCTGGACCCGGGTGAGGCCGCGGCCCGGAGGAGCCACCGGCAAGGTGGCCGGGATCTTGTCGTAGCCCACCAGCCGGGCAATTTCCTCGGTCAGGTCTTCCTTGGTCTCCAGGTCGTTGCGCCAGCTGGGCGGCGTGACGTTCCAGCCGCCGTCGTTCTTTTCCACGACGGCACCCAGGTCCTCAAGCGAGGTGACGATCTGCTCTTCGGTGAAGTCGATGCCGATGCGCGCCGCGGCGAAGCCGGCGGGCAGTTCGATGGTGATGGTCTCCGGCGCCGTGCCCACGTCGGTCCCGGCGTCGTCGGCGGTGCCGCCGGCGAGTTCCACCAGGAGGTCGACCACGCGCTGGGCGGCGATGCCCGCCACCTGCCAGTCAACCCCGCGTTCGAAACGCTTGGACGCCTCGGACGGCAGCTTGTGCCGGCGCCGCGACCGCCCAATGGACACCTCGTCGAAGTGTGCAGCTTCCACCAGGACGTTCGACGTCGAGTCGCTCACCTCGGTGGCCGCGCCGCCCATGACGCCCGCAATGCCGATGGCACCGGAGTCATCGGTGATGAGCAGGTCCTCGGCGTCAAGAGTGCGTTCCTTGCCGTCCAGGGTGGTGATCTTCTCGCCCGCCGAGGCACGCCGCACCACGATGTCGCCGGACAGCTTGTCCTGGTCGTAGCAGTGCGTGGGCTGGCCCAGCTCCAGCATGACGTAGTTGGAGATGTCGACGGGCAGCGAGATGGAGCGGATGCCTGCCAGCCGGAGCCGGGACACCATCCATGGCGGGGTGGGCCTGGTGGCATCGACGCCGCGCACGGTGCGTGCGACGAAGCGGTCGCAGCCGGGCTTGCCGTAGATGGGGGCGTCGTCGTTGAGCTTGACGCCGTAGCCGCCGGACAGCCCCGCCGGGGCGTTGACCTTCCCGGCGGGGTCGGTGAAGGCGGTGCCGGTGGCGTGCGCGTACTCGCGGGCCACCCCCCGGATGGAGAAGGCGTAGCCGCGGTCCGGGGTGACGTTGATTTCCGCTGCCTCGTCATAGAGGTCCAGGAGCTCCATGGCGTCGGTGCCCACTTCCGGGTCAAGCCCGATGCGGGACAGCACCAGGATGCCGTCGTGGTCCTCGCCGATGCCCAGTTCACGGACCGAGGCGATCATGCCGGCCGACAGGTGGCCGTAGGTCTTGCGGGCCGAGATGTGGAAGTCACCGGGCAGGACGGCGCCCGGAAGCGTGACCACCACCTTGTCGCCCTCCACGAAGTTGTGGGCGCCGCAGATGATGCCCTGGACACCGGAGGGGTCGATCCCGTCTCCGGTGAGGGTCTGCTCCTGTCCCTCGGGGACGACGCGGACCTGGCACCAGTTGATGGTCTTGCCGTTGGTCTGCGGCTCCTTGACCAGGCTCAGGACCTGCCCCACCACGATGGGGCCCTTCAGGGTGTCCGTGGGACGGTGGACTGCTTCTTCCTCGAAGCCGACCTTGACCAGCTCGGCCATGACATCTTCGGCCGATGCATCGGCCGGTACCGCCGCGAATTCACGCAGCCAGGAAAGTGGGATACGCACTGTTAGATCTCCATCCCGAAGTGCTCGCTGAACCGTACATCGCCTTCGATCATGTCGCGCATGTCCCCCACCTCGTTGCGGAACATGAGGGTGCGCTCGATGCCCATGCCGAAGGCAAAACCTGAATAGACATCCGGGTCGATGCCGGCGGCGCGCAGGACGTTGGGGTTGACCATGCCGCAGCCGCCCCACTCGATCCATGCCGGGCCGCCCTTGGCACCGGGGTGGAAGATGTCCAGCTCGGCTGACGGCTCGGTGAACGGGAAGTAGTTGGGGCGCAGCCGGATCTGGGCTTCGTCGCCGAACATCTGGCGGGCGAAGTGTTCCAGGGTGCCGCGCAGGTCCGCCATGGACAGGTTCCTGTCTATGGCCAGGCCTTCGAACTGGTGGAACACCGGGGTGTGGGTGGCGTCCAGTTCATCGGTGCGGAACACCTTGCCGGGGCACAGCACGTAGATGGGCACCTCGCGCTCCAGCATGGACCGGACCTGCACAGGAGAGGTGTGGGTGCGCATCAGCAAGTGGGCCTCGGGCGGTTCCACGAAGAAGGTGTCCTGCATTTCACGGGCCGGGTGGTCCGGCTTGAAGTTCAGGGCGTCGAAGTTGAACCACTCCGATTCCACCTCGGGGCCTTCGGCAATTTCCCAGCCCATGCCCACGAAGATGTCCGCCACGCGGTCCTGCAGGGTGGAGAGCGGGTGGCGGGCACCGGCGCGGCGGCGACGCGGCGCTGCGGTGACGTCCACAGTCTCCTCGACCAGGATCCTGGCGTCGTTTTCAGCCTCCAGAACCGCGGTGCGGTCGGCGAGCGCCTTGTTGACCCGGCCTCGGGAGGCACCCATCAGCTTTCCGGCGAGCGCTTTCTGGTCTTTCGGCAGTTTGCCGATTTCGCGGTTGGCAAGGCTCAGCGGGGACTTCTCGCCGCTGTGGGCAAGGCGCACCGCCTTCAGTTCGTCAAGGGTGGCCGCACCGGCGATGGCGGTGATGGCCTGGTCTACAGCGGCGTTGATGGCGGCCTCATCCGTGGGGTTCGGGATGGCACCGCCCGGCAAAGTTTCAGTCATCTACTGTTCTTAGCTACGAGTCGTGGCTGCCGGCGGCCGGGCAGCCGTTGGCGGTTTCCCGCCCGGCGCGTCCGTCGCCGGCAGGTCATGGATGAATGCGCTGAACGTCAGGTGCATTCAATGACCAGGTCAGGGCTCGCCGGCAGGACCGGCGGCCACTGCCCTCCAGTCTAGTTGAACCCTCCGGTTACCATGGCCTCATGACTTTGCGGCAGCGCGCGGGTGCCTTTCACGGCCCGACGACGGCCCAGCGGCTGAGGCGGGCAGCGAACCTCCTGAACGGGAGCACCCTGGCCGGACTCGCCGTCGCCCTCGCCGCACGGACCCGGATCAGCCGGGGGCCGCGCGGACTGATCATCGCCGCGGGCTACCGCTGGCGGCTGCCGTTCGCGCACGCCTACACGCTTGGCAACGTGGTGCTGTGCCGCAGCACGGCCGCGGAACTGCTGTCCCGGCCGGTACTCCTGGGGCACGAGGAAAGGCACTGCACCCAGTACGCGTGGTGCCTGGGATTGCCTTTCATCCCGCTGTACCTTGCAGCCGCGGGCTGGTCGGTGCTGCGTACCGGAAATCCGGGAACGGGCAACATCTTTGAACGCCGGGCAGGTCTGGCGGCAGGCGGCTACCCGCTCACGGCGGGAAGGCGACGGTGATGGGACAGGAACCCGGCGTGAACGGGGATGCGCGGACAGTCACCGTCACGGGTACGGGATGGGCGGAAGCGGCCCCTGATCTGATGCTGGTTTCGGTGGGAGTGGAGTGCCGCGCCGAATCGGTGGAGGGTGCATATGCGGCGGCTGCGGAGGGACTGGCCGCGGTGGGCTCGGTCCTCCGCAGCCGCGGCGTTGCCCCGGCTGATATCCGCTCGACGGGTTTATCCCTCCGCGCCGACCTCGCCTGGCGGGACGGCGAAGGCCAGAAACTCGTGGGGTACGTAGCGGCATGCACCCTTTCGGTTCGGCTGCGGGACCTCGCCGGAGCATCCGCCGTCATTTCCGAAGCCGTTCGCGCCGGCGGGGATGCTGTGCGGCTGAACAACCTGCAGTTGGTCCTCTCTGACGACGCCGCGGTCCGCGCAGAGGCCAGGGAAGCGGCCTGGCATGAGGCACTCCGCACCGCCACGCAGTACGCCTCGCTGGCCTCCGCCACCCTGGGCCGGGTGCTGTCCGTGACCGACCGGCCGCCCGCAGCAGGACCGGTTCCACTTGCCGGCATGCAGCGGACGTCCGCGTCGGAGGGCGTGGCAGTCGAGCCGGGCACCAACCGGGTGGAGGCTGCTGTCACTGCCACGTGGGCACTGGAACAATAGCCTTTTCAGCGGGCACGGCCTGCTGCGCGGCGCCTTGACTTCCGTTCGAACATGTTTTCGAATAGAGCCATGAGATGGGAAGCGCAGGCACTGGTGCCCAATCCACCGGACACCGCGGCCGGGGCAGCTCCGGCGCTGCTTCCGCTGGCGGGACTGGTCCGCTCCGTCACCACCCCTGAGTTCGCCGGCATCACGTTCCATGAAGTCACCGCAAAGTCGGCGCTCAACAGGGTTCCGGCAGGGTCAAAGATGCCGTTCGAATGGACCGTGAATCCCTACCGCGGCTGCAGCCATGCCTGCGTTTACTGCTTCGCCCGGAAGACGCACACGTACCTGGATTTCGACGCCGGCATGGACTTTGACAGCCAGGTGGTGGTCAAGGTGAACGTCGCCGAGGTCCTCCGCAAGGAACTGAACAAGCCTTCCTGGGGACGCCATCAGGTGGCACTGGGCACCAACACCGATCCCTACCAGCGGGCCGAGGGCCGGTACCGGCTCATGCCCGGCATCATTGCCGCACTGGCGGAGTCCGGCACTCCTCTGTCCATCCTCACCAAGGGAACCCTGCTGGCCCGGGACATTCCGCTGCTCAAGAGGGCAGCCACGCAGGTGCCCGTGGGGCTGGGCATCTCCCTGGCCATGACGGACGAAACCTTGTCGGAGGCCATCGAGCCCGGCACGCCTGGACCCCGGGCCCGGCTCAAACTTGTTTCCCGCCTGCGTGAGGCTGGACTTCCCTGCGGTGTCATGGCCATGCCCATCCTGCCGTGGTTGTCCGACAGTGACGAAGCCCTGGATGCGCTGTTCGGTTCGCTGGCGGCAGCCGGGGCAACCGGAGTGAGTGCGGGCGCCCTGTATCTGAAGCCGGGCACCAGGGAATGGTTCATGAAATGGATCGCCACCCACCACCCCGAACTCGCAGGCCGATACCGGCGGCTGTACGGGACAGGTTCCTACGCCTCCAAGGAGTACCGCACCTGGCTGGCCGGGAAGGTCAGGTATTTCAAGGCCCGGCACGGCTTCTCACATTCGGCCGGTTTCAGCCACCGGAACTTGGAGGACCCCAGGGTGGAGGAAGCGGAATATCCCGCCGGGATCATTCCCACGGCGGTACCCGGCGCCTCAGCTGGCCATCCTTCGGCGCCAGTCTTGGCGGCATCCCGGGATGGTGTGCAGGAATCGTTGTTCTAACCGGCCGTCATCCGGGCCGTCCTGATGTCTCAGGCCTTAGTCCTGCCCGGGGCATCCGCCAGGAGCGCATCCGAATCCATGTCATCAGAACCCTTGGCAACAGAATCCAGCAGCGCGCTGACAATCGGATAATCGGCCGGGATCCACGGCAGGGCAAGAACTGCCTCCCGGTCCCCCAGGTCAACCCAGCGCAGTTCATCATGGTCCTCCAGCGGCATGGGTTCGCCGCGGGCCACTTCGGCGAACCAGACCCTCATGCTGGCCCGTTCATTGAGGGGCCAGCCGCCGGGTGTTTCCGCGGGCAGCTCTGAACCAAGGTGCACGCCAATGCCGAGTTCCTCAGCCAGTTCCCGTACCAGCGCCGTTTCGGGTTCCTCACCGGGTTCCACCTTGCCGCCCGGGAACTCCCATAGCCCCGCCAGGTGCTCCGGCGCGCTTCGCCGGGCCACCAGCAGCGCCGCCGGATTGGCCAGCCGGTCCACCACAGCTCCGCCCACAACCTGAATCAGTCCAGTCACCGGCTCATTCTATGGGCCACAATGGAGTGTCCGGGAACAGCAGTCCCGCCGGGGAATCATCTCCCGCGGGAATAGGTCCTGCCCAGTATGGGTTTGCCACACCGTCCGGACCGTCCTGCCCCACCGCCGTGGCATCCGCCCTTTAACGATCCACGTTTCGAGAAGCAGGCATATGAGCAGCGTTCTTTCCCCGTCCACGGCTACCCGCACCAAGACACCCAACACCGGCATGGCCATCTTTGCCCTGGCCATGGGCGGGGTGGGCATCGGTGTCACCGAATTCACCATGATGGGCCTGCTGAAGGAAGTTGAGGAGGGCCTGGGGATCAGCACCCCTGAAGCCGGGCACCTCATCTCCGCCTATGCGCTGGGGGTGGTGGTGGGAGCTCCCCTCCTGGCCGCCGTCGGCGCCAAACTCCCCCGCAAGAAACTCGCGCTGGGGCTGCTGCTGTTCTTTACCGTGGCAAACCTTTCCTCATTCATTGCGCCCGACTACGGTTCAATGCTGGTGTCCCGCTTTGCCGCCGGCCTGCCGCACGGCGCGTTTTTCGGAGTGGCAGCCGTCATCGCCGCCTCCCTTGTTCCGCCGACAAGGCGGGGATGGGCCATCTCGATGGTCATGGCCGGACTCAGCGTCTCCAACGTCGTGGGGGTACCGGCCGCCACGTGGCTGGGCCAGACTTATGGCTGGCGCCTGCTGTTCGTCCTGGTCGGTGCCATCGGCCTGCTGGCGCTGGCCATGGTGTGGAAATTCGTCCCCTTCCAGCACGCGCACCCGGACGCGAGCATCAGACGCGAACTCGGGGCCCTCAAACGGCTCCAGGTATGGCTGGCCCTCCTGGTGGGCATTGTGGGTTTCGGCGGCTTTTTCGCCACCTACACCTATATCGCCCACACCATGACGGCCGTGGCCGGCATCCCGTCCGCCCTGATCCCCCTGGTGGTGGCGCTCTACGGGCTTGGCATGGTGGCCGGGAACATCGTCGGCGGCAGGCTCGCCGACAAGTCCGTCATGGGCACCCTGTACCGGGTCCTCCCGGCCATCGCCGTGGCCCTGGTGGTTTACGCAGTCGCCGCGCACTGGCCCTGGAGCGCCATGGTCATGGTCTTTGTGGTGGGAGCTTCCGGCTCGATGCTCATCCCTGCCCTGCAAACCCGGCTGCTTGACGCCTCACCGGATGCCCCATCGCTGGCCTCCTCCCTCAACCACGCCGCGTTGAACGTGGCCAACGCACTGGGCGCCTTCCTCGGCGGCCTTGTCATCGCCCTCGGCTGGGGCTTCGTTGCCCCGGCCCTGGTCGGGGCTGTCCTCGCCATCTTTGGTTTCGGCGTGGCCCTCCTCAGCGGCCTGCTCGAGCGCAAAAGGCCGCTGGCCGCCTGACCGCTTCCCGGTGCGTCCAAATGCGGGGAACCAGGCGGTCCGCCGGGTCCTAACGATGCCGCAACGCCGCCCCTGGGGCTACTGACTTTGCGGGGGGCTTATGTTAGCTTGAGCCTCATCGGGACTATTAATCCCGGTCACAATAAGGAGGAGACATGGGTTTTCTTGCTTGGATTATTTTGGGCCTCATAGTCGGGGCCATCGTTAAGGCCGTTATGCCCGGACGGGTCGGCGGCGGCTGGGTCACCAGCCTCATCCTCGGTGTCGTTGGCGCCATTGTTGGCGGCTGGATTGGCAGCCTGCTGTTCAACAAGGGCGATCTTGCTTTCTTCGACCTCGGCACCTGGATTCTCGCTATCGTCGGTGGCCTGGTTGTCGCCGGCATCTACGGAGCAGTCGTTGGACGCGGACGGACCAGCCGCGCACCATAACCGCTCTGTCTGCAACTACCCGATGGGCCCCGGACTTCCGGGGCCTTTTCTTTGGGCCCGGTCGTCGTGCCCCGGGCCCCTGCCCCAGACGCCCTGCCCCGGACGCCGTGCCCGGACGCCTCCGTGAGGGGCGGGCCCTTGACCAAGGCTCCTGCCGCCGTCGTGCGTCCTTATGTTGCTGCTTCCGGTTCCATCGGAGCCTGGACCCGGCGCTGGGAGCGGGCGCTGGCGTAGAGGCACACCGTGGCCGCGGTCCCCAGGTTGAGGCTTTCGGCGGCACCGTAGACGGGGACAGCCACCCGGTGGTCGGCCAGTTCCAGTTCCGCTGCGGACAGTCCCTGCGCCTCGTTGCCGAAAAACCACGCGGTAGGCGCGGCGAGATCGTAGACGGAGTCCGGCCCGGTACCGGTGAGCCTGCGCCGGGCGTTCTCGTCCTGCAGGACATCAAGGTCCAGCTGTCCGTAGCCGTCAGCGGCGAGGATGCCGATGCCCCGCGCCCTGCAGGCCTGGGCCAGTTCCGTGGGATCGGCACCAAGTACGACGGGAAGGTGGAACAGCGACCCTGCGGTGGAGCGGACAGCCTTTGGGTTGTAGATATCCACGCTGGAGGCCGTGAAAACCACGGCGTCGGCACCGGCGGAATCAGCCGCGCGCAGGACAGTTCCCGCGTTCCCCGGGTCCCGCACCTGGCACAGCACGGCAATCAGGCGGGGCCCGGCGTCGAGCACCTCTTCAAGGGGCACGTCCACAAACCTGCAGACGGCGACGATCCCCTGGGGGTTGACGGTGTCCGCCATGGCTGCCAGGACCTCTTCGGAGGCGAGCCGGGCGTTGGTGCCGCCGGCTAGCTCCTCGAATTCAGGAAAACGGTCAAGGCAGCTTTCGCTGGCGAAGACCTCGGTGACTATTCCGGGCACTCCCGCCGCGATCCGCTGCTGGTGGAGTTTGAGTGCCTCGCGCACGGCCTGCGGCCCCTCAGCCAGGAACTGGCCACGCTTTAAACGGGCCGGGCGCCCTGCAAGCTTTGCCACGTCCTTCACCCGATCGGCTCGGGGGTTGGACAGTGGAAAATCTTGCGGGCGCCCGGTTTCGTTCATATAAGAACTGTAGTAGCTGCTGCCACCTGTTCCTGAACAGGCCCCTCAGTCGAGGGGCGGCAAGCGGCTTGCCTAGGCTGCTGCTGCCTTCTTGGCGGAGGTGTCTGCCGGCAGGGAATCCTTGGCCACCTGGACCAGCGCGGCGAAGGCGTTGGCGTCAGAGACGGCAAGCTCGGCCAGCATACGGCGGTCGACCTCGACCTCGGCGGCCTTCAGGCCCTGGATGAGGCGGTTGTAGGTGAGGCCGTTGGCGCGGGAAGCAGCGTTGATGCGCTGGATCCACAGGCGGCGGAAGTCACCCTTCTTCTTCTTGCGGTCGCCGTAGCTGTACACAAACGAGTGCAGCAGCTGCTCTTTGGCCTTGCGGTACAGGCGTGAACGCTGTCCGCGGTAACCCTTTGCGCGTTCAAGAACAACCCGGCGCTTCTTGTGGGCGTTGACCGCCCTCTTCACACGTGCCACGTGCGTACTCCTTCGAAAATCTGATCCCAAGCATCTACTGCCGGAGTTCCGGCGGCCTGAGAATGCTGTTTGGCAGGTGACGGACCACCAGGTGGCAGCCCCTCATAGAACTTGGAAATTAGATGCCGAGCATCTTCCGGATGACCTTGGCATCGCCCTTGAAGACGATCTTGTCGCCGGCAAGGCGGCGGGTCAGGCGGGAGGACTTGTGCTCCAGGTAGTGGCGGCGGTTGGCCTGCTGGCGGCGCAGCTTGCCGCTGCCGGTCAGCTTGAAGCGCTTCTTAGCACCACTGTGGGTCTTCATCTTCGGCATGGGAACCGATCTCCTTACGTTTCTGCGGGCCCGGGGGCCGCAGTTCTATCGCGCAGCCGCCCCTGCGGGCGGCATGCTGGTTGCTGACTGCCGGGTGCATACCCCGGCAGCTGTGAACTAGTTGGTCTTCTTGCCCGCCGGCTTCGGCGCTGCCTTGGGGGCAGGGCGTGCAGCAGGCTTGGGCGCAGCAGGCCTGGCCACCGGCTTGGGCGGTGCAGGCACAGCGGCCGGCTTGGGCGCCGCAGGCGCGGCGGCTTCCGGCTTGGCGGCAGCTGCGGGCCGGGGCGCCGGAGCGGCCTTCGGTGCAGCAGCCTTGGGGGCTTCCTGCTTCGGAGCTTCCTGCTTCGGTGCAGCAGCCTTGGGGGCTTCCTGCTTCGGAGCTTCCTGCTTCGGCGCAGCAGCCTTGGGGGCCTCCTGCTTCGGAGCTTCCTGCTCCGGAGCCGCGGGCGCCTCGGCGGGGGCACTGTCCTCAACGATGGCATCCGGCTCGGTGGAGACGGTGAAACCCTCCGGCAGCAGGTCCGCCAGTGACTGCGTCATGGGGGCCTGGTCCTGGCCTGAGGTATCAACGCGGCCGGAAGCCTTGGCTTCGTTCTGCGCCTTCGCCTCCGCGCGCTGGGTGGCGCGCCGGGCTTCGGCCTTGGCCTCAGCCTTGTTCTTCAGGGGACCAACCACCATGACCATGTTGCGGCCGTCAATGCGGGGGCTGGACTCCACTACGCCAACTTCGGCGACGTCGTCGGCAAAGCGCTGGAGCAGGCGGATGCCCATCTCCGGACGCTGCTGCTCACGGCCGCGGAACTGGATCATGGCCTTGACCTTGTCCCCGGCACCGAGGAAGCGCAGGGCATGGCCGCGCTTGGTCTCGTAGTCGTGGGTGTCGATCTTCAAGCGGAAGCGGATTTCCTTCAGAACAGTGTTCGTCTGGTTCTTCCGGGCTTCACGTGCCTTGACTGCGGCCTCGTACTTGTACTTGCCGAAGTCCATCAGCTTGCACACCGGAGGCTTTGCCTGAGGTGCAACTTCAACGAGATCAAGGTCGGACTCGGCAGCCAGTCGCAGGGCATCCTCAATACGGACGATTCCTACCTGTTCACCTGCAGGGCCGACCAGCCGCACCTCGGGGACGCGGATACGCTCATTGATTCTTGGCTCGCTAATGTTAAAGCTCCTGTGTTTGTTGTTGATTCCCGGCAAATAGAGAAGGCCCCCAATTGCCGGAGCAATCGAAGGCCTCAGATAGGTTGGCTCAGCAACCCCGAAAGGGCTGCACGTGCACAGTCCCGGCGAGTGCCGGTCCGTGCCCAACCAGGTACCCGGCAACCTTGCGTCCCCTGCAGATTCCGAAAGGAACGCCTGGGACAGCGGCTGACGCGGGTGGGAGAGAACTCCGCTTGCAAACTGGAAGCCATTCTACAGAAAAAATTCCCGTCAACGCCGCAAAAGCGCTGTTGGGAACCTGATCGTTGGGACAATCTCTGAAAATAACGCCATCCAGTCGGTCTGTGTCAAGCTTACCAGTATGAGCACCCCAGACAGTAATTCGTACGTCTTCGAGCCCGGCGACGCAGGCGCAGACGTTTCACAACAGATCCGCGACATCTCGGAAGTACCCGCCATCGAGGTCATCACCACGGCCGCCGTGCACCTCATGAGCGCCGCCGCGGTCAAGCTTGGCCTGGCCGCGGAGGACAACGCGGCCGAACTCAAGGACCTGGACGAGGCCCGGAAACTGATCACCGCACTGGCCGGCCTGGTCACCGCCGCCGCCCCCGAAATCGGTTCACAGCACGCCGGTCCCTTGCGCGACGGTCTGCGGTCCCTGCAGCTGGCCTTCCGCGAGGAGTCGCTGATTCCGGACGCACCGGGCAAGGGCCCAGGCGAAAAGTACACCGGGGCAGTGAACTAAGGAAAAAACCCACCCCAGCAGCGTCCGACGGCGGGACGGCCTTTCAAGGTCGTCCCGCCGTCGCGCTTTAACTCCATCGATTGCTCCGTACCTGCCGTTTTCCCAGCCCAAAACGACGTTTACGCAGCAATCGATGGGCAGGCCGGCAGGGTTCCCTGGCCGAGCTTGCGAGGTTAGGGTGCCGGTGGGGAGCAATCGATGAGGAGACGGGTATCAGGCGACGGCTTTCCGGCGGCGCTGCTGGAGGACGAGGCCCACCAGGCACAGGACGACGCCGGCGGCGCCGACCGAAACGAAGCCCCCGGACGGCCCCATGATGTCGATGAAGATGCCGGCCCGCGGCGAACCGAGGGCAACACCTGCGGTGAGGGCCGAGCCGTACCAGCCCATGGCCTCCCCCCGCCGCTCCTCGGACACCAGGTCCGCGACTTTTTCGGAGGCCGCGGAGAGTACGGGAGCGCAGAGCAGGCCCGGCAGGACGGAGACGAAAGCCAGGGTCCAGGTGTCGTGGGCAAAAGCCATGGGCAGGGTCAGTGCCGCCATTCCCAGCAGCAGGATGACAGGCGGGATGGGCCGGTGCATGGCGCCGTAGATGAGCCCGCCCACCACAGACGCGGCGCACCAGAAGACGAAGACGATGCCGATTTCACTCTGGTGTCCGCCGGTTTGCAGCGCCGCAACAATGCCGACGTCGGTGCCGCTCAACACCATGCCGGCGCCGGCGGCAACGGCGAAGAGTGCCGCGACCGTTGCGGTGAACCACGCAAAGCCGCCTGCCAGCCTTCCGCGCAGTCCCTGTGCAGCACTGCTGGCCGCCCCGGCCGGCGCCAGCTCCGCGGCCGCTTCCTGGACGTGGGCCGGCGCGGTGGAGACGACGGCGACTTCCGCTGCGTGCTGCTCATCCTCGACGCATTCGAGGGTTTGCCCCGAACTGCGGGTGGGCGGGTTGAACCACATAAGGAACAACCCTGCGAGGGACGTGGCCACGCCCACCACGGTCAACCCGGCAATGGTGAATCCACTGGTGGCCACCACAGCGCCGGCGGCAGGGCCGATCATGAAGACCATTTCCGTTGTGATGGCGTCCAGGGCGAAGGCGGTGCGCCGCTGGTCGCCCTCCGCCAGGACGCCAAGGGACTGCCGGACCACGCTGAAGATGGGGAGGGTGAGCAGGCCGCCCACGAAGACCAGCGGGAGGAGCCACTGGTAGGAAACGTGCGGCACGACAGACCAAATCACCGTCTCCGAGATCACGGACGGGATAAGTGCGGTCCGCAGTCCCACGGCGTCAACGCGTCTGCCCCGCCATGGAGCGCCCAGGGCAATGCCGATCGTCATGACGGCTGCGGCGGCACCGGCAGCGGCATAGCCCTGACCCAGGGTAAGGACGATATGCAGGGTCAGGAGCACCCCGGCGGCCGAGTGCGGGATGCGGGCAATCATGCCCACCAGCAGCAGCCGGCGGATCGGCCGGATGGCGAGCAACTCCCGGTAGAGAGCGAAATTCACGAAGCGGTCCTTCAGGGTATGCCGCAGCGCTGGCGGGGATCACCCATCCGGCTGCCGCTAGTCGGGAGCGCGCCTCAGTTTGATTTCCAGGGAGTCGACGCGCTCCCCAAACAATACATTCCGTGACCACTCCGACTGCAGGCCGGCCACCAACTCCTGGACCCCGGCGGCATCCAGGCCGTCCTCGAGGTACAGCACCACCTGGAGCTCCGGCCCGGCTCCGCCGCCCGGGAGCACGGAGCCGTCGGCTGTGCTGGCCACTACTCCCCTGCCCGGCAAAAGCCGGATGCTGCGGATGGCGGCGAAACCGGAGGCCGCGCGGGACATCTCATCGGCCAGTTCGGGGTCGTTGTACGAAGGGGTCCAGCCGTGCTGCTGTGCCAGTGCCCAGACGCCGGGGCGGCGCACCACGAACGTCACGTCTGCTCCCGGGTCCAGGACCAGGAGCTCGGCGCCTTCCGCGACAGCCGACAGGGCCGCCCGTGCAGCGTACACGGCGACGGGCCGGGCCTCCGGATGCCAGGCGGCCAGGGCGGCCGCCGAGGTGAATGCGGGGAGGGCGGTCCTGCCATCGGCCGCCTTCAGCGTCACCAGGGCCATATCTGCCTGCTTGTCGGCGTGCAGCCCGTGGGCTGATTCAGCCTCTTCGGCCAGCTGCGCAACAATCGGAATGAAGACCCGTGCCGTTGCAAGGGCGGCGACGACGCCGGCTTCGTCTCCCGTCCCCTGCCGGAGCGCGGCGACAGCGGTGAGGTAGCCGGCGTCGGCCGTGCCGTCGTCGTCCTCGAAGTTGTGGATCTTCCCAGCGTCACCGGCAAGGCTGCGTCCTGCCCATGGCTGGCCCGCGGAATCCGTGGCGCCGCCGGCACCGGCCAAGGCTGCCGCGATGTGACCGGGCAGTTGGCGGGCTGCCGGGGGCCCCGGCTCTTCGAGATTAGGCATGGGTGAATAGGCCGGTTCTAGCGACGGCCGGCGACGTCGAGGGCCTCAGGCAAGGTGAAGGCGCCTGCGTACAGGGCCTTGCCCACGATGGCGCCTTCGACGCCCAGGGGGACCAGCGACCGGAGGACCTTCAGGTCATCCAGGCTGGAGATGCCGCCGGAAGCAACCACAGGCTTGCCGGTCTTTTCCACCATCTGGCGGAGGAGTTCGACGTTGGGTCCCTGCAGCGTGCCGTCCTTGGTCACGTCGGTCACGACGTAACGGGAGCAGCCGGCCTCCTCGAGGCGGCCCAGCACGTCCCAGAGGTCTCCGCCTTCCTTGGTCCAGCCCCGGCCGGCCAGGGTTGTCCCGCGGACGTCAAGGCCGACGGCGATTTTGTCGCCAAAGCGCTCGATGGCCCGCTGAGTCCACTCCGGGTTCTCCAGCGCAGCCGTCCCCAGGTTGACCCGCGCCACACCCAGGTCAAGGGCGGCCTCCAGGGTCTGGTCATCACGGAGTCCGCCGGAGAGCTCCACCTTGATGTCCAGCCGGCCCACAACTTCACGGAGCAGGTCAGCATTGGAGCCGCGGCCGAAAGCGGCGTCCAGGTCCACCAGGTGCACCCACTCGGCGCCCTGCTGCTGCCAGTTCAGTGCAGCTTCAAGGGGCGTTCCGTAGCTGGTTTCGCTGCCGGCCTCGCCCTGGACCAGCCGGACGGCCTGGCCGTTGACGACGTCGACGGCAGGCAGCAGTTCAAGTACCGGCAGGTCATGTGCGGTGGTCATACTCATCCTCGATGTTGGTTCTTCGGTTCGGGCAAAGGCTGGGTGGGGCAGGGCGTGCAGGCCGGCATGGCACTGACGCCACGGCGGCGGTCAGCCCGCCGGCAGCGTCAGCAGGTAGGCGGCGAGCAGTGACATGGCGGCCAGCACGTAGAACCCGATCTGGGTCCAGAGCGGCTTGTGCTGCTGCCGGAAGGAGATGCCGCCGCCGATGAGAATGCCGGCGAGACCCGTCAGGAGTACGGACCACATCTAGACGTCGCTGCCGGCATCGGCCGGCGCTGCAGCAGGTTGGCCGCCAACCGGCTTGCGCAGGCCTTCCACCCAGTTGCGCAGGAGCCGCGCGCCGGCGTCGCCGGACTTCTCGGGGTGGAACTGGGTGGCGCAGAGGGGGCCGTTCTCGACCGCCGCGATAAACGGGCCGCCGTGTTCAGACCAGGTCACCAGGGGCGGCGCCATCCGGGGCTGGATGACGTCGAAGTTCCATTCCTGCACGCCATATGAGTGCACGAAATAGAACCGTTCGTTTTCGAGGCCGGCGAAGAGTTTGGAGCCTTCCGGGACCTTGACGGTGTTCCAGCCCATGTGCGGAACCACTTCGGCGCGGAGTGCCTCGACCTTGCCCGGCCACTCACCGATGCCCTCGGCTTCGGTGCCGTGCTCCACTCCGGCTTCGAAGAGGACCTGGAGGCCCACGCAAATGCCAAGCACGGGGCGGCCGCCTGCCACCCGCCTGCCAATGAGCCGGATTCCGTCAACGGCCTTAAGTTCGCGCATGACGGTTTCGAAGGCACCCACACCCGGGACCACCAGACCGTCCGCGTTCAGTACATCTTCAGGCTTGGCGCTGAGGATCACTTCCGCTCCGGCACGTTCCAGGGCACGTACAGCGGATCGCACGTTCCCGGAGCCGTAGTCGAGCACGGTGACTGTGGGCTTGCCCTCGGGTGAAGGCAGCTTGCGTGAAGCGGACGGGTCGATGATGGCGCCGTCCTTCAGGACCTGCCCGCTCACAGCGCCCCCTTGGTGGAGGGGATGCCCTCGACCCGGGGATCGGGTTCGACGGCGGCGCGGAGGGCGCGTGCGAAGGCCTTGAACTGTGCCTCGACGATGTGGTGCGGGTCCCGGCCGGCGAGCACGTTCATGTGCAGGCAGATGCCCGCGTGCAGCGTGATCGCCTCGAAAACGTGGCGGGTCAGGGAACCGGTGAAGTGGCCGCCGATCAGGTGGTACTCCTGACCGGCGGGCTCGCCGCCGTGCACCAGGTAAGGACGCCCGGAGACGTCCACCACAGCGTTGGCAAGCGCTTCGTCCAGCGGCACGGTGGCTTCGCCGAACCGGCGGATCCCGGCCTTGTTGCCCAGGGCGGTCCGGAGGACCTCGCCGAAGGTGATGGCCACGTCCTCCACTGTGTGGTGGACGTCGATGTGGGTGTCACCCGTGGCCTTGACCGTCATGTCGATCAGGGAGTGCTTGCACAGCGCCGTGAGCATGTGATCGTAGAACGGCACAGAGGTATCGATGTCCGATACGCCGGTTCCGTCGAGGTTGATCTCCACGAGTACGGAGGACTCGCTCGTGGCACGCTCCATACGGGCGGTCCGGGCCGCGGCCGTATTCAATCCGGTGGGACTCATGCTGAAGGATCCTTAGTGGGAGAGGAAGTGGTTCAAGGCGTCCAGCGCCGCTGTATCAAGTCTAGGCGGGAAGCGCGGCCTGGCCCGCAAGGATGCGCTCCAGGGATGTAAGGAAGGCTGTGGTTTCCGCCTCAGTGCCTGCAGTGACCCGAAGGTGGCCGGGAATTCCCACGTCGCGGATGAGCACCCCCGCATCCAACAGCTCCTGCCAGACCTGGTGCGGGTTTTCCAAGCCGCCAAAGAACACGTAGTTGGAGTCCGACGCGGCCGGGGCGAGGCCCATCCGGGTCAGTTCCGTCACGATCCGGTCGCGCTGCTTCTTGATGTCCTGGACATCAGCCATCAGCGCTTCACGGTGTTGGAGGGCGGCCAGGGCCGTCGCCTGGGTGATCGCGGACAGGTGGTACGGCAGGCGTACCAGCCGCAGCGCGTCGGTGACCTCCGGGGCGGCCGCCATGTAGCCAAGCCGGGCGCCGGCCAGGGCGAAGGCCTTGCTCATGGTCCGGGAAACGATCAGCCGCTCCCGTCCGGGCAGCAGGGTCAGGGCACTGGGAGTCCCGTCGTGCGCGAACTCGTGGTAGGCCTCGTCGACGATCACAATGGCCTGGCTTGCCTCGCCGGCCTCATACACAGCCTCAACGACATCCAGTCCCAGGCCGGTCCCGGTGGGATTGTTGGGCGAGCAAAGAAACACGATGTTCGGCTGCAGTTCCTTGACCTGCCGGGCGGCGGACTCTGCGCTCAGGTCATAGCCTTCCGCGCGTTGACCGGTGATGTATGCGGTGTCCGTTCCGCTGGCCAGCAGGGGGTACATGGAATACGTGGGCGGGAAGCCGAGCGCGGTGCGCCCCGGGCCGCCAAAGGCCTGGAGGATCTGCTGCAGGACTTCATTGGAGCCGTTGGCTGCCCAAAGGTTGGTTTCATCGAGCCCGTGGCCCAGGTATTCCGCCAATGCTTTCCGCAGTTCGGTGAACTCCCGGTCCGGATAGCGGTTGAGCCCCGCGGCAGCCTCCGTAACTGCGGCGCTTATGGCGGCACGCACGTCTGCAGGAACACCATGGGTGTTCTCATTGACGTTCAGCAGGATGGGGACGTCCAGCTGGGGTGCTCCGTACGGGGTCAGCCCACGAAGATTGCTGCGGAGGGGAAGCCGGTTCAGACGTTCTAGCTGGTCGTTCACCTGAACAGTTTAGTTGCCGGGGCAACCACCGGAAAATGTGACGGGTGCTGTTCGCCAAGGGCGTGGCGGGCAATTGGCCGGGTTTCTTCCGGGGCCGACACCCGCATCCCGCTTAGCGTGTGGGGACGAAGAGTTGCTGGCCAGGCAGGACGGCGCCGGCGGAAAGGTTGTTGAGCTGGACGATGTCTGCCACCACGTCCCGTGCATCCCGGTCCGGAGCAACGGCCCCGGCGATTGACCACAGCGACTGCCCGGCCTGCACCGTTACCGTGACCGTGGGCGTTACGGCCAGGTCAGCAGCGGAATCTGAGGCTTTGGCCGGCGAGTTGAAGAGTCCGGACAGGGACACCAGCAGGACGGCGAGAAGTACTAGAGGCACTCCGATTAGGACGATCTGCCCCCGCCGCGTGAGCCGCAAAGGCGCTGCTGATGGGCCGCCGCTCTTTGCAGAAATCGAGCGCTTTGAAGTCTTCCGCCCCCGCAGGGAAACCGGCTGCGGGAGTGAAACCTGATGAAGAGATATAGCTGACATGAACTGAGCCCTCCTGGACCTGCCGTGCTGCCCGGGTGTCCACCCAGCCAGCTGCCCCTCGATGTGTTCCGTGGCCGCCAACCACTTCCGGCCACGTCTTCGAATAGGGCAAGCACTGGTTAGAACACATGTTCGAACTTTGCTTGTTAAGTTTTAGCACCTATCAACGAATAATGTCGAGACTCGCTAGAACAAATGTTTGAAAAACCCATGTGGCTGGCCTAGTTTTGAAACCAAAGAACAACCACCACTGAAGTTGATCAGCAGGGTCTGACAATGACAGTGGCAGTCCTTCCGGTGGCGCTGCGGAACAGCGCCAGGCGAAAGGTCCGGCGGCAAGCGAAAGGCATTGGCGAATATGGCAGCAGCAGCCGCCGGGGGCAGGACCGCCCCGCAATCGAAGAAGACAGCCAAGGGTTTGACGCCGCGGCAGAAGAAGATCCTCGAAACGATCCAGCGCTCAGTCAATGAAAATGGCTACCCGCCCTCCATGCGCGAGATCGGCGACACCGTGGGCCTGGCGAGCCTGTCCAGCGTGACCCACCAGCTCTCGCAACTGGAAAAGCTGGGTTACCTGCGGCGCGATCCCAAGCGGCCGCGCGCCATGGAAGTCCTGATGCCGCTCACGTTGGACGGCGGCGGCAAGGCAGCAGGCACATCTCCTGCTCCCCAGGCCCAGGGCAGCGGAGCCACGGTGACCGAACTCCCCACTGCCCTTGATACGGCCATGGTTCCGTTGGTTGGCCGGATTGCTGCCGGCGGCCCCATCCTCGCCGAGCAGCTCGTCGAAGACGTCATGCCGCTCCCCCGCCAGCTCGTTGGCCAGGGCGAACTTTTCATGCTACGGGTGGCAGGCGATTCCATGGTGGACGCGGCCATCTGTGACGGTGACTGGGTGGTGGTGAGGCGCCAGGCGGACGCCGCCAACGGGGACATTGTTGCGGCTTTGCTTGATGACGAGGCAACCGTCAAGACGTTCCGCCAGCGCGACGGCCACACCTGGCTGCTCCCCCAGAACACCCAGTACGAACCCATCTTGGGAGATCACGCCACCATCATGGGCAAAGTGGTCTCGGTCCTGCGTTCCCTTTAGCCGTTCCTTTTGGCTAAGGATCCACTGGCCACGTTCACTTTAGCCGACGGTCCGTCGGTTTACCGGGTGTTATCCCTGGACACCAGCTATCTGGCCGCGTCCGCCCCAAGCCGGGTCAACGCGGCCAGTGCCTTACTGCGGTCCGTGGTGGCCCAGAACGGCGGGAGCGCTCCCCGCAGGAAGCCTGCATAGCGCTCTGTCGCCAGTCGGGAATCCAGAACGGCCACCACACCTTTGTCTCCAGTGGACCGGATCAGCCGGCCGGCGCCCTGGGCCAGCCGGATGGCAGCGTGCGTGGCCGACACCGACATGAAGCCGTTCCCGCCCGCCTGCGCCACGGCACGGGAACGCGCCGTCATCAGCGGATCGTCCGGCCTGGGGAACGGTATGCGGTCGATCACCACCAGGCGGCAGGAGCCTCCCGGAACGTCAACTCCCTGCCACAGGGACATCGTCCCGAAAAGGCAGGTGTCCGGTTCGTCCGCGAACTGCTTGACCAGAGCTGTCATGGTCGATTCACCCTGGCAGAGTACAGTCACATCGAGCTTGGGCCGGAGGGCGTCGGCGGCCTCTTCAGCCGCCCGGCGCGACGAAAACAGGCACAGTGCACCCCCGCCCGACGCTTTGATGAGCGCTTCCAGTTCCTCCAGCGCCTCAGGGGAAACACCACGGCCGGGTTTTGGCAGGTGGCCGGCCACATAGAGGATGCCCTGTTTGGGGTAATCGAAGGGCGAGCCGACATCCACCCCCGTCCAGCTGGGGGCGCCCTCACCGATGAGGCCCAATCCCCCGGCTGCGGGTTCGAAAGCCGAGCCAATCGCCAGCGTTGCGGAGGTCAACACGACGGTGTGCCCGGCGAAAAGGCCTTCCCGCAACCTTCCGGCAACGGACAGCGGTGCGATGTTGATCAGCACCGGCGCGCTGTCATCGGGCTGCGTGTATCCCTGGCCTGGATCGAAGGTGCCGGCGCGGGAAAACCAGACGACTTCCCGGTTTTCCCGGGCAGCGATCAGCCGCTCACACAGTTCCAGGATGAGCATGAGGCGGGACCGCGCCAGCTGCCGGCCGCCGTCGGCAGTGGTGTTGCTGTCCCCCTTGGAATCTGACAACGCGGCGCGGCAGGCCTCCCGCAGCTGGTCGATGCAGTCCAGCTGTTCGTCGTTCAGGCCGTTGGGGAGCAGGCCGTTCGGCGCGCCGGCAAGGGCCAGCTCGAGGTTGTCGGCTGCGGCGTTCAGGGCGTCAACGGTGATGGCGGTATGTTTGCGGGCGCCGGACGCGGCAGCGTGGACCATGGCTACGGACAGCTGCCCGGACACGGCGCCGGTAACCCGGTCCTGGAGTTCGTGGGCTTCGTCCACCACCACGACGTCATACTCGGGCAGGACTGCAAGCCCTTCGAATGCGCTGACAGCCAGCATGGCATGGTTGGTTACCACCACATCGGCCTCGGCGGCGTCCTGCCGCGCCAGCTCGCTAAAGCACTCGGCGGCCATGGGGCATTTCTGGGCGCCCAGGCACTCCATGGAGGTAACGGACACCTGTCGCCAGGCACGGTCTGTCACGCCGGGGAGGAGCTCGTCCCGGTCGCCGGTGGCCGTTTTCTCCGCCCACTCGCGGAGCCGCACCACTTCCTTGCCAAGTTGCGAGGAGGGGCCGCCCACGGACGCGGCGAAGTGCGGGACACTGGTGTCTTCGCCCAGGGAAAAAAGCTGCCCTTCGGAGGGCTCCTCGGAAGGGAAACCGCCTTCGAGTTTGTGGCGGCAGACGTAGTTGGACCGTCCCTTCACCAGGGCAACCTTGACGGGCCGTTCCAGGGCAGGGGTGATGTTCTTCAGCAGCCGTGGCAGGTCCCTGCCAACAATCTGCGTCTGCAGTGCCAGCGTTGCCGTGGACACCAACGCCGGCTTGTTGCTCTCAAGGGCGTGGGCGATCAGCGGCACCAGGTAGGCCAGAGATTTTCCCGTCCCGGTGCCGGCCTGGACCAGCAGGTGGTTGCCCGTTTCGATGGCCCGGGCCACCTGCCGGGCCATTTCGTGCTGTCCGGTGCGGCTTTGTCCGCCCATGCCCGCGACGGCACGGTCGAGCAGTTCAATGACGAACTGCTCGCCGTCCGTCTGCGGGGCTTCGCCGGCCGCGGGATCACTCATCGACGACGAATGGTTCCAGTTCGGACGCCAGGCCCTCGCGGACCTTCACCTCAGCCCTGGTCCCTGCCTCAACGTGGTCCACGTTGAGGATTTCGGCGTCGGACTCGTGGAGCTTGCTGATCAGGTCTCCGCGGTCGTAAGGGATGAGCACGTCCATCTTGACCGAAGGCCGGGGAATCGATTCGCTGATGGCCTTCAGCAGTTCAGGAATGCCCTCACCGGTGCGGGCGGAGACCACCACGTGGCGTGGCTCGCGCTGCTTCAGACGCTCCACCACGAAGGGGTCGGCCGCATCGGCCTTGTTCAACACGATGATTTCCGGCACCTTGCGGGCATCAACTTCGCTGAAGACCTTCCGGACGGCAGCGATCTGTCCTTCGGGATCGGGATGCGAAACGTCCACCACGTGCAGGATCAGGTCCGAGTCCGCCACCTCCTCGAGGGTGGAGCGGAAGGCCTCCACCAGCTGGGTGGGCAGCGAGCGGACGAATCCGACAGTGTCCGCCAGGGTGTAGCCGAGGCCGTCCGCGGTTTCCGCCTTGCGGACGGTGGGATCCAGGGTGGCGAACAGCGCGTTCTCCACCAGGACTCCGGCGTCCGTAAGCCGGTTGAGGAGGGAGGATTTTCCGGCGTTGGTGTACCCTGCAATGGCCACGGAGGGCACTTCATTACGACGGCGGTTGGCCCGTTTGGTCTCGCGTGCCGGCTTCATCGCGGCGATTTCACGCCGCAGCTTGGCCATGCGGGTACGGATCCGGCGCCGGTCCAGTTCGATCTTGGTCTCACCGGGGCCACGGGAGCCCATGCCGGCGGCAGCGCCGCCCACCTGGCCACCGGCCTGGCGGGACATCGACTCGCCCCAGCCGCGCAGGCGGGGAAGCAGGTATTCCAGCTGCGCAAGCTCCACCTGGGCCTTGCCTTCGCGGCTCTTGGCGTGCTGGGCGAAGATGTCAAGGATCAGGGCCGTACGGTCGATGACCTTGACCTTGACGATGTCCTCAAGGCCACGGCGCTGGGAAGGCGCCAGTTCAGCGTCCACCACCACGGTGTCTGCACCGGTGGACATGACAATGTCCTTGAGTTCGAGTGCCTTGCCTGAACCCAGGAAGGTTCCCGGGTCCGGCTTGTCGCGGCGCTGCACCAGCCCGTCCAGGACTTCGGAGCCGGCAGTCTCGGCGAGGGCTGCCAGCTCACGCAGTGAGTTTTCGGCGTCCGCAAGGGTGCCCTCGGACCACAGCCCGGCCAGGACCACCCGCTCCAGGCGGAGCTGGCGGTACTCGACTTCGGTGACGTCTTCGAGTTCGGTGGACAGGCCTGCCCTTCGGCGCAGCGCGCGCCGTTCCTCGAGGTCCTGCTGGTCGCCGTCGTAGGTTGAGTGTTCTTCGTCGAGGCGGGAAATTGCCTGTGCCTTGCCGAGCACCGCTTTTCCATTGCCGCTGCCCTCACCGGCGGGCGTGCTGACATTCTTGGCCGGGACGTCCTTGGCGAGGATCCGGTCGATGACAGCCTGGATCTCCTGCGGACTCATGTCCTGGGCGGCTGGATCGGAACCGGTGTTGGGCTGGCTGGTCATGGTCTCCTTTGAAGATTCGGCAATTCCAGAATAGTGCTGATTGGTTGGAAGTTGGAACGTATTCGCGCTGGGCTGACGGCCTGCGGTCATGCAATACTCCTGTTTTTGTGGCGGCCGGCTGCAATGCCGGGGCCGGGGATGCCGCGTCAGGACGGCGGCGGGGCAAAATGGGGCCGGAAAACAGCGGGAAGTGCAGCAGGAGGCTGACTTTCGAGTATCGTCCGGCTGCCGGGACAGACAGTTGGGTCTGGCCGGTGCACAAGCGGAAGGCTTAAAACCTGCATCGCTGCGGAACGGGCTGTCACTGGAGGACAGGCTGCGGGACGGGCGTGGCCCGTGCCGGCTACTCGAAGATCAGGAACATGCGATCCAGCGTAGCAGAGCGGGTTTTGCACGGTTTCCCATTACGCTGCAAGGGGAACTACTCTGGCCAGTTATGGAGTCCGCACACTATTTCAGCACGTCCCCCGCCGGCCCCTTCACCCGGAAGCCCCTGACCGTGGAGTTGGCCGGTGAAACGCGCAGGCTCCAGACTTCCACGGGCATCTTCAGCCCGGACGGGATCGACAAGGGTACAGCGGTGCTCCTGGCCGAAGTTCCGGCGCCGCACCCCACGGGAAACCTGCTGGATATCGGATGCGGCTGGGGTCCCATCGCGCTCACCATGGCACTGCTGGCGCCCGGGTCAAAGGTCTATGCAGTGGATGTCAACGAACGCTGCGTCACCCTCACCAACGAAAACGCGGCTTCACTGGGACTGTCCAACGTCGTGGCCAGCACTCCCCAGGAGGTAGACCCCGACCTGCGGTTCGACACCATCTGGTCCAACCCGCCCATCAGGATCGGCAAGGACGAACTGCACGCGCTGCTCAAGCTGTGGCTTCCGCGCCTGGCAGAGGGCGGGACTGCATGGCTAGTGGTGCAGAAGAACCTGGGCTCGGACTCCCTGCAGCGCTGGCTGGCCGCTGAACTGGACAGTTCCTTCAGCGTGACGCGCGAGTCCACGTCAAAGTCCTTCCGGATCCTGAAGGTTACGAAAGCGTCCCGCTCGCAACAATAACGGCGGGGCCGCTGAGTTCCACGTGCTCATGGCCGCCGGGGCCGGCAAAGAACTTCACGCCCACCACACCGCCAGGAACGTGGACCCGCCAGGCATCGGGGGCTTCCGCTCCGGCCCAGTGCCGGATGGCCACGGCCGCGGCGCAGGCCCCGGTTCCGCAGGACTGGGTCTCCCCCACACCGCGTTCGTGCACCCGCATGGTCACAGAGCCCACACCTTCATGGACCAGCGGCTCCGCGGGGACCACGAACTCCACGTTGGTCCCGTTGGGGGGTACCGGATCGACCTTGGGTGCGGTGAAGAGCCGGGTACCTTTGAGTTCGTCCAGTTCCGCGAGGGCCACTACCGTGTGCGGGTTCCCCATGCTCACGGACAAGGCAGGACGGGCAACTTCCAGTCCGTCGGCGGTGACCAGGGAATCCATGGCCTTGGCGCTTGCCTCCCCGGGGAAGATGAACTCCCAGGGGCCCATGTCCACGGCATACCCGTTTCCTGTCCGGACCACGGTCTTTACCCCGCCGCGGGTGCCGATGGTGAGCGATCCGCCGTCGGGCAGATCGATCAGGCCCTCGGACCGCAGGAAGTGGACGAACACCCTGACCCCGTTGCCGCACATTTCAGACAGTGAGCCGTCGGCGTTGCGGTAGTCCATGAACCATTCCGCGTCCGGGGCTTCGGTGAGCAGTTCCCGGCCCTCGGGCAGGAAACGGGAAGGGACGGCCCGGATCAGGCCGTCGGCGCCGATCCCCCGGTGCCGGTCGCAGAGCGCGGCGGCCTGGTCCGCGCCGATGACGTGGGCGCCTTCAGGGTCGGCCACCAGGACGAAATCGTTGCCGGTCCCGTGCCCCTTGGAGAAGCGGAGCCCGCTCAGCGTGTGCGGGACGGTTCCGGTGGTTTCGGCGGGGGTTGCATTCATGGTCCCAAGCGTAGCGGCGCATCCTGCCGGCGCTGAAACCGCAGCTACCGGCACAACTCCGCTGCCTTGCCAACGAGTCCCGGATCCTGCCAGTCCAGCCAGCTGATGCGGGGGTCGGCGCGGAACCAGGTCAGCTGGCGGCGGGCGAACTGCCGGGTGGCCACGATGGTCTCCTCCGCGGCGTCTGCAACGGTCGCCGTGCCGTCGACCACCCGCAGGAACTGCGCATAGCCAAGTGCGCGTGAGGCGGTTTTACCCCGCCGCAGGCCCCGGGCATCGAGCAGCCGGACTTCCTCCAGCAGGCCGGACTCCACCATCCGGTGCACCCGTGCCGCCAGCCGCTCCCGCAGGACCTCCCGGTCCACGCCCAGACCCACCTGGACCGCCGGCTGGTAATACTCCCGGCGGGGCATGAAGGAACTGAAGGGCCTTCCGGTCAGTTCATGGACCTCCAGGGCGCGGATGATCCGCCGCGCGTCCGAGACCCTGTCAGCGGATGCCGGATCTACTGCCCTCAACCGGTCCAGGAGCACCTGGGTGCCCAGCTGCGCGTGCTCCGCCTCCAGCCGGGCACGCAGTGTTGGTTCCGTGCCCGGGAATTCCAGGACATCCAGGGCGGCCCGCACGTACAGCCCGGAGCCGCCGGCAAGGATTGCGCGTTTGCCGCGGGAATGGATGTCCTCGATGACGTCCCGGGCCTGCTGCTGGAAGTCCGAGACGCTGGCTTCCTGCGTTACGTCCAGGATGTCCAGGAGGTGGTGCGGCACTCCCCTGCGCTCGGCCATCGTGATCTTGGCGGTGCCGATGTCCATGCCGCGGTAGAACTGCATGGCATCGGCGTTAATGACCTCGCCGTTCAGTTCCAATGCGAGGTTGACGGCGAGGTCGGATTTACCGGAGCCGGTGGGGCCGACGACGGCGATGACGGGCGGGGCAGCCACCTTCAGCGGGTGCGCAGCGGCAGCGAGGGCATGCCCAGGGAGACAGCCTTGGGTCCGTCGCCGGTACCCGGGGCCGGCGCACCGCAGGAGTCAGCCTGGGACCTGTCCCAGGCATCCCCTGCGCGTGAGCGGCGCAGGCTGTAATCCTGGGCAGTGGGATCGGCCACCAGGTGGAAGGCCGCGGCCTCGGTGATGGTGACGGTGACGAGGTCCCCGGGCCTGGGGGCAGGAGCACCGTCAGGGACCGAGAAGTGCACCAGCCGCTGGTCCTGGGAGCGGCCGGACAGCCGGTGGGTTTCCCCGGCCTTCCGTCCGGACTGGGCCGTGACCATGACCTCGAGCCTGCGGCCGAGCTGCTTCCGGTTTTCCTCAGCAGCGATCCGATCCTGGAGGGCGGTGAGGCGTTCGAAGCGCTCCTGCACCACCGCCTTTGGCAGTTGGTCAGGCAGGTCGGCTGCGGGCGTGCCGGGGCGCTTTGAGTACTGGAAGGTGAAGGCGGTGGCAAAGCGGGACTTTTCCACCACGTCCAGCGTCGCCTGGAAGTCCTCCTCGGTTTCGCCGGGGAACCCGACGATGATGTCGGTGGAGATGGCGGCCTGCGGAATCCTGTCCCGGACCTTGTCCAGGATGCCCAGGAACTTGGTGGACCGGTAGGAGCGCTTCATGGCCTTGAGGATGCGGTCCGAACCGGATTGCAGCGGCATGTGAAGCTGTGGCATCACGTTGGGCGTCTCTGCCATGGCGTCGATGACATCATCGGTAAAGGCGGCAGGATGCGGGCTGGTGAAGCGGACGCGTTCAAGGCCCTGGATATCGCCGCAGGCGCGAAGGAGCTTGGAGAAGGCCTGCCGGTCCCCGAATTCGACGCCGTAGGAGTTGACGTTCTGGCCAAGGAGGGTCACTTCGATGGCGCCGTCATCCACAAGCGCCTGGATCTCGGCCAGGATGTCACCTGGCCGGCGGTCCTTCTCCTTGCCGCGGAGCGCTGGCACGATGCAGAACGTGCACGTGTTGTTGCACCCGACCGAGATGGACACCCAGCCGGAGTAGACGGAGTCGCGCTTTGTGGGCAGCGTGGACGGAAAGACGTCCAAGGACTCCAGGATTTCCAGTTGGGCCTCGTTGTTGTGCCGTGCACGCTCCAGGAGCGCGGGCAGGGCACCGACGTTGTGGGTGCCAAAGACTGCGTCCACCCACGGGGCCTTCTTGAGGATGGTTTCGCGGTCCTTTTGGGCCAGGCACCCACCCACGGCGATCTGCATACCGGGGTTGGCTGCCTTGACGGGGGCCAGGATGCCGAGGTTGCCGTAGAGCTTGTTGTCGGCGTTTTCCCGGACAGCGCACGTATTGAACACCACAACGTCAGCATGTTCGCCCTCCGCGGGAACATAGCCCGCATCCTCAAGCATGCCCGCCATCCGCTCCGAATCGTGCACGTTCATCTGGCAACCGAACGTGCGGACCTGGTAAGTACGCGGCTGCGCTTCGCCGGCTGGAACAGAACCGGACAGCGGGACAGCACCGGGCTCGATGGACGGGGCGCCGGAACGGGGGGAAGGAATGGTCAAACTCACCAGTTAAGGGTACCGGCTTTGGAGCATGCCGCCGTCGGGATCGTGCCGGGAATCCAGGACGTCATTGACGATCCTGAACGCCTGGGAGGGCTGGTAGCCCTTCCTTGCCAGCATGGAGGCCAACCGCCGGACAGTTTTGTCCCTTTCCGCGCGGTCGGTTAAGTCCGTTCCGGACCGGAGTTTACGCTCCACCAGCATGCGGGCAGCGGATTCCTCGTCGGCGTCGGTCAACTGCTCCAAGGCAGAAGCAGCTGTCTCCTGGTCAATGCCTTTCTCGGCGAGTTCACGCCGGAGAGCACCCTTGGCAAGCTTGCGGGACTGGGACCGGCTCCTGACCCACATGTCCGCGAACTCGGCGTCATTGATCAGGCGGACCTCCTGGAACTTGTCCAGCACCGCCTCGGCGACGTCTTCCGGGATGTTCCGCTCGGCCAGTTTCCGGGCAAGCTGAAGCCTGCTTTTAGGGGCTGCGGTGAGTTGCCGGTACACGATGGCCTGCGCCACCGTGAAGGGATCCGGTTCGGCGTCAACGGCCTGCGGATCATCTGGAAGGTTAAAGCCGTCCGGCGGCCCTGAAGAAGGGCCGCCGGTACGCTCCCGCTGTGAACGTGGTCCTGTCAAGGGTTAGAACCCGTCGACGGCTTTCAGCTTTGGCGCGTCCTTGGATTCATCCTCGGCAGGCTTTACGCCGACACCGAGCTTCTCCTTGATCAGTCGCTCAAGTTCCGCCGCGAGCTCGGGGTTGTCGCGCAGGAAACGGCGCGAGTTCTCCATGCCCTGGCCCAACTGGTCACCGTCGTAGGTGAACCAGGAGCCGGACTTCTTGATGATGCCGTGCTCCACGCCCATGTCGATGATGCCGCCTTCGCGGGAAATGCCCTGGCCATAGATGATGTCGAATTCGGCGACCTTGAAGGGCGGGGCCATCTTGTTCTTGACGATCTTCGCCTTGGTCCGGTTGCCGACAGAGTCCGCACCCTCCTTGAGGGTCTGGATCCGCCGGACGTCGATGCGGACCGACGCGTAGAACTTCAGGGCCTTACCACCGGTGGTGGTTTCGGGGGAACCGAAGAAGACACCGATCTTTTCGCGGAGCTGGTTGATGAAGATGGCGGTGGTCTTGGTCTGGCTCAGGCGGCCGGTGATTTTACGGAGGGCCTGGCTCATGAGCCGCGCCTGGAGGCCCACGTGGCTGTCGCCCATGTCGCCTTCGATTTCAGCGCGCGGCACCAGGGCGGCGACGGAGTCGATGACAATGACGTCCAGCGAGCCGGAGCCGACGAGCATGTCCATGATCTCGAGCGCCTGCTCACCGGTGTCCGGCTGCGAGACCAGGAGGGCGTCGGTGTCCACGCCCAGCTTTGCGGCGTAATCGGGGTCCAGGGCGTGTTCGGCGTCAATGAACGCTGCGATTCCGCCGGCACGCTGGGCATTTGCCACGGCGTGCAGGGCAACGGTGGTCTTACCGGAGGACTCAGGACCATAGATTTCGATGACGCGGCCGCGCGGGAGCCCGCCAATGCCAAGGGCTACGTCCAAAGCGATGGAGCCGGTGGGAATGACTTCGATCGGGGCACGGACTTCGTCGCCCAGGCGCATGACCGAGCCCTTGCCGAACTGCTTGTCAATCTGGGCAAGCGCTGCTTCCAGCGCTTTTGCACGATCCGGGGCTGCCGCCATGGTTGACACCTCTAATGCTTTCTCGATGGTGGCCTTCGCGGCCGTTTTATTGGTCATCTCTGACGCTAATCGGACCCACTGACATTCCGGCCTGAGGACAACGGCTATGTGGATAAGCCCAACAGAAAAAGCATAGCGTTATCCGAACAGGTATTCGAAGAGTGCGGACCGTGCGGCGTGTCAGACGCCCTAATCGCGGCGCGGGGCGATGTCCCGTCCCAGCCGCCGTTCAGCCGGCACGTCCTGGACATCGCAGACTGCCAGCCACACCTTGCGGGGGTCGACGCCTGAAGCCAGGGCCTGGTCGGCGGTGCGGCTGCCCACACTGGCAAGGACCAGGGTACTGCTCAGCACGCGGGAGTATCCCGCGCCGAACTCGTCATCCATCAGACGCCAGTACTCGCTGATTCGCATCGGTAAATCCTCTCATGATTGCGGACCCTAGAATTGTTGCCATGAGCAACTCCCCTGATCTCCCGCCGCAGCAGGCCGCCGGCGATGATGCCGCCGATACCGCACTGCAGAATGTCGAGCACCAGATCAGCCTCTTTTGGCGGCGGGCAAGGGCCATCTCCAACCAGCTTTCGCGCGAAGTCCACCCCGACATGGAGCCTGCCGCCTACGGACTGTTGACGGTGATCCGGAGGGAAGGCCCCATCCGCCTGACCGAGCTCGCCATGAACATCGGGGTGGGCAAACCGTCGGTCAGCCGGCAGATTGCCTTCCTGGAGAGCCTGGGCCTGGTGTCCAAGGAGGCGGATCCCCAGGACCGCCGCGCGCAGTCCATCCGGTTGACGCCAAAGGGCGAAGAGAAGATGCACCAGGTCCAGGACGCGAGGCGCCAGGTCTTCCAGGAGCGGCTGCGTGAGTGGCCGGTGGAGGACCTGCAGGAACTGGCCCGCTACATGGCCAAGTTGAACTCCACCTATGAGCGTGACGGGTTCCCCCGGGAAGGTGCGGGCGGATCCACGGCAGAGGAGGAATAGCCCGCAGGGCACAACGGGTAGATCAACCGCGGGTGACATGCAGGAAGCCCCCGGCATGGCCGGGGGCTTCTGCGTTCCAAGGCCCACCTCGCGGCGGGGGCCGCCTTTAACGGGCGCCGGAGAGAAGGCCTGTGGAGAGTTCGTCGTTCAGTTCAGTGTTGAGGTCGCGTTCCAGGTCGCGGCCGTAACGCTGGGAGAATTCCTGCGGAACGGTGTCCGGAACCGCGACGCCTTCAGCTACTGCCACACGGTCGCTGACCTCACGGAGCATGCTTGACAACGGAACATCCAGTGCCGAGCAGATCGAGGACAGGAGCTCTGACGAGGCTTCCTTCTGGCCGCGCTCCACTTCGCTGAGGTATCCCAGGGAGACGCGGGCGCTGTGCGAAACTTCACGGAGCGTGCGTCCCTGACGCTGGCGGACATCGCGCAGCACATCACCGATTTCGTGACGAAGTACTACCATCTTGCGCTCCTTCTGTTCGCTCTTAGCCTGTTCGGCGAGGCCCACATCCTTCCAGCGGACAACGCCGTTTACGGATACGGGCTGCTTTACCATCTGTATCGCCTTGCTCCCTCATTGGTCAGGTCCGCCGTAGGCGAACCGTCGTGGTCATTTCATCCTAGGCGCCTCCGCTATCCGGAAGCGACACAATGTAATAACTAATCGGTACCGGCTTTTGTTCCCGTCAACTTTACGCCCGGTAACTTGGGGGCCGCCACGTGTCAGGCGGACAGTGCCTCAAGGAGCCGTTCCAGGGCCGCGGCGCAGGCCGCGCCCCGAATGTCAGGCCTGCTGCCGGTAAAGGAGTATTCGAAAGCTGCGGTTCCGGCCGCCGTGGCAATCCCAATGTAGACGCGCCCCACGGGCTTGCCGTCGTGGGCGTCCGGACCTGCCACCCCGGTTGTGGAAATTCCGACGTCGGCGCCCAGGACCGTGCGCGCGCCGGCCGCCATGGCACAGGCAACGTCCGGGTCCACGGATCCGGCACTGGCAAGGAGGTCGGCAGGGACGTGCAACACCGACTCCTTCACGGAGTTCTGATAGGCGATGACCCCGCCCTGCAGCATGCCCGAGGCACCGGGGGTATCGGCAAGGACAGCAGACACCATGCCGGCCGTCAGCGACTCTGCAGTGGCAACGGTCTGCCCGGAGTCGATTGCCTGCCGTACAGCCTGCCCGGCCAAAAGGTGCAGGTTGCTCATGCCTGGTCCTGCCCCGTCGCTGTTTCCTGCCCCGGGACGGCCCCTGCCTGCCGCTTGCCCTTCCTCCGAAGGCGCAGTGCTTCGACCACATATTCGACGCCGGTCCACAGGGTGATGGCCACGGCGGCCATCATGACGGCGAACGCAACCCAGGACATCCACGGCGCGAAGGCCCCGAACGGCAGGAGGTAGAGGAAGATCGCCGCCGTCTGCACAACGGTCTTGAGCTTGCCGCCGCGGGAGGCGGGAATGACCCCATAGCGGATCACGAAGAAGCGCAGTGCGGTGATGCCCCATTCCCGGACCAGGATCACCAGGGTTGCCCACCAGGGCAGCTCGCCCAGCAGGGAGAGCATCACCAAGGCGGAACCGGTCAGCAGCTTGTCTGCAATGGGGTCGGCGATCTTTCCGAAGTCCGTGACGAGGTTCCGGCTCCTGGCGATGTCGCCGTCGAGCTTGTCCGTGTAGATGGCCACGGCGAATGCCGCCACGGCTGCCCAGCGCCACGGTCCGGAGGTACTGTGCAGCCCGGGCGCGTCCGCCACGAGGAACCAGACGAAAAACGGAACCAGCGCGATGCGGATCATGGTCAGGACGTTGGGAAGGTTCCAGACCCCGGCACGGCCCTGGCCGGCGGCGGTTGCATCGGTGCTAGTCACGTTCCTAGGCTACCGGCCTAGCGCCCGGTGAGGGACCAGGCGTCCTCGGATCCGTCGTCATCATCGCCATACCCGCCCGGAGCGGAATCTGCGCCGTCGTAATATTCGACGTTCTGGTTCCTCTTGTCCAGGTCGGCGGCCACGAGGTCCTCGGCGTAGCCGCCCTGGGCGATGTTGGCGTTGGCATTGTCGCTGAGGGCGGCGGTTTGGGAGTCTGCGGCGGCCGGCGCCTCCTGGCCCTTCATGGCGGCCAGCACGGCGGCGAGGTCGTCCGGCTTGACCAGCACATCGCGCGCCTTGGAGCCCTCGGAGGGGCCCACCACGCCGCGGGACTCGAGCAGGTCCATGAGCCGGCCTGCCTTGGCGAACCCGACGCGGAGCTTGCGCTGCAGCATCGAGGTGGAGCCGAACTGCGTGGTGACCACCAGTTCGGTGGCCTGCAGCAGCACCTCGAGGTCGTCCCCGATGTCGTCGTCGATCTGCTTCTTCTCCGCTTCAGGGGCAACGTCGTCACGGTAAACAGCCTGCAGCTGACCCTTGACGTGCTCCACCACCTTGTGGATTTCCGATTCGGTAACCCAGGCCCCCTGGACGCGCATGGCCTTGGAGGCGCCCATGGGCAGGAAGAGCGCATCACCCTGGCCAATGAGCTTTTCCGCGCCCGGCTGGTCCAGGACCACGCGGGAGTCGGTGACGGATGACGTGGCGAACGCCATGCGCGAGGGCACGTTGGCCTTGATGAGGCCGGTGACGACGTCCACGGACGGACGCTGTGTAGCCAGCACAAGGTGGATGCCGGCGGCACGCGCGAGCTGGGTAATGCGGACGATGGAGTCTTCGACGTCGCGGGGCGCCACCATCATCAGGTCGGCAAGCTCGTCGACGATCACCAGCAGGTAGGGGTAGGGCCTGATGACGCGCTTGGAACCCTCAGGCGGGATCACTTTGCCGGCCCGCACCGCCTTGTTGAAGTCATCAATGTGCTTGAAGCCGTAGTTGGCGAGGTCGTCATAGCGCGCATCCATTTCACGCACCACCCACTGCAGTGCTTCCGCGGCCTTCTTGGGGTTGGTGATGATGGGTGTGATCAGGTGCGGGACGCCTTCGTAGGCGGTCAGTTCCACCCGCTTGGGGTCCACCATCACCATGCGCACCTCATCGGGGGTGGCGCGCATCAGGATGGAGGTGATCATCGAGTTCACGAAGGACGACTTACCGGCACCGGTGGCACCGGCCACCAGCAGGTGGGGCATCTTGGCGAGATTGGCCACCACGTAGCCACCCTCAACGTCCTTGCCCACCCCCATGACCATCGGGTGGTCCGTGCGCCGGGCGTTCTGGCTCCGCAGGACATCGCCCAGGGACACCGTCTCGCGGTCCGTGTTGGGGATTTCGATGCCGATGGCGGACTTGCCCGGGATGGGACTGAGGATACGAACATCGCTCGACGCGACGGCGTAGGAGATGTTCTTGGAAAGCGCGGTAACCCGCTCCACCTTGGTGCCCGGGGCAAGTTCGATCTCGTAGCGGGTCACAGTGGGACCGCGGCTGAAGCCCGTGACGGTGGCATCGACGTTGAACTGCTGCAGGGTGTCCGTCAGGGCAGCGACGACGGCGTCATTGGCTTCCGTGCGTTCCTTCGGGATGGAGCCCGGGGTGAGGTAGTCCGAGGCAGGGAGTGTGTAGGTGACGTCTCCGGCCAGGGACAGTTGTTCGGTGCGCTGCGGAATGGGAACGGGCGGCGGCGCGGGGGCTACAGGATTCGACGGCACGGTGGGAGCAGCGGGTGCGGCGCCCGCCTTGGCGGGAGCGGCGGCACCGGGGATGACAAGCGGGATGGCCTCGGTGGCGTTTTCCGCCGGGGGCGCCTGGGCGCCGGCACCCAGGCCCTGTGCGGCCTTGATCTTTTCGACGGCGATCTCCGCCTGGGTGGGCCGCCGCACTCCGGGCGCGGGCCGCGCAGGTTCGCGCTCGTCGTCGTCAATGACGGCGTGCTCGAAGGCCTCGTCACCCACATAGCCCTCAAGGCCGGCGTCGGACTCCTGGTCCTTGCCGAACAGCTTGCGCTTCTTCTTTTTGGGTGCCGCGGGTGCAGACCGCTCCAGGTAGCTGCGGTCGTGGGCGTCCCCGGGATGTTCCTGGTCCATCAGGTCGATGCCCATGAGGTGTTCGTAGGCTCCGCGGATCCGGCGCGGGATGGCCGTGAACGGCGTGGCGGTGATGATCAGCAATGAGACAAAGGCCAGCAGGCCGTAGAGGACCACGGGCACGGCGGCATGGATGGCGGCCAGGGGCGTGGCCGCCAGGAAGCCGAGCATGCCGCCTGCTTTGCGGAGGCCGTCGAAGCCGTCGGCAACCGTGGGCTGGCCGCCGAGGATGTGCGCCAGCCCGCAGCCGGCGAACGTCATGATCAGGAAGCCGATGCCCACCCTGTTGTTGCCCCGGCCGTCTGAGGGCTGGCGGAACAGCCGGAAGGCGCACACGAAAAGCATGAGCGGGAGCAGCAGGGAGATCCAGCCGAAGGTGCCGTTCACCACGGCGTAGACGGCGTCCGGGAACCAGCCCGTCAGGCCCCACCAGGCGAACGTGGCGATGAAGATACCCAGTGCCAGGTTGAACAGGGCGGCGCCGTCGCGGCGTTCCTCCGCGGGGATGTCGCTGACGTCGTGGCCGATGCGGCGCACTCCCCCGCCCACCAGGTGGCCCACTCCCAGCCATGCTCCGCCGACGACGCGCAGCAGCCAGGGCTGGTGGTGTTCGACGGCGGGAAGCTGGCGGGTGCGTGCGGTGCTGGATGAGCCGCCGCGCCCCGTCCTGCTGGCGGTGGAGCCGGTTCCGCGGCCTGTGGAGCTGCCGGCTTTGCTGCCGGAGCTCCCCCTGCCGGTACCTTTGGGCGCGGAAGTAGTACGTGTGGCCATACTGCCACGGTACCGGAAGCATGCTGTGATTCCGGGGATATCGGGGCCGCCGGCCTACCCTCCGGGCGGCAGCGTGGAACCGCCCGGGATACGCGGAAGGGCCCGGTCCATGGAGAACCGGGCCCTTCCGGGGATCCGCCGACGCGGTGCCGCCTGGTATCAGGCCTCAAGCACCACGGGAATGATCATGGGCTTGCGGCGCAGCTTGCGGTTGACCCAGGTGCCCACGACGCGGCGCACCACCTGCTGGAGCTGGTGGCTGGTGTGGTCGGCGTGGTTCTGGACCGCTTCCTCCAGTGCAGCGTTGATCTTGGGGATGATGTCGTCGAACACCGAATCATCCTCGGCAACGCCGCGGGCATGGATCTCCGGGCCGGACACCACCTTGCCGGTAGCGCGGTGGATGACCGTGATGATGGAGATGAAGCCCTCATCGCCCAGGATGCGGCGGTCCTTGAGGTCGGCGTCGGTGATCTCGCCCACGCTGGAGCCGTCCACGTAGACGAAGCCCACCTCCACCTGGCCAACGATATCTGCCTGGTGGTCACGGAGGTCGATGACGGTGCCGTTGTCCGCAAGGATGACGCTGGCATCCGGGACGCCGGACTCAATGGCGATCTTGCCGTTGGCAATCAGGTGCCGGGTTTCACCGTGCACCGGCATGGCATTGAGCGGCTCAAGGATGTTGTAGCAGTACAGCAGCTCACCGGCGGCGGCGTGGCCGGATACGTGAACCTTGGCGTTGCCCTTGTGGATCACGTCGGCGCCAAGCTTCAGGAGGCCGTTGATGATCCGGAACACCGCGTTCTCGTTGCCCGGGATGAGGCTGGAAGCCAGGATGACGGTGTCGCCGTCGCCCACCACCACCCGGTGGTCGCCGTTGGCCATCCGGGACAGGGCGGCCATGGGCTCGCCCTGCGATCCGGTGGACATGAGTACCACGCGGTTGTCCGGGAGGTTGTCGATGTTCTTGATGTCCACGATCAGGCCCGCGGGGACGTCCAGGTAGCCCAGCTTCTCGGCAATGGCCATGTTGCGGACCATGGAGCGGCCCACGAAGGCCACCTTGCGGTTGTGCTTGGCCGCGGCGTCCAGGACCTGCTGCACGCGGTGGACGTGGGAGGAGAAGGAGGCCACGATGATGCGCTTGGTGGCCTGGCCGAACAGCCGCTCCAGGGTGGGGCCGATTTCCTTCTCCGCGGTGGTGAATCCGGGGACGTCGGCGTTGGTGGAGTCTGACATGAAGAGGTCCACGCCCTCTTCGCCGAGCTTGGCGAAGTGCCGGAGGTCGGTGATGCGTCCGTCCAGCGGCAGCTGGTCCATCTTGAAGTCGCCGGTGTGCAGGACCGTGCCGCCCGCGGTGCGGATGAACACGGCCAGGGCGTCCGGGATGGAGTGGTTCACGGCCACGAACTCGCATTCGAAGGGTCCGAACTTCTCCACCTGGCCCTCTTCCACGGTCAGCGTGTAGGGCCGGATACGGTGCTCCTGCAGCTTCGCCTCGATCAGGGCGAGGGTCAGCTGGGACCCCACCAGGGGGATGTCGTTGCGCAGGCGCAGCAGATACGGCACGGCGCCGATGTGGTCCTCGTGGCCGTGCGTCAGGATGACGGCCACGACGTCGTCCAGCCGGTCCTCGATATACGAGAAGTCGGGCAGGATCAGGTCAACACCGGGCTGGGTTTCCTCCGGAAAGAGGACGCCGCAGTCCACGATCAGCAGCTTGCCGTCGATTTCGAACACGGCCATGTTCCGGCCGATCTCCCCCAGGCCGCCAAGCGGAACAATCCGGAGCGTGCCCTGGGGCAGGCGCGGAGGGGTAACAAGGCCGGTAAGGGCAGATTGGGTCATAGTGCACTACTTTCCAGGCGGAAGGGTGCCGGTCTTAGCCTCAGGAGAAGACCAGCCCCGCTTCCGCCAAATCCCCGCGGATGGTTTCGATCTCGGTTTCGTCCGGCTCCACGAGGGGCAAACGGACAATCGAGTTGGGCAGGACTCCCTGCCATTTAAGAATCTGTTTGGCCGCCACGGCGCCCTGGACCCGGGTCATGGTTGCACGGACCACCGGCTGCAGCTCGAAGTTGACCTTGCGCGCGGTGCCGAGGTCGTTGGCGATGACGGCGTCGATGAGTTCGCGGAACCGGCGGGTGGCCACGTGGGTGGTAACGCCCACCAGGCCGACGGCGCCCAGCGCCATCCAGGGCAGGGTCAGTCCGTCGTCGCCCGAGTAGAACAGGAGGTCCGTTTCCGCCATGACACGGGTGGCTGCCATGAAGTCGGCCTTGGCGTCTTTGACTGCCACGATGTTGGGGTGCTGCGCCAGCCGGATCATGGTGTCGGGTTCGATCGGGATGGAGGACCGGCCGGGAATGTCGTACAGCATGACGGGTACGTCCACGGCGGAGGCGATGGTCTCAAAGTGGGCGCGGACACCGGCCTGGCTGGGCTTGTTGTAGTAAGGGGTCACCAGGAGGAGGCCATCGACGCCGAGGGCGGCAGCCTGCTGGGAGAGGTGGACCGAGTGCGCGGTGTCGTTGGTACCGGTACCGGCGATGATGGCCGCACGGCCGCCCACGGCGTCCTTCACTGCGCGGAACATGCCAAGGTTCTCTTCGTCCGTGAGCGTGGAGGTTTCGCCGGTGGTGCCGGTGACCACCAGGCCGTCACAGCCGTCGTCGACCAGCTTGCTGGCCAGCGCTGCCGCCTGGTCGTAATCCACTGCGCCGTCCTTGGTGAACGGCGTGACCATGGCGGTCAGGAGGGTACCGAGGGCAGGGATGTGCGCAGAAGAGTCAGCCATGGAAAAAACGTTACCCTGTCCTCGGCTGGTTAGGACAATGCCACGGGCGTGACAAGCGTCAAATACGGTTCCGCCCGGACTGCCGGGCATCCGTTCCGGCATGGCAATAGCGGCCGACGGCGGCCTGCCGGAGGCCCTCAGCCCAGGAGGCGAGCCGCTGCGCAGCCCGTACATAGTGGAACAGCTCGGTGGGCGTCAGGGCGTCAAGGTCCGTCTCTGCCAGCCGGCGCGCAAGCTCCGCCCCTTCCGGCTGCGCGGCCAGGCTGACGCCTTCCCGTTCCCACTGGACGTCCTCGGCTGGGCGCCCGGAGACAAGCTGCCGGAACAGGTAGTCCACCACGCCCGGACTCATGGCCTTCAACAGCCCATCTCCCACGTTCCCGTCGGCGGGCACCGGTGGAGGGTTGAATCCCTGCGGGGCAATGGCTTCTGATGGTGGCATCTCCATGGCCCCATGGTATTCGAACATATATTCGAACACAAGAGTGTGCTGGACTGCGCCTTCCTTGTGACAGCCACGCCTCAGGCGTATGTGAGACGATCTGGTCATGACGTCCCGCACCCCGGCCACCCGGCCCCGGAAGACCGCAAGCCGTCATCAACCGGGCCGCCTTCGGGGCGTGGATGCAGCCCGCGGCCTGGCGCTGCTGGGCATGATGGCCACCCACCTGCTGCCGACATTCGAATCGAATGCGGATCTTACGCCCACCTGGATCGGCCTCACGTTTTCCGGACGCGCTGCCGCCCTGTTCGCCGTGCTGGCCGGGGTGGGACTTGCCCTGTCCACGGGGAAGGACAAGCCGTTGCAGGGCCCCGAACTCTCGGCGGCCCGCCGCGGCGTGGCACTGCGCGCCCTGGTGATTGCCGCCGTCGGGCTGACCCTGGGCGCCCTGGAAGTGAACGTGGCCATCATCCTGGTCCACTACGCCGTGCTGTTCCTGTGCGTCCTTCCCTTCCTGGGACTGGGCGTGAAGCGCCTGTGCGCGTGGGCCGCCGGCTGGATCCTGGTGTCGCCGGTGCTGGCCTACCTGCTGCGGCCCTGGCTCCTTGCCCCTGAGCCGCCCCTGAGGCTGGGCCACAACCCACGCTGGGAGGACCTCGGAACACCGTCCCGGCTGCTGGCCGACCTGTTCCTCACGGGCTACTACCCCGTCCTGCAGTGGCTGGCCTACCTGCTGGTGGGGCTGGCCATCGGCCGGCTGCTCCTGGCCAAGGCAGTGGTGCCCGTGCTGCTGCTGGTGGGAGGAACAGTGGTGGCTGTGGTGGCCAAGACACTGGGTGTGGCGGCGATGGAGGATTGGGGTGGCCGGGCTGCGCTGGAGAAGGTCCTCAACTCACCGGGATACCCGCTGGGCAGCGTACTGCAGGTGAACCTGGCCGGACTGCCGCAGGAGGGTTCGTGGTGGTGGCTGGCATCGGCCGCGCCGCATTCCGGCACCCCGCTTGACCTGCTGCATACCTCAGCCGTAGCGGCGGCCGTCATCGGTGCATGCCTGCTCCTGGAGCGCCTCGCCGAATGGGTTGACCTGGACCTGCTGCTGCCGTCGCGGGGGCCCGGTGCCATGACGCTGACCCTGTACACCGTCCACGTCTGGGTGCTCTCCGGCTTCTACCTCAAACCCCTGCCGGCAGGCTGGACCGAGGACGGGATGTACTTTGCCCATGCCGCCCTTGCGATCGGTGTGGGCATCGTGTTCGCGCGGCTGATGTGGCGGGGCCCGCTGGAATGGGTGGGCCATGGGGCAAGCCTGGTGGGGCGTGGCGGCTTTAAGGCCCTGGCCTGAACGCCGGGCGCAAGGGTTGCACACCGGGCTGCGCGAGGAGCTTCGCATCACACGAAAAGGAACCCGCGGCCGGCCACTGAATGGCGCCGCGGGTTCCCTTCCGGACAGTTCGGTTACGGCCCGGGCTATTGCGGGGTCAGCGTGAAGGTGGCCGTTTTGTCGCCGTAGTCATCGTTCACCACCACCTGGACCGGGCCCTTCTTCACGTCGAACGCAATGACACCCTTGCGGACATCGCCGGCGCCGACCTCATCGGTGGGCAGGGCTCCCAGCCCCTCATCCAGGTAGACCAGTTCGCCCTCTTTGCCGTCGGCATCGTAGACCGCGAAATTCGATGGGCTGGAGAAGCTGCTGCCGGTCAGTGTCTCCCAGGAAACCTGTACCGCCAGGAACCCGCCATTCTTCGGTTCAAGATAAGTCATGTCCGGTATCTCGGTGGTGTAAATGGAGTCAAGAACGCCGATCTTCACCGTGTTGCCTTCGGAGACCGTGGCCACGAAGGAGTTCGCACCGACCCCGGTCCCATTGGACGGAGATGTCCCATTTGACGGTGCGGTCCCATTTGAGGGTGCGGGTGCGGTTTGGGAAGCCGAAGGAAGTTCCGGTGGAACGGGGATGTTCCGGCCGTTAACCGCAGCAGTAATCATGGCCACGGACATAATGGCCAGCACAACCCCGGTAATGATGCTCACCAGCCAAACGACACCGGTGATGATCCAGGCCTTCTTCTTGTTCTCCGGATAGCCGTCCAGGGGTCGCCCGTCTTTATCCCTGGTGTTCCCGGTCAAGGTCATGATCAGGTCCACAATGGACCAGATACCCAGGCCCCCAGCAGTCAGCAGTTTGGCAACAGCCGAGCCGATCTTGCCAAGGTAGAAGCGGTCGGCGCCAAAGGTGCCCAGGAGCAGGGACAGGATCCAGGTGGTCACGAAGGACTTGCGGGGCCGGTCGGAGTATGGACCCTGCCCATAGGATCCTGGCTGGTATTCCCCCTGGGGGGCTGCCGGGTACCGCCCCTCGAAGGAGGGCTGCCCTTCAAAGCTGGACGGCGCTGGGGGAATCGGCGGCGCCGACGGTCCGCCCTGGGGCGCGTGGGGGTAGTTCGGGTGGCTCATTGGTCGTCCTTTGTAAAGGTGTGCAGGTGCGCAAGTGGGGTTCAAGGGACGACCGTGGCGGAATAACCGCCAACCCCATGTCCGCCCCCCAAGCCGGAAAATGTTGCACAACGAACCTACCGCGTGCGGCAGGGAGGTGCGATGGGCAGAAATACCCATCGCAGAAAGTGAGCGGCCGCCGGCAGCCGCCACTGATATTGGTGCCTCCCCCCGCAGCAGGGGTTTAGACCGTGGGCGGGGTTAGCGCGGCTGGGACGCCGCGGTGAAGAGCTTCACGGCGTCACGCATGGAAGAACGCGCGCGCTTGCGGTCCCCGGCCGCGTCATAGGCACAGCTCAGCCGGAACCAGGATCGCCAGTCACCAGGAGCAGCCTCAGCTTCAGCCCTGTACTTTTCGAACTCCGCGTCAGCAGCGGCGCGGACGATCCTGCCGCCGGGCGTGCGGGGAAGTTCATCCACGGGCAGCCCGCCCTCGGCTTCCAGGACCTTTGCCATCTGCTCCGTCCGGGCACCGAACATCAGCTCGCGGATCAAGGCCCACGCGCCGACGATGGGCAGCACCAGGTAGGCAGCGCCGATGGCCTTGGCCGTCAGGTTGCTGTCCGCCAGCAGCAGGAGGGAACGCTGGAAGGACACCACCAGGTAGAAGACCAGCAGCAGGGTCACCGCTCCCACCCAGATCTTGGTGCGGTTCTTCCGGAAGCCGGCTGCGAAAGCGTTCACGGCCTAGAGACCCAGGTCCAGGTAGCCGTCCAGGCCCACGGTCAGGCCGGGGTGCGCGGCGACGTTGCGCACGCCCAGGAGCACGCCCGGCATGAACGACGCGCGGTCGAAGGAGTCATGGCGGAAGGTCAACTGCTCGCCGGACCCGCCGAGCAGGACTTCCTGGTGTGCCACGAGGCCGCGGAGCCGGACGCTGTGGACACGGACGCCGTCCACCTCGCAGCCGCGCGCGCCCGCACGTTCGGTGGTGGTGGCATCGGGGCTGGGCGGCACCTGGGCTGCCTTGCGTTCAGCGGCAATGAGTTCTGCGGTGCGGACGGCGGTGCCGGAGGGGGCATCCACCTTGTCAGGATGGTGGAGTTCGATGATTTCCACGGATTCGAAGTATTTGGACGCCTTCGCGGCGAAGGCGGAGGCCAGCACCGAGCCCAGGGCAAAGTTCGGCGCGATGAGTACGCCTGTTTCCGGGTGCCCGGCCAGGAGGGATTCCAGTGCGGACAGGCGGCCGGCGTCCCAGCCGGTGGTGCCCACCACGGCGTGGATTCCATGCTCGACGGCGAAGCGCACGTTGGCTTCGGTGCTTTCGGGGACTGTCAGGTCCACCAGGTACTGGGCACCGGAGGCGGTCAGCTGCTCCAATGAGTCACCCCGTCCCAGGGCTGCGACGAGCTTCATGTCGGGCGCGGCATCAATGGCCTTGACGGCCTCGGCGCCCATGCGTCCGTTGGCACCAAGGACGGCCACCAGCTTGGTAACGGAGTGTTGTTCGGTCATGGCGTTAACCCTACCGGCGGGACAGGATGGTGCAGGAACCGGGCGGCGTGCGTTACCTCGCAGTTGGGGCACCCAGCGGGCGCGCGTTGAACGGCGCCCGGCCCGGGACGGCATCAGCCGCCGGCGCCGACCCATTCCACGGTGCCGTCCGCGAAGAACTGTTCCTTCCAGATGGGCACCTGTTCCTTGATCCGGTCCACCAGTTCGGAGCAGACCGCAAAGGCCTGCCCGCGGTGCGCAGCGGATACTGCGCACACCAGCGCCGGGTCCCCGATCTCCAGCGTCCCGATCCGGTGTGCGGCCCAGATCCGGACCGGCTGGCCGGCCTTGCCCCCGGAAGTCTCCCCGGCAGCCTCATCCCCCACGGCGTTCTGCTCGGCAACCAGCCGGGCGACGACGTCGGCCATGACCTGGTGGGCCGTGGGGTGGGCACTGTAGCTGAGGCGCTCCACGGCCTTGCCGCCGTCGTGGTTGCGCACAACCCCGCTGAAGCTGACCACCGCGCCGGAGGTGTCGCTTTCCACCGCAGCAATCGCCTGGTCCACGGAGATGGGCTCCGCACTCAGGACTGCCCGCACTACCTCGAATGCTGCGTCAGTGCCCATGTCCGCCCTCCAACTGGTCGCAAAGGTGCCCGATCAGCGGGTCCAGGACGCTGAGCCCGTCCATGACCCCCTTCGGTGACCCGGGCAGGTTCACAATAAACGTCCGCCCCGCGGCGCCGGCGCAGCCCCTGCTCAGGGCCGCCAGCGGCGTCTTGGCAGCGCCGGCCCGCCTGATCGCTTCCATGATGCCGGGGATTTCCCTGTCCAGCAGCGGCAGGGTGACATCGGGCGTGCGGTCGTCCGGGCTGAGGCCGGTGCCGCCGCTGGTGATGACGACGGCGGGACGCTGGGTAAGGAGGGCCCTGATGGCAGCGCCCACGGGATCACCGTCGGGGACCACCATGGCCGGGAAGACGTCGAAGCCGTGTTCCGTGAGCCAGTCGGTGATTACCGGGCCTGTTTCGTCGTCGTAGATACCGGCTGCGGCGCGGGTGGAGGCGATCACGACGCCGGCCTTGCGCCCCTGCACGTCGCCGTGGCGGTGGGGTTCGGAGACGTCCATGACGTTGGGGTTGGTCACAGTGCCCAGTCTCCGCTCTTGCCGCCGCTCTTGGCCAGCACCTTGATTTCCGTCAGGACGGCATGCTTGTCCACCGCCTTGATCATGTCGTAGACACTAAGGGCTGCCACTGACACTGCGGTCAGGGCCTCCATCTCCACGCCGGTGACACCCCGGGTCTTCACGGTGGAGCTGATGGTCACGGCGTCAGTGCCGAGGTCGAAGTCAACGGTGACTTTTGAGAGGGGCAGCGGGTGGCAGAGCGGAATCAGGTCCGGCGTTTTCTTGGCGCCCATGATGCCTGCCACGCGGGCCACGGCCAGGGCATCGCCCTTGGGGAGGCCGCCAGTGCCCAGGAGCTGCATCACCTCGGTGGTGGTCCTGACGGTGGCGGTGGCCGTAGCTTCCCGGGTGGTCTCGGCTTTGGCGGAGACATCCACCATCTGGGCGCTGCCGTCCTGGCGCAGGTGCGTCAGTGCGGGGGTATGTTCTGCGTTCACAGCATCCATACTTCCACCTCGTCGCCGTCGGCGAGTTCCGTTACACCGGAAGGAACGTGGACCAGGACGTTCGATCCGGCGAGGGCGTGCATCAGGTGCGAGCTCTCGCCACCCTCCAGCCGAACGGTTCCGTCCGGCTGCAGGCTGCCGCGCCGGACCTGGTGCTTGTGCCGGGGCGAGGTGAGTTTCCCGCCCGCCCCTCCAAGGTCGAGGCGGGCGCGCAGCGGCAGCCTTCGGGCCGGCGCCCCGAGCAACTCCGACAGTGCGGGGCGGAGGAACATCTCGAAGGACACCAGGCAGCTGACCGGATTGCCGGGAAACCCAAGGAAGGGGACGCCGTCGAACGTTCCCAGTCCCTGGGGCCCGCCCGGCTGCATGGCCACGTGCAGGAAGTCCACCGGCTGGTCCGCCATTGCCTGCCGAACCACTTCGTAGGCCCCCTTGCTGACCCCGCCGGTGGTGACGATCAGGTCGGCGTCCCGGCCTTCGGTCCGCAGCAGCGCCTGGAGTTCGGCCGGGTTGTCGGTGGAAATTCCGGTGCGGCGGACTGTCAGGCCCGCCTGATTCATGGCGGCTTCCAGGAGTGTTCCGTTTGAGTCGTAGATCTTGCCGGGCGGGAGCGGCCGGCCGGGTTCCACCACCTCGTCCCCCGTGGTGACCAGCAGGACGGTCACCGCCTTGTACACTGCCACCTCCGGCAGGCCCAGGGCGGCGAGCAGCCCCAGCTGGGCCGGCCCCAGGCACGTCCCGGCGGCCAGGGCACGCTCCCCTGCCCTGGTGTCGCTGCCCGGGAAGCGCACGAACGCTCCGGGTGCGGTGACGGGCAGCGTTACTGTCTGCCCGTCAACGGATGCCAGGAAGTGGTCCGGCACCGCCTTTTCAATGGGCACGACGGCGTCAGCCCCCGCCGGGATCATGGCACCGGTCATGATGGGCGCCGCAGTGCCCGGCTCGAGCGGCTGCGGACTTGACCCGGCGGGAACCGGGGGCATGATGCGCAGGTCAATGCCGGCGTCGGGAATGTCCGCGGAACGGACGGCGTACCCGTCCATCTGGGAATTGGCGAAGGGGGGAAGGCTGAGCGGCGCGGCGACGTCGCCCACCAGGCCGCGGCCCAGCGCCTGGCTGAGTGGCAGGGTTTCGACGCGGTCCGTTGTCCGGAGCGGCCGGAGAAGTTCGACGACGGCGGCTGCATGCTCAGCGACGGACCGGGCGTGCTCCGCTGCGTGGTGGGCGGGGCCCTGCGTGGTGTGGCTGGTCATGGGTGCGCCTTTGGTCTGGGCCGTCAGGGGTCTGGTCCTCAGGTGGTCTGGGCCGTCAGGATTTCACGTCCACTCTAACGGTGTGGAATCCGGTGGCTCCGTCGGGTGCCGGTGGGCGTGCCGTTTCCTCCTGGGGTTCGCCTGCTAGGTTGGTGGCGCGCACCTGCACCTCGTACTGCCCGGGAGTGAGGTCCGCGGCCAGCTTCCACTGGTACCAGGTGTCGGCGGAGATCCCCGTGGCGAGTTCCGCTTCCCGCCATGGTCCGCGGTTGGTCCGCAGTTCCACCTTCCGGATGCCGGTGTGCTGGGCCCAGGCGACGCCGGCGAAAACAACCGTTCCCGCATTGACCGGGCGGCCGCTGCGGGGGACGTCGATGCGGGATGACGTCTTGATGGGCCCGCGCTCGGACCAGCCACGCGGAGTCCAGTACCCGGCGTCGTCGGCGAACCGGGTGACTTTGAGTTCGGTGACCCATTTGGTGGCCGAGACATAGCCATACAGGCCCGGAACCACCAGGCGGACCGGGAAGCCGTGCTCCAGCGGCAGCGGTTCACCGTTCATGCCCACAGCCAGCAGGGCATCCCGGTTATCGGTGAGGACCTCCAGCGGCGTCCCGGCGGTCCAGCCGTCGGCGCTGCGGGAGAGGACCATGTCGGCGTCCGGCTGGGGACCGGCAAGGGCCAGCAGTTCCCGGACGGGCCAGCCCAGCCAGCGGGCGTTTCCGATCAGGTCACCGCCCACGCCGTTGGAGACGCAGGCGATGGTGATGTGCCGTTCGGTCAGCGGCTTGGCCAGGAGGTCTGCGTAGGAGAGCTGGACTTCTCGGGCTACCTTGCCGGTTACTTTGAGGACCCAGGTATCCGGGTTGACCGCCGGGACGGACAGCGCGGTGTCGATCCGGTAGAAGTCCCGGTTAGGGGTTACCAGCGGCGGCGTGTCTGCAACACCCGACTCCGCAGCAGCAGGCACGGGCTTTGCCGGTGACGCCGCTGCGGGAAGGGTGATCCGTGCCCGGGCCTCGGTGACCGCCATGGTGGCCCCGCGCCAGATTCCTGCCAGTACTCCTCCCGCCGCAGAAGCCGCTGCCGTGACACCAAGGAACTGGAAGAAGCTGCGGCGGGTTTGGGCGGCCACGGGGTCAGGCGTTGCTTCTCCAGCGGCAGCAGGCTGGCTGGCTGTTCGGTTGGCAGGCATTGAAACCTCCCACACATGCAGCCTGGGCACCAGGACGCGCAACAGCACGACGGCGGCTCCCGCGGCCAGGAGCGGAGGGATGAGCGACATGGGGGTCATCTGGGAACGCGTGAGGACGGCGGCCGATCCGGCAAGTCCGAAAATTCCCATCACGGCAGCACCGGTGAACCGCCGGCGATATTCGAGGACTCCGGCAAGCCCGGCCAGGGCGGCGATGACCAGCGCCATTCCCACCAGGAGCGCGGCCTTGTCTGCCGTGCCGAAGACGGAGATCGCCCAGTCTTTAACGCCCGGAGGGACGGCGTCGATGACGGCGCCGCCAACGGCTGTCAACGGTGAAAGCGACGGGCTGAGAACCCCTGCGGCCAACTCCCCCGCTGCCACACCGGCCCCGGCCGAGGCTATCCCGGCAGCCGCAGCCCAACCGCCCCTGGCGCGCGGGACTGCCTGCAGCGGGACGGAACTTTCAGCCCGCTCCCCAAGGCCCGCGCCGTCGTCGTCCGCTGCGTGCCGGCGCTGGGAACTCTTCACAACTTCCAGCATAGGTTTGCCAAGGGTCGTCGGCGGCGGTGCGCACATATATCTTGCCCAGCTGAGTCTGGTCACAGGTGTGATGGGCGGCTCAACGTGGCGTAGCCTGATTTCATGAGTGTCCAGCTAGGCATGCCCCAGCCGCGGGAGGAAGCAGCATCGGCGCTGCCCGGCGTCCCCGCGCGCCGCCCGGCCGATGCACCGGCCGGGCTGGTGGATCGGTATGGCCGCCGCGCCACCGACATGAGGCTGTCCCTGACGGACAAATGCAACCTCCGCTGCACCTACTGCATGCCGGCGGAAGGCCTGGAATGGCTCGCCAAGCAGGCTGTCATGTCTGCCGAAGAGATCGTTCGGATTGTCAAGGTTGGAGTGGAGCAGCTGGGTGTCCGCGAACTGCGTCTGACCGGCGGCGAGCCGCTTGTCCGGCACGATCTGGTGCAGATCATTGCGGCGCTGCGGGCCAACCATCCGGACCTGCCGATCTCCATGACCACCAACGGTGTTGGCCTGGCCAAGAAGGCGGCCGCCCTCAAGGAGGCCGGCCTGACCCGCATCAATGTGTCACTGGACTCCCTGCATGAAGAAACGTTCACCAAGCTGACCCGGCGTCCGTTCCTGGGCCAGGTCCTGGCCGGCGTGGATGCCGCCTGGGCTGCCGGCCTGGGCCCAGTCAAACTGAACGCTGTCCTGATGCGCGGCATTAACGATGCCGAATCGCCGCAGCTGCTCGACTGGGCGTTGGGGCGCGGCTATGAACTGCGGTTCATCGAACAGATGCCGTTGGACGCCGATCACGGCTGGACCCGGCGCAACATGATCACCGCCGCCGAGATCCGCGATCTGCTGTCCCGCGAGTTTGTCCTCAGCCCCGATCCCCGGGCGCGTGATGGTGCCCCTGCAGAGAGGTTTGAAGTACGACGGCGGGCGGCAGGTTCTGCGGATTCGGCTGGTCCAGTTTCGCCTGGTCCAGTGCTGGGAACCGTGGGAATTATCGCTTCCGTCACCGAGCCGTTCTGCTCGGACTGCCGGCGCACCAGGATCACTGCCGAGGGCAAGATCATGAGCTGTCTGTTCTCGCGCGAAGAGTTCGACCTGCTGGGTCTGTTGCGGGCCGGGGCCACCGACCGGGAACTGGCGCAGCGGTGGCAGGACGCCATGTGGATCAAACCCAAGGCCCACGGCATGGACCATGTGGGACTGGATGCTCCGGACTTTGTCCAGCCGGACCGCAGCATGAGCGCTATCGGGGGCTGACCGGGATGCTTGTACGTTATTTTGCTGCCGCACGCGCTGCCGCAGGCTTCGAGGAAGAAAAGTTCGAACTTCCGGCTGGTGCTACCGTGGCGGACCTGCTGGAGGCGGTGCTCGCCGTAGAGCGTGCCGAACCCCCTGCCGGGACGCCGCCGCTTCCGCGGATCCTGTCTCGCAGCAGCTTCCTGCTCAATGAGGTGGCCGTCCGGGATCACTCGACAGTTCTTGGTCCGGACGATGTGGTGGACGTGTTGCCTCCGTTCGCCGGCGGGTAAACAACCGGCCCGTATTCGGAACAGCTCATGAGGCTGCCGCGGGTTTCTGATCGCCCGGTCCTTTGATGCCCTGGCGCAGCTTTGAATGTCAGTGCCTCGTTGGAAGATGTTTCCATGGGAATCGGCGCAGGTGTTGGGGTGGCTTTGGAGGGTGTTCATGCCTCCGTTGCTGCCCTCGATGCGCTGGACCGTGAGGATGCTTTCCTGGCTGCCGGGGAAGGTGTTGGGGCTGACGTGGATGTGTTGCAGCGGCGGTACGAACTCCGGCTGGAACGGCTGGAGGTGGTGAAGCGGCTAGAGGCGCAGCTCGCCGCGATGAAGGCACGCGACGCGGTGGAGTGCGTAGGGTTCCAGCACGCGATGCTTGCCCCGGACGCCGCGGTGCATGAGCGCACGTTCGCGGAGATGTCAGTGGTGGAGGAAATCGCCGGGGTCCTGACCGTCAGCTCCGGCGCTGCCGGGGCTTTCGTGGAGCAATCCCGCCGGGTGTGTACCCTGCCGCCGGTGATGGAGGCTTTGGCCGCCGGTTACCTGTCCTGGCAGCACGCGAAAATTGTTGCCGACGAAACCGAGGGCCTCACCCCCGACGGCGCGGCCGCCCTCGTGGCGCACTTCTTCGACCCTGATGCACCCAACCCGGCCCGCGGCGCCGCCCCCGGTGAGCTCGTGCCCTCCCGGTTCCGGACGAAGGTCCGTAACTGGCGGGAACGCCACCACCCCGAAACCCTGGAGAAACGCCACGCCAAGGGTGTCGCGGACCGGCGGATGGAATACACCCCGGACCGCGACGGCATGGCCTGGAACTCGCTCCACCTCCCCGGCGACACCGCCTGCGCCATCTGGAACCGCACCACCGCCACCGCCCGCGGCCTCCAAGGCCCCAACGAACCCCGCACCATCACCCAACTCCGCCCCGACATCGCCGCATCACTACTCCTCGGCGCCAACAACGCCACCGCCGCACGTTCCGGGAGCGTCCCGGCTGAGGCAACCGCTACTGATACCGCCCAGGGTCCCGGGAGCGCGCCCGGTGCAGACAGCGTCTCCGACACGGCCGGTCTGGCAGCCACTACGGAAATCGGGAAAGTCCCCGCTCCGCGGGCCGATGTCCTGGTCATGGTCCCGGTGTTCTCCCTCCTCGGCCAGACGGACGAACCCGCGGTGCTGGACGGTTTCGGCCCCATCCCGGCCTCGATGGCACGCAAACTCGTCGCGGACGGGGCAGAGTCGTTCTACCGGGTCCTGGTCGACCCCCGCGACGGGACACCACTGGAGATCGGACGCCAACGGTACCGGCTCCCCGAGACCATCAAACAGTGGATCCGGATGCGCGACGGCAAATGCACCTTCCCCGGCTGCAGCAACCACACCCCGGACAACGACACCGACCACCTCACCGCCTGGGAACACGGCGGCACCACCGGCACCAGCAACCTGGCACAACTCTGCCCCAAACATCACCGCCTCAAACACGCACGGCCATGGATCCCCCACCCCGTGACGGAGAACGGCTCTCCCGGCTGGACCTCACCCACCGGACGCCACTACAAACCCGAACACCCCGACCCCGAACCAACCCACTGGCCACCTGCGATCCTGCACTTACTAGCCGAGATCCCGGACTGGCTGGACATACCAGAGGTGCCATGTGCAGAGCCACCCCGTGACCGCTTCATTGACCCGGACGAACTCTCACCAGCGGATCCGCTGTGGGACGACTTCTACGCCATGCCATTCCGCCTGCCGCCGGATCCAGAAATGAACTGGCAGATGCTGCTGACGTGAAAAGTCCTGCTGAAGCCTGTGCTGGCAACACTGGTGGTCCACTATCCACCGTCCGTCGTTCCAAGCAGCCATTGTTACCCCCGTGAGCCGGTTCCAAGCGCCATGGCCATCAATGCCGCCCGGCTGTGGACTCCGCAAGCCTGGAAGATTTGCTTGAACTGGTCCTGGACAGTGTATGGAGTCACTCCTTGGGTATCCGCCATAGTTCCTGTGTCCGCCCCGGCAGCAGCCAACCACAACAGCTCCCTCTGCCGCTGCGTAAGACCGAAGGCCCGGGCAAAGATGTCCAGCCGGTCCGAAGGCATACAGCCCTGAATGGTGACGGCCAGCGGCGGTGTCGAGCCCTCTGCGGCAGGGGCAATCCGGTTGGCTCGCAGCAGTGCCCATCTACCGGAACCAATATGCACCCTGCTCTCCGCGTCATGGTGGTCCACTCCGGCCTCCCTCGCGAGCAACTGCGCACCAACGTTCAGCACCTCGGCCGGAACCTGGTGATGCGGGACGGGACCGGGTTGCAACAGATGGAGCCACGCGTTGACCGATTCAGTCCGGCCAACCACGGCGAGGTCTTCGCTCAAGGTCAGGACACCCTGCTCGGGTAATCCCTGCCTCCCTCTACCCGGCCCAGGGGCCATGTCCTGTCGAGAAGGTGCACCGGGCAGTGCAGAGTCGCCTTTCTGGGAAGCCAGATCCAGCCCGACCATAACGTCAGGCGTGGTTCCTGCATGGAATTGCCTGGACACGGAACGACGCAATCCCGGTGTCAGCGCCGCTGCCAGCTCAGCCAGGTAAGTGGTTTCTTCTTCCGTGAAGTCGTCTGCCTCTCCAGTTCGCCAGAGATCAAGCCAGGCCCAGCACCCGTGCTGGTCGGCGAAGACGACTGACAGCACGTCGCGAACGTCGTAGCGATTCAGCACTCCCCTCCACAACAGGCTGCGGGCAGGATCACCCTGGGTTGCGTGCAGGAGGCTCAATGCGGGGACTGAAGAAGCCATCAACCCGGTCCAGCGCGCCGGAGGGGAAAGGTACTTGAGACGGATGAGTGCTGGCAGTTCCTGCGGGCAGGGAATCCTGGCCCGAGGAGCCATGCCTACCGTCGTGCGGGGGTCGCAAAGAGGCCAGACGAATGCGTCGAAGGGCACCATGGTGCCCACTTCCGTGAGCACGGCTTTTCGGAGAGCCTGGTGGTCCCGGATGGATCCAGCAAGAACCCGGATGCGTTCAAGGCTTCGGACCATCGCCCAGGCCCTCTTCATTCCCCCAGTATGCTCCCGCCGGCACCACCGGACCCGACGCACCCGCCACCCAGATTTCTGGGATACCGGCCAGGGACCGTGCCGTCTATGTTGGCGGCGTGGGCAGCGCCCACGTCGGCAAACGAGTGAGGAGACTCCGATGTACACCCTGCAGATCGAACACACCATCACGGACTTCCAAACCTGGAAGACCGCTTTTGACCGCGACCCGGTCAACAGGGCGGCTTCCGGGGTGCTCTCCCACCGGATTGGCCAACCAGTCGGGGACCCGCACTACATCGTTGTTGAGCTGGACTTCGCGGATTTGGACAAGGCGGAGCGATTGCTCTCGGACCTGCGCGAACACGTGTGGCATTCCCCTGCCAACGCCCCTGCTCTCGCCGGAGCGCCAAAGACCCGCATCATCGAGGCAGCGGCCTGAACCGCTGTTCAGACGCGGTGGAACTCCGAGCGCATAAACGGCCTGTAGGGCGAAGCCTTGCCGTTGGCACCAGCATCAGGCGCGGCACCGGCGTCGTCCTTGCCCATCACCCGCAACTCGGTGACGTGAATGAGGATATCCCCCTCAACGTGGACTGAATGGCGTGTCCACCCGGCGTCGCTGGGGCGCTCAACGCGCAGGACGCCGTCGCGCCAGGTACATCGGGCGGCGCTGCCTGGCGGAACACCGGTGCTGTCGACGTAGTACCAGAGCACATCCTTGCGGACCGGATCAACCGTGAAGATTCCATGGCCTTCAAAATGGCTGCCGTCCGGCTCAACGTGCCGGTAGCTCTGCACAACACCGAGGCCTCCGGCCACCTGGTGGTAGGTCACCTCGGCGTCCACGCTGTGTTCCGGCCCCCAGGGACCGGTAGCCACGGACGTGCGGCCCCGCCAGTGCCCCACCAGACGGGATAGCCCCGGATGTGCGTGCTCCGCTGTTGGCCCGTTCACCGTTCCGCCGCCTCCTGCCGAAGATCATCCCTCCCTCAGGATGGGCTCTCCCCGGCCGGACCGCCAGTGTCCCACGGCAGCAGTCTCCCGTGGGCAGCACTGCCCGGTGGCTCCAGGTACTAAAGCCCGAAGGTCTCGGTCTCGGCGAAGGGACCCACCACGGTGATGGTCCGCGGCGCTGCGGCGAGTTCGGCCGCAAGTTCCTGGACCTGCTCGGTGGTGACTGCTTTGATCAACCGCAGGGTTTCATCGATGTCCTGGTATTCACCCGACACCAGCTCGGCGCGGCCCAGCCGGGACATCCGCGAGCCGGTGTCTTCCAGTGCAAGGACAATTCCGCCGCCGAGTTGTCCCACGGCCTTGCGGAGTTCGTCGTCGGAAATTCCGTGTTCGGCGAGCTTGTCGAGCTCAATACCAAGCAGGTCCACCACCTGGCGCACTTTCGACGGCGTGCAGCCCGCGTACATCCCAAAGTAGCCGGCGTCGGCGTAGGACGACGCAAAGGAGTAGGTGGAGTACACCAGTCCACGCTTCTCGCGGACCTCCTGGAACAGCCGGGAGGACATGCCGCCGCCGAGGACCGCATTCAGGACACTCATGACGTAGCGCCGTTCGTCGGTGGCAACGATCGTGGGGCATCCCATAATGATGTTTGCCTGCTCCACGGCGCGCTTGACCACATGCAGGCCGGCGGTTCCCGTGATCAGGGCGCGCTCGGTGGAGCGCCGCTGCACCGGTGCGGCGTCGGCTTCCAACGACCAACCGGCGGTCTGCAGGGCGTCCACCACCAGGCCGCACACCTTATCGTGGTCCAGGCCGCCTGCGGCGGTGATCACCAATTCTTCGGGCTTGTAGTACCGGCGGTAGTGCTCCCACACTGAATCGCGGGCCACGGCCTTGATCGCAGCCGGGGTGCCGCCAATCGGCCGTCCGAGGGGGTGGCTGCCGAGGACCGCGGCGACGAAGTGCTCGTGCGCCACATCCGTGGGGTCATCGCTGTCCATGGCGATTTCCTCCAGGATGACGTCCCGTTCCTGCTCCATCTCGTCAGGATCCAGCACCGCGCCGGTGATCATATCCGCGATCACGTCGATGGCCATGGGGAGGTCGGAGTCCAGGACGCGGGCAAAGTAGCAGGTGCTTTCCTTGGCTGTTGCCGCGTTTGATTCGCCGCCTACCTCATCAAAGGCAGAGGCAATTTCCAGGGCCGTGCGGCGCCTGGTGCCTTTGAACAGCAGGTGCTCCAGGAAGTGGGTGGACCCGTGCTGGCCGGGCGCCTCGTCCCGGGACCCCACGCCCACCCAGAACCCGATGGTTGCCGACCGCTGCCCCGGCATCGCCTCCGTCAGTACCCGCACTCCCCCTGGCAGTACTGAACGCCGGACCTCGGACCCGCCGTCGGAGCCGTGGACCAGGGTATCGCCGGCGTGGTTCTGCTCAAGCGGCAGGGGTACAACAGTCATTGATGCCTTTCAGGACGGGCAGCCGGATCTGGCTGCCATCGTAACAGCGGCGGGACCGGTGGATCATCCACCGGTCCCGCCGATTCGTGCTTATGCCGGGAAGCCCGGGCTGTTAGACGTCAGCGCCTTCAGCGGGCTCCGTGGTGTGGGCGCGTTCGGTGTCAGCCTCCGCGCCTTCTTCCTCGGCAACCACCGGGGCGAGCGAGAGCTTTCCACGGTCATCGATCTTGGTGATTTCCACCTGGACCTTCTGGCCCACCGAGACAACGTCGTCGACGTTGTCCACGCGCTTGCCGTTGGCCAGCTTGCGGAGCTCGGAGATGTGCAGGAGGCCGTCCTTGCCCGGGGTCAGCGACACGAAGGCACCGAAGGTGGTGGTCTTGACGACCGTACCCAGGTAACGCTCGCCGATTTCCGGGACCTGCGGGTTCGCGATGGCGTTGATGGCGGAGCGTGCTGCGTCGGCAGACGGACCGTTGGTGGCGCCAATGTAGACCGTGCCGTCGTCCTCGATGGAGATGTCGGCGCCGGTGTCCTCCTGGATCTGGTTGATCATCTTGCCCTTGGGGCCGATGACCTCGCCGATCTTGTCCACGGGGATCTTGACGGCGATGACGCGCGGCGCGAACTCGGAGAGCTCGTCCGGGGTGTCGATGGCCGAGTTGATGACCTCGAGGATGTGCAGGCGTGCTTCGCGGGCCTGCTTCAGTGCTGCTGCCAGCACGGAAGCGGGGATGCCGTCGAGCTTGGTGTCCAGCTGGATGGCCGTGACGAACTCGGAGGTACCGGCAACCTTGAAGTCCATGTCACCGAAGGCGTCTTCGGCGCCAAGGATATCGGTCAGGGCCGCGTAGCGGGTCTGGCCGTCAACCTGGTCGGAGACCAGGCCCATGGCGATGCCGGCGACGGCGGCCTTCAGGGGCACACCGGCGTTCAGCAGGGACAGGGTGGAGGCGCAGACGGAACCCATCGACGTCGAGCCGTTGGAACCGAGGGCCTCGGATACCTGGCGGATGGCGTAGGGGAATTCCTCGCGGGACGGCAGGACGGGCACCAGGGCGCGTTCCGCAAGGGCACCGTGGCCGATTTCGCGGCGTTTGGGCGAGCCCACGCGGCCGGTTTCACCGGTGGAGTACGGCGGGAAGTTGTAGTTGTGCATGTAGCGCTTGCGGGTGACGGGCGACAGCGAGTCGATCTGCTGTTCCATTTTGAGCATGTTCAGCGTGGTGACACCCATGATCTGGGTCTCGCCGCGCTCGAAGATGGCTGAACCGTGAACGCGGGGCAGAACCTCAACCTCTGCAGTGAGCTGGCGGATGTCCGTCAGGCCACGGCCGTCGATGCGGATCTGGTCCTTGAGGATGCGCTGGCGCACAACGTGCTTGGTCACCGACCGGAAGGCTGCGGAGAGTTCCTTCTCGCGGCCCTCGAACTGGCCTGCCAGGTTGCCGAGGACCTCGTCCTTGAGCGCGTCGGAAGCGTTGTCGCGTTCCTGCTTGTCGGCGATCTGGAAGACAGCGGCAAGCTTTTCGGCGGCGGCGGATTCGACGGCGGCGTAAGCGTCATCCTCGTAGTCGAGGAAGACCGGGAATTCAACCGTGGGCTTTGCGGCGCGTGCGGCCAGATCGGCCTGGGCGTCGCAGAGTGCCTTGATGAACGGCTTGGCAGCCTCGAGGCCCTCGGCCACAACCTCTTCGGTGGGGGCGGTGGCGCCCTGTTCCTTGATGAGGTTCCAGGAGTTGTCGGTGGCTTCGGCCTCAACCATCATGATGGCGACGTCGTCACCTGCAACGCGGCCGGCAACAACCATGTTGAACACGGAGTTTTCCAGCTGCGAGTGCTTGGGGAAGGCAACCCACTGCGAGCCGTTTTCGTCGGCAACCAGGGCAACGCGGACGCCGCCGATGGGGCCGGAGAACGGAAGGCCGGACAGCTGCGTGGACATGGAGGAAGCGTTGATCGCCACCACGTCGTACAGCTCGTCGGGGTTGATGGCCAGGACGGTGACCACGATCTGGACCTCGTTGCGCAGGCCCTTGATGAATGCGGGGCGCAGCGGGCGGTCCATCAGGCGGCAGGCCAGGATGGCCTCGGTGGACGGGCGGCCTTCACGGCGGAAGAACGAGCCCGGGATGCGGCCGGCAGCGTACATGCGCTCTTCGACGTCGACCGTCAGCGGGAAGAAGTCAAAGCCTTCACGCGGGTGCTTGCCGGCAGTGGTGGCGGACAGCAGTGCGGTGTCATCGTCGATGTACACCATGGCTGCGCCGGCTGCCTGCTTGGCAAGGCGGCCGGTTTCGAAGCGGATTACGCGCTTGCCGAAACGGCCATTGTCAATGACTGCTTCCGAGAACTGGATTTCGGGACCCTCCAAGAGAGTCACCTCCGTTTCTGTTTGACGGAAGTCCAGCCGCATCAACCCGGCCAGCATCTGTCTACTGGCCCTGCACCCGGTCATCGATCGAGACCCACGGGCCGCCGGCTTCAGTCAACGAAGCCGTTCCCGGGGATCACTACCGAGGACCGCGAATGCGTGATGCGGTTGATCCTCCTGTTTAGTTTTTATTTGAAGAAGGCGGCCCGTTCCGGAAGGAAAGGGCCGCCCGAAGCCAGACTAGCGGCGCAGGCCGAGGCGCTCGATGAGCGAACGGTAGCGGGCGATGTCAGTCTTCTTGAGGTAGCTCAGCATACGCTTGCGACGACCAACCATGGCCAGCAGACCGCGCTGGGTGTGGTAATCGTGCTTGTGCTCCTTCATGTGCTCAGTCAGATCCTTGATCCGCTGGGTCAGGACGGCAACCTGGACCTCCGGTGAACCGGTGTCGCCTTCTACGGTTGCGTATTCCTTGATGATGGACTGCTTTACAGCGGCGTCAAGTGCCACAATAACTCCTTGGGAATGTGCCGTGAGGGCCCAGGTCAGTAACTCACTGCCGGGTCTGCCGGGTACGTCCTGATCCGGCGAACCGGAGCAGGCGGACTGCAACAGGAACCAGCCGCCACGGACTGCAGCCGGATCCATCGTCCAGTTTACCGGCCCCGGCCTAACCTTGTCGAAACAGAGCGCTCCTCAGCCCTGGAGCCGGTCCCGGATAGCGGCCATGCCCTGGAGGACTTCCGCGAAACTGGTGCTCAAGGGCGACAATCCCACCCGGATGCCGTGCGGAGAACGGAAGTCCGGGATCACGTCTCCGTCCCAGAGTGCCTCAACGGTGGCCTTGGTGAAGTTGGCATGATCCACCGTGATGTGGCCTCCCCGCTCCCCCGGGTCCCGCGGAGACGCCAGTTCCGCACCCAGCGGGGCCAGCCAGGCGTCGAAGACCTCCACCGCGAACGCGGTCAGCGCCAGGGACTTCTCCCGGATGGCAGCCATGGTGGTTTCCTCGATGAGGTCCAGGGTGCCCTGCATGGCGATCATGCCGAAAATGGCGGGGGTGCCGCTGAGGAAGCCGCGGATGCCGGCGGCCGGTTCATAGCCGGCGGCCATCTCGAAGGCGTCCTTGCGCCCCATCCACCCCCAGATGGGCTGGTTCAGCGAGGGCAGGTGCCGGGCATTGACGTAGGCGAAGGCAGGTGAGCCGGGGCCGCCGTTGAGGTACTTGTAGGTGCAGCCGCCTGCGAAGTCCACGTCCGCGCCGTCAAGGTCGATCTCCACGGACCCCGCCGAATGGCAAAGATCCCACACCACCAGGGCGCCGGCGTCGTGCACTGCCGCGGTGATGGCGGGCAGGTCGGCCAGGTGGCCGGAGCGGTAGGCGATCTGGCTGAGGAGGACGACGGCGGTCCGCGGCCCGGTGGCCTGGCGCACCTGCTCAAGAGTCACCCCGGCCGCCGGGTCAGGCTCGATCCAGCGGAGGGTCAGACCTTCCTCGAGGGCGATGCCCTCCACCAGGTAGCGGTCAGTGGGGAAGTTTTCGGTGTCCAGCACCAGCTCGTTGCGGTCAGGGTCCTGCACTGCGGCAAGGGCGGCGCGGATCAGCTTGTAGAGGACCACGGTGGTGGAATCGGCGATGATGGTCTGCCCCGGGGCCGCTCCGAGGACAGCGCGGCCCAGCTGGTCCCCGATAGCCTGTGGCATGCTGAGCCACTTTTCGTCCCAGCCGCGGATCAGGCGGCCGCCCCATTCGTCCCGGATGAAGGCGGCGACGTCGTCGGCCGTGCGCTTGAGGGGCCTGCCCAGGGAGTTTCCATCCAGGTAGGACAAGGGCGTGTCCGTGCCGATGAAATGGTCCCGGCAGTGCGCCAGGGCGTCCCGGCGGTCCAGCTCTTCGGCCCGCGCACGGAGGTCTTCGGCGGTCACCGCCGTGGGGTTTTCCTGGTGGATGCTCATTGTCCGATCTCCGTCCTGACAGCGAATAGTTCCGGGAAGAACGTCAGTTCCAGGGCCTTCTGCAGGAAAGTGACGCCGCTGGATCCCCCGGTGCCCGTCTTCATGCCGATGGTCCGCTGGACGGTGCGCAGGTGCCGGAACCGCCAGAGCTGGAAGTTGTCCTCCAGATCAACCAGTTCCTCACACGCCTCGTAGGCCGCCCAGTTGTCCGCCGCATTTTCGTAGATGTGTTTGAAGAGCGGGACCAGTTCCGGGGCGAACTCGTGCGCCCGCGTGACGTCCCGGTCCAGGACCGAAGGGGGCACGTCGAAACCCTGGCGGGCGAGGTACGCCAGGAATTCGTCGTAGATGCTGGGTGCGGCCAGCAGTTCCTCCAGCATGGCGTGCGCTTCGGAGTCGGATTCGAAGACCGGCAGCATCTTGCGGTTCTTGTTGCCCAGGACGAATTCGACGGCGCGGTACTGGGCGGACTGGAACCCCGACGAGTTGCCCAGGAACCCGCGGAACTGCGAATACTCGGTGGGTGTCAGGGTGGCCAGGACGGACCACTGCTCGGTGAGGGTCTTCTGGATGTGCTTGACCCGGGCAATGCCCTTGAGCGCGGACCCGAGATCGTCTTCCCGGAGCCAGGCGGCGGCGCTCCGCAGCTCATGCAGGACCAGCTTGAGCCACAGCTCCGTGGTCTGGTGCTGGATGATGAACAGGAGCTCGTCGTGGTGTTCGGGCTGGCTGACCGGCTGCTGGGCGCTGAGCAGCGTGGGTAATTGCAGGTAGGAGGCGTAGCTCATCCGCGAGCTGAAGTCGCGGACGATCCCCTTATCCAGCTTGCGGGTGTTCTTTTCGACGGACACGTGCTGCCTTTCGTTGTGCTCACCCGGTTGCTGAAGCTCCGGCGGATGCTGGAATCAGCGGCCGCTGAGGAGCTGGTGGGCCTGGGCCACATCCAGCCGCATTTGTTCCACCAGGGCCTCAGGGCCACGATAGGCCACCATGCCGCGCAGCCGCGCCACGAATTCAACAATCACTGTCTGGCCGTACAGATCGAAGTCCTCCACGGCCTCCTTGGGCCGGTCGATCACGTGCGCTTCAACCTGGCGGCTCACGCCGTCGAACGTGGGATTGGACCCTACCGAGATCGCGGCCGGCCAGCGCGTGCCGGCCTGGTCCACGAGCCAGCCGGCGTAGATGCCGTCCGCGGGAATCAGCCCTGAGGCGTTCGAGGAGAGGTTGGCCGTGGGGAAGCCGAGGGCACGGCCGCGGGCGGCGCCATGGACCACCTCGCCGCGCATCCTGTGCGGACGGCCCAGGACGGAGGCGGCCGTGGCCACATCGCCCTCCTGCAGGGCCTCGCGCACCCAGGTGGAGGAACAGCGACGGTCCGTGCCGTCGTCGTCATGCAGGGGGTAGCCCTCGGCCCCGAACTCGCTGATGACCTGGACGTCGAAGCCGAACTTGTCGCCCAGCGCCTTCATGGTGTCCAGGTCCCCGGAGTTGCCCCGTCCAAAGCGGGCGTCATGTCCGATGACCACGTGGCTGGCATGCAGGCAATCCACCAGGTACTGCTCCACGAATTCCTCCGCCGTGAGGCTGGCGAGGTCCAGCGAGTACTTGACCACCAGGACGGCGTCCAGTCCCAGTTCGCCCAGCGCCTCCAGCTTGTCATCCAGGCCCATGATCAGCTCCGGGGCGGCCTCGGGACGGTGGATGACCGCCGGGTGGGGGTCGAACGTCACGGCAACAGCCTTGGCGTGGGAGAGACGGGCCGAACGGATCAGCTGGGACAGCACCTGCTGGTGGCCGCGGTGGACACCGTCAAAATTGCCGAAAGTGACAACGGATGGGCCGAAATCCGCCGGGACATCGGACGGATCGTTCCAGATGTAAACCATCACCCTCGCCTTAAGCTGCCTGCATCGACGTTCCGGAACCATGCCGGCCGCGGAACTCTTCAAGATTACCCGGATTCATTGTGCTGCCCTTGACACCCTGACGCCCCCGGCGCCACGCGGTTGCTTTGGCTTCACCGGGAAGCGCTGGCACGCGGTCCAGCCACCGAAGGCCGGCGCCGGTAAAGCCACACCAGGCCAAGGATGGGCAGCAGCAGCGGTATGAAGCCGTAGCCGCGGCCAAACAGGGACCACACCGTCTCGTGCGGGAACTGCACGGAATCCAGGATGCTCAGGGTCCCCACCACCAGGACACCCACCAGTTCAACCAATACTGCGGCCACGGAGACCTTGAACCAGGTGGTTCCGGCCTTGGCCAGTGACACTGTGGCCACCACGTAGACCAGCGCGGCGAAGGCGGATAGCAGGTAGGCCAGCGGAGCCTCGGAGAACTTGGTGAGGATCTGGTAGCCGGCACGGGCGGTGGCCGAGATGGCGAAGACTCCATATACGGCAATCAGGAGACGGCCGGGGCCGGTGTTGCGGGTATTGCGGACGGATCCGTCCCGTGTGGCCGCCTGGGCCTGCTTGTCTTTCATTCCTGCTGCTTCTTCCACTTCAGTACCAGATCTGGTTCATTCGGGCAGCCATGACGAGTGCCGTGACGCCAACTGCGGCCAGGACAAAGTTGCTCCACCGTGTGCGCTCCAGGATGGACCAGTAGATCGCTGCGGGCGGCAGGAGCATGGCGGTGGCCATATAGCCCCAGAACTCCCACGCCTCGCCGGCAATGGGTTCGCCGGCAGTGACCCGGACGATGGAACCCACCAGGTACACCACCAGGGCCACTTCCACCGCAACGACAGACAGGATGGTCACGTCGTTCGGCGCTTTCTTCAGGATTCCTGCGCCCAGGCATACCAGCGTCGACACCAGGCCGACGACCAGAACGATCCAAAAATATGCGTCCACGCTTTAGTCCTCCGCGGCGGCGGTTGCGGCCGCTCCGGAGCCGGGGGCGAAGACAAGCACCGGCTTGGCGTAGCTGCCGGCGTCGGCAAGAAGGGCCACCAGGGTGCCGTCGGGGGCGAAGGCAGCGGCGGGATGTTCGGCGGTGGCAGCGCCGGGAGCGCCAGGGGCGGCCCCCGCAGCAATGCGCCGCCCAAAGGAGATCTCCGTGGTTTCCTCGGCGCTGAGTTCACGGTTCGGCATCAGCGCGCGGGCAGCTTCGGACATTTCGAGGACGTTGAGCTCCTGGGCCAGCTGTTCAAGGGTGCGCGCCTGATCCAGGGAGTAGGGGCCCACGTGGGTCCTGCGGAGGGCGGTGAGGTGGCCTCCCACGCCGAGGGCATTGCCAAGGTCCCGGGCCAGGGCACGGATGTACGTACCGGAGGAGCATTCGACCGTGACGTCGAGATCAACCACATCCGCCTCGGGATCCCGGCGGATGGCGTGCACCTCGAACCGGTGGATGGTGACGGGGCGCGAGGCCAGCTGCACCTCCTCACCCGACCGCACCCGCGCATAGGCGCGTTCGCCGTTCACCTTGATGGCGCTGACGCTGCTGGGCACCTGCTGGATGTCGCCCGTGAGGGCCGCGACGCCGTCGTAAATTGCCTGTTCGCTGACGCCGGACGTGCCGGCCGTGGCGGTGACCTCCCCTTCCGCGTCATCGGTGACGGTTGACTGGCCCAGCCGGATGGTGGCGGTGTAGGTCTTTGAGGTGCCCACGATGTAGGTGAGCAGCCGCGTTGCCTTGTTGATGCCCACCACCAGCACGCCGGTGGCCATCGGGTCCAGGGTTCCTGCGTGCCCCACTTTCCGGGTTCCCGCGAGGCGCCGCATCCGGCCAACCACATCATGGCTGGTCCATCCCTGCGGCTTGTCCACTATCACCAGTCCAGAAAGCACGCCTCCCAGTATATCGGCGCTGGTAGGCCCGCCTGCCCACCCACCGGGGTCCTGCGGTACGGTCCGCGGCAGGCCCGCTGTGACGGTTAGGATGGCTGGCATGCCTGAGCTTGCCGCCCATGTCCGCGACGTGCCCGTCAACCAGATCCGCGAGATCACCGAGGCCGCGTGGCGCACTCCCGGCGCCATTGTGCTGAGCATCGGGGAGCCCGGGTTCCCGCTCCCCCGCCATGTCCTGGACGCAGGCATCGCCTGCCTGGACCGCGACGAAACCAACTACACGCCCAACGCGGGGATTCCCGCCCTTCGTGAAGCGTTCGCTGCCAGATTCCGCGAAGAACAGGGAGTGGACGTCGGCGCTGACCGCGTCTATGTAGTGTCCGGTGCGCAGCAGGGCCTGCACTTCGCCATGAGCCTGCTGCTCTCCCCCGGAGACGAGATCCTTATCCCCAACCCGGGCTACCCCACCTTCGCCATGACCAGCCGGCTGCTCAATGCCGTCCCCGTAGGCTATCCGCTGCACCCCGAACACGGCTTCCAGCCCCGGGTTGCCGATGTGGAGGCGCTGATCACCAGCCGCACCCGTGTGCTGGTCCTCAATTCCCCCTCCAACCCGCTCGGCGCCGTGCTGGGTGAGGAAGTGATCCGGGAACTGATGGAACTGGCCCGCCGGCACGACATTTGGGTGGTCTCGGACGAGTGCTACGAGGCGTTCACCTACGACGTGCCCCACGTCAGCCCGGCAAGGTTCGACGGCGGCAGCGCGGCGGATGCGCGCGTGTTCACTTCGCTGACACTGTCCAAGACCTACGGCCTGACCGGGCTGCGCATCGGCGCCCTGGTCTGCCCGCCGGGGCTCGAACAGAAGATGGACAACGTCATGGAATCGATCGTCTCCTGCGTGGCGTCTGCACCGCAGTATGCGGCGCTGGCGGCCCTGACGGGGCCGCAGGACTACGTCCGGCATGCGCACCGGCACTACAGGGAGAACCGGGACGCCGCTTCTGCGGTGCTGGCAGCGAAGGGGATCCCGTACCTTCCGGCGCAGGGCGCGTTCTACCTCTGGGCTGATATGTCCCATGTAAGTGGCGGGGATGTGCGGGCCTGGGTCCGGCGTTTCCTCGCAGACTCCGGTGTGGCGCTGGCTCCGGGGACCGCTTTCGGCTCCATTGGCGAGGGGTGGGTCCGGATCGCGCTCTGCGGCCGGAAACAGGATCTGCTGGAGGGGCTGTCCCGGCTTCCGGACGCCCGGCCGTAGACCGCGGGGCCGGTGCCGGGCTTCGAGCGCCGCGTGTTTAACTAGCTGCGGGCTCCGGCAATGGCCTTGTCCAGCCAGGAACGGAGGACCCCCGCGGGTGCGGCGCCGGCCTGGCGCGCTGCGACCTTTCCGCCAACGAGCACCATCAAGGTGGGAATTGCCTGCACATCGAACCGCTGCGACAGGACCGGCGACGTGTCCACGTCCACCTTCACCAGCTTGATCTTCCCGGGCCGTTCCCGGGCCAGCTTGTCCAGGACCGGGCTGACCATCCGGCAGGGTCCGCACCAGGCGGCCCAGAAATCGACCAGCACCGGAACCGGGGATTGCTCCGCCACGGCCGCGAAGTCGCTGTCGCCTGCCGATACGATCCAGGGCAGGTCTGCCTTGCAGTTGCCGCAGCGTGGGTGGCCCGTAGCCTGGGCCGGAACCCGGTTGGTTTTGCCGCAGGCGGGGCAGCTCAAAAGTGTGGGCTCCATGGCTAATATTCCTTCCTGCTGTCAAAGGCGCGCCACGCCTGGAAGGGGAGGTCCGACGTCGGGATGTCACCCTTGGTGACCGGCATCAGCTCCGGCGCCGCGCCGCTGAAGTAGTCGTAGAAGAGTGCGTCATCGAAGCCTGCCGCCGCGGCCCCGTGCCGGTCTGCGGCGTAGTAGACGCGGCCGATCCTGGCCCACAAGGCGGACGCCAGGCACATGGGGCACGGCTCGCAGCTTGCGTAGAGGACAGAACCGGTCAGGTCGAAATCGGATGCAGCGGCGGCCGCCGCCCGGATGGCCACCACTTCCGCGTGGGCGGTCGGGTCGTTGTCCCTGGTCACCCTGTTGACCCCGGTGTGGACACGTCCGTCCGGCGTCACCACCACCGCACCGAATGGCCCGCCGCCCTCCGCGACGTTGCGCGTGGCCAACTCCACGGCCTGTTCGAGGTACTGAGCCTGCCCAGGATGCTGGGTAGACCCAGGGTGCTGGGCAGATTCGGGGTGCTGCAAGCCCCTGTTGCCGTGGTCTGCGGACGTCATAGCACGATCCTAGCCACAGGTGCCCTGTTGGGGGACGAAAAGGGGGCAAGGAAGGGGGGATGCCCCCAACGACTACCCGCTGGTAGGGGCCTACGCTTGCGCCCGGGGGACCATTTCGCCTCTGCGGAGGCTTCATATTCAGCCCGCAAGGGCATCTCGCACCCCGGAGTACCCAATGAAACGACAACTTACCTTTATCGCCTGCGTGGCCGCCGCCACGATGGTGCAAGCCGCACCGGCTTTCGGATCCAGCCACAACCCCGACTATGAAGAGATGGCGACCGGCCTCGTTTCGCCCCTCCATCTCGCGGTGGGCAGCGGTGAAACTGTCCGCGTCAGCCAGGATTTCGCCGGGATCCTCACCCGAGTGGAGCACGACGGCGAAAGGGAGGATATCCATACCGCGGAGCAGGGCTGGGAAGTTGCCGGGGTGGACATCCACGATGGCATTACGTATTTCCTTGAAAGTACCGGAGCAGGGCAAGGTGACCCCGCCGCTCTCCAGGGCTACCTCAAGTCCATTGACTCCAAGGGTGATGTGGACACCATCGCCAACTTCGCGGACTACGAACGGAAGCACAACCCCGACGGGGACCAGCACTACGGTTTTGAGCCCGATGTCAGCGACAAGTGCCTGACGGGTTGGCCGGCCTTCCCGCCCGCCCGGTACACAGGAACGGTGGATTCCCACCCCTACGCCCTGGCAATCAAGGGCAATACTGCCTATGTGGCGGATGCCGGCATGAACGCGATCCTCAAGGTGAATCTCACATCGGGCGCCATTTCGACGCTGGCCGTCCTGCCGCCAAGGCCAGCCAAGGTCCCGGCCGGCCTTCAGATTCCCGTTGACATGCAGGGCAATACTATGGCGGTTCCTGAATGTGTTGTTGGCCAGAAGTATGCCTTCGAACCCGTTCCCACCGATGTCGAAATCGGGCCGGACGGCTGGCTGTACGTCACCTCACTGCCTGGTGGCCCGGAAGGACCGGAAATGGGTCCGCGCGGTGCAGTCTTCAAGGTGAATCCGTGGAACGGTGACACGACTGTTTGGGCGGACCATATCCTGAGCCCCACCGGGCTGGCTGTGGCAGACAACGGGGAAATCTACGTGGCGTCGCTGTTTGGCGGAGAAATTCTGAAGTTCACCTGCGATGCCGAGCGGTCACGTTTCCTTTCCGTGAACCAGCCCGCCGACGTTGAGTACAGGGACGGGGATGTCTTCGCCACGGTGGATGCACTGATGGGGCTCTCAGACCCGTCAGCACCGGACGCTTCCGCTCCCAAGCCTGCAGGCCGGGTCATCGAAGTCGACCGCTGACAAGTGGCCGCACATACGCAGCAGGACCCGGAGATGCCTCCGGGTCCTGTTGCTGTGTTGCTGGCTAAGTCGGCTGCCTACTTGTTGCCGTCTTCGTCGAGGTCCTCATCGTCGCTGAGGTCCAGGTCCTCTTCGTCGAAGTCGTCCTCGTCGATGTCCACGTCAGCCACCGCGTCGGACTTGTACGGGTCCGCGTCGCCAGCGTGCCGGGCGTTGGCGGCAAGCGCAGCAACCTCGGCGTCCCGCTTCTTGGCTTCGCGCAGCAGTTCTTCCAGGTTGGAGGCGTTGACCGGAATCTGGTCAGCCACGAACTCAAGGGTGGGAGTCAGCCGGACGGTGATGTTCCGGCCAACTTCCTGCCGGAGCACACCCTTGGCCTTTTCAAGGCCCTTGGCAGCATCAGCCTGGACAGCCTGGTCGCCAAAGACGGTGTAATAAACGGTGGCGTGCTGCAGATCATTGGTCACGCGGGCATCAGTAACAGTAATGCCCTCCAGCCGGGGATCCTTGACCTTCCGGCCCAGAGCCTCAGCAACAACAACCTTAATCCGCTGCGCCAACTTGGCAGCACGTGCCGGATCAGCCATGAACAACTCCTATAAGAAGAAAAAATTTGGGACGTACGACGACGGCGCAGCAGGGGCTGCGTTTCGCATCGTACAAAGGTTGCCACGCACCCAAGCGAGCCGATGACGCACCCGTTGGATTATTCCGGCGGCCCGGGAGTGGCATCGGGCCTGCCGAAGCTGGGCGGCCGACGTCGTAAGACGTTGGCCGCCCAGCGAAGGGGCGGGGCCGCCGGAAAAATCCAACGGCCCCGGCCACGGACTAACAAGAGTTAGACGCGCGGCTTCTCGCGCATCTCGAAGGTCTCGATGATGTCACCTTCGGTGATGTCGTTGTACGACCCAAGACCGATACCACATTCGAAGTCGGTGCGGACCTCGGTGGCGTCGTCCTTGAAGCGCTTGAGCGTCTCAACGGTGAGGTTGTCACCGATGATCTTGCCGTCGCGGCTGATCCGCGCCTTGGTGTTACGGCGGATGATGCCGGAGCGGACGATCGAGCCGGCGATGTTTCCGAACTTGGAGGAGCGGAAGACTTCGCGGACCTCGGCGGTGCCGAGCTGGACTTCTTCGTATTCCGGCTTGAGCATGCCCTTGAGCGCTGCTTCGATGTCATCGATTGCTGCGTAGATGACGGAGTAGAAGCGCATGTCCACGCCTTCGCGGTCTGCCAGTTCGGCAACCCGCTCGGCGGGCTTGACGTTGAAGCCGATGATGACGGCGGAGTCGACCGTTGCCAGGTTGACGTCGTTCTGGGTGATGGCACCCACACCGCGGTGGATGACGCGCAGCTGCACGCCTTCGCCGACGTCGATCTTGAGCAGCGCGTCTTCAAGGGCTTCGACGGCACCGGACACGTCACCCTTGAGGATGAGGTTGAGGGTGTCGATCTTGCCTTCGGCGACGGCCTGGTCGAAGTCTTCCAGGCTGATGCGCTTGCGGCGCTTGGCCAGGGCGGCGTTGCGGTCGGCGGCTTCGCGCTTCTCGGCGATCTGGCGGGCGGTGCGCTCGTCAGCGGTCACGAAGAAGGTGTCGCCGGCGCGCGGCACGTTGGACAGACCCAGCACCTGGACGGGGCGGGACGGGCCGGCCTCGGTCAGGGCGCTGCCGTCGTCGTCGAACATCGCACGGACACGGCCGTGGGCCGTGCCTGCCACGATGGTGTCGCCGACGCGCAGGGTACCGGACTGCACCAGGACGGTAGCAACGGCACCGCGGCCCTTGTCCAGGTTGGCTTCGATCGCGATACCGCGGGCGTCCTTGTTCGGGTTGGCGCGCATGTCCAGGGCGGCGTCCGCGGTGAGCAGGACGGCCTCGAGCAGCTCGTCGATGTTGAGGTTCTGCCGTGCAGAGACCTCAACGAACATGGTGTCGCCACCGTATTCCTCGGGAACCAGGCCGTATTCGGTCAGCTGGCCACGGACCTTGTCCGGGTTGGCGCCTTCCTTGTCGATCTTGTTCACTGCCACGACGATCGGCACGTTGGCCGCCTGGGCGTGGTTGAGGGCTTCAACGGTCTGCGGCATTACGCCGTCGTCCGCTGCGACCACCAGGATGGCGATGTCGGTGACCTTCGCACCACGGGCACGCATGGCGGTGAACGCCTCGTGGCCGGGGGTATCGATGAAGGTGATCTTGCGGTCGTCGCCTTCGTGGTTGTGCGTGACCTGGTAGGCACCGATGTGCTGGGTGATGCCGCCGTGTTCGCCGGCCATGACGTCGGACTTGCGGATGGCATCGAGCAGGCGGGTCTTACCGTGGTCGACGTGGCCCATGACGGTGACAACCGGAGGACGTGCCTCGAGTTGCTCGTCGCCTTCGGCTTCCAGTTCGGCATCGAAGTCGATGTCGAACCCGGAGAGCAGCTCGCGCTCCTCGTCTTCCGGCGACACTACCTGGAGCTTGTAGCCCAGCTCCTCGCCCAGCAGGGCGAAGGTCTCCTCGTCCAGCGACTGCGTTGCCGTGGCCATTTCACCGAGGTGGAACAGCACGGTCACCAGCGCGGCGGGGTTTGCCTCGATCTTGTCGGCGAAGTCCGTGATGGACGAGCCGCGGCGGAGCCGGATGACGGTGTTGCCGTCGCCGCGGGGTACGCTCACGCCACCCAGCGACGGGGCGCTCATCTGCTCAAGTTCCTGGCGCTTGGCGCGCTTGGACTTGCGCTGCTTGCCACGGCCTGCGCCGCCCTTGCCGAAGGCACCCTGGGTGCCGCCGCGGCCGCGGCCGCCCTTGCCGAAGCCACCGCCGGCGGGAGCTCCGCCGCCGGCACCGGGACCACCGGTTCCGGGTGCGCCGCCGGGGCGTCCGGGGCCGCGGCCGCCGCCACCGGGACGTCCTGCACCTGCGGGTGCGGGACGCTCAGTGCGGTTGGGCATCATGCCGGGAGTAGGACGGGGACCTCCGGGGCGGGGTGCGCCCGGACGGGGTCCGCCTGCGCCGGCTGCGGGGCGGGGTCCGCCTGCACCGGCTGCGGGACGCGGTCCGCCCGGACGGGGTCCACCGGCACCGGCTGCGGGACGGGGACCACCGGGGCGGTCGCCGTCGTTGCGGCTGCCACCGGGACGGGGCATGCCCTGCGAGGTGGCGAAGGGGTTGTTGCCCGGACGCGGGGCGCGTTCACCGTCTCCGCCGCGGCCGCGGGGCATGCCCTGCGAAGTGGCGAAGGGGTTGTTGCCCGGGCGGGGACCGCCGGGACGGGGGCCGGACCCACCCGAGGTGGATCCACCGGGACGGGTGGACGGAGCCGGGGTGTCGGCCTTGGGTGCCGGGCGTGCACCGGGCTTGGCGCCGGTGGACGGAGCACCCGAGGTGGGCGCAGCCGAGGACGGAGCCGCGGGGGCGGCAGGCGCGGCGGCCTGCGCGGCCGGTGCTTCTGCCTGTGCGGGTGCGGCGGGGGCAGCGGGAGCCGGTGCCTGTGCCTTGGGGGCCGGAGCCTTGGGTGCAGCAGGGCCGGGTGCGGGTGCTGAAGGACGTGATTCTGCTGCGGGAGCAGGTGCCTTGGGCGCAGCGGCGGGCGCTGCGGCCGGTGCCGCTGACTTGGCAGCGGCGTCGGGGAACGCGTTGCGCAGTTTACGCACAACGGGGGCCTCAATGGTGGAAGAGGCGGAGCGAACAAATTCGCCCAGTTCCTGCAGTTTTGTCACTGCATCTTTGGAAGTAATACCGAGCTCTTTGGCGAGCTCATGTACGCGGACCTTGGCCACATTTCTCCTGTCTCGGTCCGCACCGAGCCAGGCACGAACCGTCTACTTCTTACTGCGGACCCCAGCCGCGAATACAGCGGAAGGGCCCATTGCAGAGCGCAACAAAGTTGTCATCGTTACGCACTCATCGCTGGGAACTCATCGGGTTTCCATCAGATTTCTGACCCGCTTTCAGGTTGGACGGTTGGTGTTGCAGCCACCGGGGCGGCGTCAACGTTCGGGCCTCGCGTGATCCAGTGTTCGACGGCGGCTGTTTCGGTTGCGCCCGGAAGGGCACGTCCGAATGCTCGCCGCTTGACCGCCAGAGCCAGGCACGATTCGCTGGGGTGCAGCCATGCACCCCGGCCAGACATCCGGCGTCGTTCATCCACCAGGACAGCGGTTGACCCGCTGCCTTCGGCGACGAGCCGGAGCAACTGTGACCGCGGGCCCTTCTTCCGGCATCCGATGCAGGTACGTTCAGGCTGACTTCCGGTGGAAAGCACTTCTGCCACGGTCATCGTCCTGACGTTCATTCTGCTGGCCGCAGGTTTACCGCCTCCGCAGTTACGGAAACGAGCACGCCCAAGGCACACGGCTACCGGCCGTTAGGCGCGGTCTTGTCTATTCTAGCCCCTTTGGGCCGTTCTGCCCGAAACCGGGTGACTGCCGCGTTGCGCCAGCCACCCTTCCCGGGACTCTACTTGTCGCGGGCCGCCGCGGCGTCGGAGACGATGTCGATCCGCCAGCCGGTCAGCTTCGCCGCCAGCCGGGCGTTCTGGCCCTCCTTGCCGATGGCCAGGGACAGCTGGTAGTCAGGGACCACCACCCGGGCCGAACGCGTGGCCTCGTCCGTGATGGTGACCGAATTCACGCGCGACGGCGACAGGGCACTGGCAATGAAGGTTGCCGGGTTCTCGCTGAAGTCGACGATGTCGATCTTTTCGTCGTTCAACTCGGTCATGACCGCGCGGACACGTGAACCCATCTCACCGATGCAGGCACCCTTGGCGTTGATCCCCGGAGTGTTCGCCTTGACGGCAATCTTGGTGCGGTGGCCGGCTTCGCGGGCCAGGGCAACAATTTCCACGGAGTGGTCGGCGATCTCGGGAACTTCCAGTTCGAAGAGCTTGCGGACCAGGCCGGGGTGGGACCGGGAAAGCGTGACGGACGGACCCTTGGTGCCGCGGTGCACGTCGATGACCAGGGCACGCAGCCGGTTCCCGTGGACGTACTTCTCACCGGGAACCTGCTCGGGCGGCGGCAGGAGGGCCTCGAGCGACCCGAGGTTGACCTGGATCATGTGCGGGTTGTTGCCCTGCTGGATGGTGCCGGAGACCAGCTCGCCCTCGCGGCCCTTAAATTCGCCCAGGACGTTATCGTCCTCAACATCGCGCAGGCGCTGCAGGATGATCTGGCGTGCGGTGCTGGCGGCGATCCGGCCGAACCCTTCCGGGGTGTGCTCGAATTCACCGATGGGGGCGCCGTCGTCGTCAATCTCCACGGCCCAAATGGTGACGTGGCCGCTCTTGCGGTCCAGCTCGGCGCGCGCTTTCTCGAAGGCGCCGGGTGACTTGTGGTAGGCCACCAGGAGCGCCTGCTCGATGGTGGGGATCAGGAGGTCCAGCGGGATTTCACGCTCACGCTCCAAAAGTCTCAGTGCGCTCATGTCAATATCCATCAGGCCTCCTCAGAAGGTCCATTGTGTTCAGGTTCCAGACCGTCCTCGGGGAGGTGGCTGAATTCGATCTCGACTTTTCCGTTGCGGATCCTGTCGAAAGGAAGTTTTACGGGTTCGCCCTGCCGGGGCTTCATGCCCTTCTTGACGGCGACCTCGGGGACCAGGGTCACTCCCCCGTCGTCCACGGACTGGATGCGTCCGGTGATGTTCTCGCCCTGGATGACGTTCACCTTGGCCATCCGGCCCCGGGCGCGGTACCAGTGCCGGGGTTCCGTCAGGGGGCGTCCGACGCCGGGTGAGGACACTTCGAGGTCGTAGGGACGGCCGTCGTCGTTGGGATCGTTGTCCAGCACGTCCGAGAGCACCTTGGAGATGTCTGCGATGACGTCCAGGCTGACCCCGCCGCTTTCCTCCTGCGGCAGGTCCACCACGACGTGGACCACGCGGTGCGAGCCGGGAATAATGGCCACGTCCTCCAGGTACAGGCGGTTGGCCTGGACGGCGGGTTCCAGGAGGGCCCGCAGCCGGGCAGCTTCGGGGTTGTGGGCCGGCGCGGATCCGCTTCCCGTACCGGTATGGTCTGGTGAAGCCGTGGCTTCTGCATTGCTCACGATGCCGGCCGCCTCCCTATAGATGATGTGGTGTTTACTAGCGTAGCTATTTTACCGGCCCAGCGGTGCACCCGGGTGCCCCTTCGCCGTGACACCATGGTCTGTTGTGAAAGACCGCCGCCAGGACAGCAGCCCGCGCATGCGCCCGTTCCGTTTTGCCGTCTTTGGCCTCGTCGTGCTGGTTGTCCTGAGCCTCGGTTTCGCCCTGAATCCCGCGGAAAAGCCGGCACCTGCCCCGCCTTCGTTCTCCGAGCGCGCCCGGGCGGCGGCGTTCAGCGAGACGATGGACCTCCGCGCTGCCGGGATGGAGCTCGCCTCCGCCGGCGCGGCGGAATCCACCGCGGTGGAACCGGTTGTGACCTTGCTGACCATCCAGGCCAGGGCATTGTCCGGCCCCGCTTCGGACGCCGGCCCTGCGTCGGCGTCACCATCGCCAACCGGACGGCATCCCGGTGCAGGTCTTCCGGGTGCTGGCCTTCAAACCCCCGCCGCGCTGGTCCAGGCGCTGGCCAACAGTGGCACCGCCCGCGTCAAGGACGCGGAGACGGCCGACGGCGGCATGGCGCGCCTCCTCGCAGGCACCGGCACCGCACAGCTCCTCGCGTCCGGACGACTTGCCGCCGCAACGGGGGTACCTGCACCGCAGGGACTCGCAGGAACCCAGGGAAAAGCTTCCGCGGTTGAAGCAACTGCCCCTTGCCCGTCGCCTTCGGATCCGGCTGCCGCCCCGAAGACCACCGGGCCGGACGCTGCCGCAAGTGTGGGGCAGGCACTGGCCGCTGCCGTGACCGCGGAGCAACAGGCCGCCTACGGCTACCAGGCGGCACTCCCCCGCCTGGCGCCCGCGGAGGTGGGCCCGGCGTCGGAATTCCTGCTCCGCCACAAGGAACAGGCCGCAGCCGCGGAGGAACGCCTCCGGTCCGCCTGTGGTACGCCCCTGCCGCAGCAGCCGGGGTATGTCCTTGACGCCGGCTTCCTGGCGGCACCGGGGGCCGGTTTGGGCAAGCTCGAGGCGGCCACCCTGGCGGCCTACGGGGACGTCGTGGCGGTGTCCGTGGGCCAGGACAGGTTGTGGGCGCTGTCAGCGCTGCAGTCTGCTGCGGGCCGGGCCCTGCGATGGGGAGCAGATCCGGGCCCCGTTCCCGGGCTGCGCCTGGATATTGACCAACTGCCGGCCCTTCCTGCCGGCGCTGCCCGGCCTCCTCGATCCGACGCACCGCAGTCACCTGCCGCGCCCTGAACCCTGGTGATCGCCGGCCCTCCCCCGAACCCCGGCCGGCGAGGAAGGCCACCTCGAGGCTGGCACTGGGCAGGCGGGGATGGTTTGCTGAAGGGATGAACGCGGACGAACCGGCCGACGCTCCGGAAGCCAGTGCCGGCAGCAGGAAACTGAACAGCCATCTTGAAACCGAACCACATGGCAACGACATCGCGCACCGGCTGAACTGGCTCCGTGCCGGCGTCCTGGGCGCCAATGACGGCATCGTCTCCGTCGCCGCGATTGTGGTGGGCGTGGCCGGTGCCACTGCCGAAACCGGCCCTATCCTGGCGGCGGGTGCAGCCGGGCTCGTGGGCGGCGCGGTGTCCATGGCCTTGGGCGAATACGTATCGGTCAGCAGCCAAAGCGACAGCCAGCGGGCCCTGATCGAGAAGGAGCGGCGCGAACTCGAGGAAGAACCGGAAGAGGAACTGGCAGAACTCACGGCGATCTACCAGGCCAAGGGCCTCAGCCCAGAAACAGCCGCCAAGGTTGCCCGGGAGCTGACGGACCACGATGTGCTGGCCGCGCACCTGTCCGCCGAACTTAATATCGATGAGGCGGACATCGTCAGCCCCTGGCACGCGGCTTTTGCCTCCGCCATCGCTTTCACCATCGGCGCCATCCTGCCCATGCTGGCCATCCTGCTTCCGCCGGCGGGGATCCGTGTTCCGCTGACCTTCGCTTCAGTCCTGGTGGCCCTGGCCCTGACGGGTGCCCTCGGTGCGTGGATCGGCGGCGGTTCGAAAGCCCGGGCGGCCGTGCGCGTGGTGGTTGGCGGTGCCCTGGCGCTCGCGGCAACGTTCCTGATCGGCAACCTGCTGGGCGCCTCCGGCGTTGTCTGACCCGATGCTTCCTGACTCGACAGTTCCGGACCCTGCGGCGCCTTGCCCCGGTATGAGTGGCTCCGGCATCAGTGGCTCCGGCATCAGTGGCTCCGCGAGGGCTCGTCCTGTGGCGGCCGTCCCCATCCCACCGGACCTTTCGGCCCGCTACGCCCATAGCAGTGAAGGAAGGGCGTGGCTTGCCCGCCTCCCGGGCCTGCTGCAGGAGCGCCTGGAGCAGTGGCACCTCGAGGTGGACCTGGTGCCCGGGACCATGCCGTGGAACGGCCACGGCGGCCTGGTGGTGCCGGTGCGGCGGCAGGACGGTTTGGCGGCAGCCCTCAAAATCGCCTTTCCCCACGACGAGGCCAAGGTGGAGCTGCATGCCCTGGCCCTTTGGGATGGCCGCGGTGCTGTTGTGCTGCTGGCCTCGGATGCCGGGTCCTGTGCCATGCTCCTGGAACGCCTCGACGCCGGCCGGACCCTGGCGGACCTGGAAATGGACGACGCCGTGCAGGTGTGGGGCGGTTTGGTGCGGCAGCTGAGTCTCATCCCGGACCAGCGGCCCGAGTGGCGGGAATTCGGCCACATCGCGGCCCGGGCGGAACAGTGGAGCGATGATCTTCCGGCCGACTGGGAACACTTGGGCCGACCGTTTCCCAGGTGGCTTCTGGAGGCGGCCCTGGAGGTCTGCCAGACGCGGGGTGCGGTGGGACGCCGGTCCGCACGGGACGTGCTGGTCCACGCGGACCTGCATTTCCTGAACATCCTGGCCCGCCCCGGCAGGGCTGGCTTGGATGGTATGCGTGCGCCGGCTGCTTACGCTGCCATCGACCCACAGCCGATGATCGGCGAGGCCGAGTTCGCAGTTGCGCCGCTGCTCTGGAACCGCCTTGGGGAGCTGCCGGCGGTAAAGGCCGCTCCGGCACTGCTCAGGCGCTGCCACGACTTCAGCACAGCCGCCGGGCTGGACCCTGACGTGGCCCGGCAATGGGGCATCGCCAGGGAGGTGGAGAACGCGCTGTGGTTTGCCGGCCATGGCCACCCCGGCGACCTGGCGAGGTCCCTCTGGGTTGCCAGCACCCTCGCCGGCGACACCTTGGAAGTTCTGCCGCACCCCCATGCGCTGCCGGAACCCGGCCAGGGTTGATTGTCCAAGGTGGATGGTCCGGGCCGAACAGCGACAGGTCCCGAAGACCCTTAGGCGTTCCGCACGGCGGCGAGGGCTGACCGGACAGCGTCCACCGCCGTGGCCACCTCCCCGCCGGAGGTCTGCCAGTTGCTCACTGAAACCCGGAGGATATCGCGGTCCCGCCAACGCGACCCGGACATCCACACCTTTCCCTCGTCGATGACCCGGGCAGTGACCGCGCGGGTGGTGTCGTCGTCGCCGAAAGCCAGGCACACCTGGGTGTAGCCGACGTCGTTAAGCACCTCCACGCCGTCCAGGCCCGCCATGCCCTCGGCAATTGCGGTGGCGGCGGCGGCAAGTCCACCCACCTGCGCTGCCACCCCATCCCGGCCCAGGCTTTTCAAGGCGGCCCAGACCGGCACTCCCCGCGCCCGGCGTGACAGTTCCGGGACCTTCTCGAAGGGGTCACCCGGACCTTCAGCGTCGTGGACGAGGTAGCTCGCGTGCAGGCCCATCGCCGCACGCAGGGCCGACGGGTCCCGGACGATGGCAATGCCGCAGTCGTAGGGCACATTCAGGGTTTTGTGCGCATCCGTGCCCCAGGAGTCCGCTTCCCCGCAGCCGTCCATTAGGTGCCGCAGTTCCGGCGCGGCGGCCGCCCACAGCCCGAAGGCGCCGTCAACGTGCACCCAGGCACCATGTTTGCGCGCGACGGCGATGGCCTCGGTGAAGGGGTCGAAGGCACCGGAGTGCAGGTTCCCCGCCTGGAGGCATACCAGGGCGGGGCCGGTGCCGGCGGAAAGGGCAGCGTCCAGCGCGGCGGGCACCAGGCGGCCCTGCCCGTCGGCGTCGACCTGCGTCGGCTGTCCCAGGCCCAGGTAGCGCAGGCCAAGATCAACGGTGTCGTGCCGTTCCCGGCCCACGAAACAGCGGATCCGGGGCGCGCCGAAGAGGCCGTCCCGGTCCAGGTCCCACCCTGCGTCGGCAAGCAGGCGCCAGCGGGCGGCGGCCATGCCGGTGAAATTTGCCATGGTGGCGCCGGTGACGAAACCCACGTCGGCAGTGGACGGCAGGCCCAACAACTCCAGCACCCATTGCCCCGCGGCTTCCTCGATGGCAGCGGTAGCCGGGGTGGCATACCGGAGACCGGCATTCTGGTCCCAGGCGCTGACCAGCCAGTCCGACGCCATGGCCGCCGGGAGGGTCCCGCCAATGACCCAGCCGAAGAACCGGCCGGAGGGCATGGCCATGAGTCCGGGTTCGGCAGCGCCGGCCAGGAAGTCGATCACCTCATGGGCAGGCATGCCCGCGGCCGGCAGCGGCCCGCCGAAAACGGGAGCGAGCTCGGTGGCATGCAGGCTGGGTCCCACATGGCGGTCCGGAAGACTGTCCAGCCAGGCCTGCGCGTGGGCTGCTGCGGCCGCCAGTGCGGCGGCATACCCGTCTTCGCCGTGTGCCATACCTGCATGCTACGCCGGGCCGGCGCCAGCCACGAGGAGCATTTCCGGGCGGATCAGGCGAAGTTTTCCTGCCAGATGTCGTAGCCGAGCTTGACGATCAGGGCTGCAACGACCACCAGGAAAACAATCCGGACGAACTTGCTCCCCTGTTGCACGGCCGTGCGGGCGCCAAGGTAGCCGCCTGCCATGTTGGCTGCCCCCAGGAGCAGGCCGATGCCCCACAGGATGGACCCGTGCGGCAGGAAGAACAGCAGGGCCCCGGCGTTGGTGGCCATGTTCACGATCTTTGCCTTGGCGCTGGCCTCCAGGAACGCGTAACCCATGGCGGACACCAGGGCAATGACCAGGAAGGATCCTGTCCCCGGGCCGATGAGGCCGTCGTAGAAGCCGATCACGGCCCCGATGAGGCAGGCGACGACGTAATGCCTGTGGCCTTCATGGCGGAGCGCCGTCAGCTCACCAACGCTGGGCCTCAGCGCGGTGAAAAGCGCGACGGCGACGAGCGCCACCACGATGATGGGCTTGAAAACCCCGGCCGGCAAGGTGGCGGCCAGGCTGGCCCCGCCGAAACTTCCCGCCAGGGCTATCAACGCCATGGGCACGGCAGTGCGGAGGTCCGGCCCCACCCGCCGGTAGTAGGTGGCGGCACTGGTCGCGGTCCCGAAAATGGAACCCATCTTGTTGGTGGCCAGCGCCTGGACGGGTGCGATGCCCGGAACCAGGAGCAGCGCTGGAAGCTGGATAAGTCCGCCGCCGCCCACCACCGCGTCAACCCACCCGGCTGCGAATCCAGCCACCACGATCAGGATGATGGTGGTGAGCTGGATCGATTCGAAGCCCGATATCACTGGTTTCGGACGGCGTTGACCACGTAGTCCACGGCCTTATCGACCTCGATATTCTCGGCTTCACCGCTGCGGCGGTCCTTGATCTCCACCACACCGTCCACCAGGCCGCGTCCTACGGCCAGGATGGTGGGTACGCCCACCAGTTCCGCGTCGCCGAACTTTACGCCCGGCGAGACCTTGGGGCGGTCGTCGTAGATGACGGACAGGCCGGCGTCCTCAAGTTCCGCCGAGAGCTTCTCCGCGGCCTGGAAAATCTCATCACCGCGGCCTACGGCCACCACGTGCACGTCGGCCGGGGCCACCGTGCGGGGCCAGACCAGGCCGCGGTCATCATGGTTGGCCTCTGCCAGGGCGGCCACGGCGCGGGTCACGCCGACGCCGTAGGAGCCCATGGTGACCACCACCTGCTTGCCGTTCTGGTCCAGCACTTTGAGGTCCAGGGCCTCTGCGTACTTGCGGCCGAGCTGGAAGATGTGGCCCATCTCTATGCCGCGGGCGGTTTCCAGGGGACCTGACCCGTCCGGGGAGGGGTCGCCGGCGCGCACTTCGGTGCATTCGATGACGCCGTCCCACGCGAAGTCGCGGCCGGCCACCAGGCCGAAGACGTGCTTGCCGGCCTCGTTGGCGCCGGTGATCCATGCTGTTCCGCTGACCACGCGCGGGTCCACGAGGTACAGCAGCTTGGTGGCGCTGTCGGAGCCCAGGAGTGGCTGGTCGAGGGAAAGCCCGGGGCCCAGGTAGCCCTTGACGATAAGCGGCTGCTTCTTCAGGTCCTCCTCGCCGGCCTGCTCGAGTCCAATCTCGCCCGCGATGGGCAGGAAGGCACCAATGTTTGCCTCCACCCGCTTAAGGTCCACTGCACGGTCCCCGGGAACGCCGATGACTACCAGCTGCCGCTCACCGGTGGGCAGTGTGACGGCGAGGACCACGTTCTTGAGCGTGTCCTCGGCAGTCCAGGCGCCGCCGTCGGCCTCTGCCCGCGGGGCGATCTGGTTCGCGGCGGCAACCAGCGTCTCGATGGTGGGAGTGTCCGGGGTGTCCAGGACCTCTGCGGCCGGTGCATTGCTGAAGTCGATCTCGTCGGGGACCACCGTGGTGACGGCCTCGACGTTGGCTGCATAACCGCCCGCGGAGCGGACAAAGGTGTCCTCGCCGATCTCGGTGGGGAACAGGAATTCCTCGCTCCTGGACCCGCCCATGGCCCCCGCGGTGGCTGCAACAGGAACAACCTCAAGGCCCAGGCGTTCAAAGATCTTCAGGTAGGCGCCGCGGTGGGCTGCGTAGCTGGCATCCAGGCCTGCGTCGTCGACGTCGAAGGAGTAGGAATCCTTCATGATGAATTCGCGGCCGCGGAGCAGCCCTGCCCGCGGGCGTGCCTCGTCACGGTACTTGTTCTGGATCTGGTACAGGCTCAGCGGAAGGTCCTTGTACGACGAGTACAGGTCCTTGACCAGGAGCGTGAACATCTCCTCATGCGTGGGTGCCAGCAGGTAGTCGGCACCCTTGCGGTCCTGGAGCCGGAACAGGCCTTCACCGTACTCGGTCCAGCGGTTGGTGGCCTCGTAGGGCTCACGGGGCAGCAGGGCCGGGAAGTGGACTTCCTGCGCACCGATGGCAGCCATTTCCTCCCGGATGATTTCCTCGACCTTGCGCAGCACGCTCAGCCCCAGTGGAAGCCAGGTGTAGATGCCCGGGGCCGCGCGGCGGATGTAGCCGGCGCGGACCAGGAGCTTGTGGCTGGCAACCTCGGCATCGACGGGATCTTCGCGCAGCGTGCGCAGGAACAGCTGGGACAGTCGTAGGACCACGGGTGGTATCCGTTTCTGGGGAAGTGCTGGGTCAGCAGGGCCGGACAATTCGTCTGGGTACTAATCTACCGGCACACGGCCTGCGACATGGACTGGCGTCACGGGCAGCCGCCGCGGACCTTCTTCAGGCCGGACACAGTAGGGCCACGCCCGGGAATACAAAGCCCCTGGCCCCCCAATAGGGCTGGTCATCGTATCCGGGCGTGGCCCGACGCCGTTATCGCCTAAGTACTGGTGAGGACTGGTGAGACCGCCCACCCCACTTCCAGCGCAGCTAAATCGAACTTATGTGATCGTGAACACGTTTGACAAGTGTTTTTACTTTAAGACCCACCCACCGGATGGTTATTGGACCTGCGCGGCAGCGGAGTCCAGCAGCGCACCTGCCCGCCGGACGGCGTCGGCCCCGCTGTCACCGCCGGCTGCCACCGAGGTAATCAGCATGCCGTGGTGGACCACCTGCGCCCTGACTATGGACTGCGTGCTGCCGTCCGGCAACGCGGTATCGGTGCGGTAGGCGATGGCGCCGGGCAGCCCGCTGGCCCCCTCCACCGGCGTGATGGTGACTGCCACGGTGATGCCGGAGGCCGTCATGGTCATGGAGGAGCACTTCGCCAACTGCCCCGACGGGTCGGAAACCTGGGCAAGGGCGGTCTGGTCCAGTCCCGCCACCAGCGATAATGCCGCCATCGCGCCGGTAGCGGCGTCAGTGCTCATGCCGATCGCCATGGTTGCATCCTCCACCGAGGGCACCGTGCTTGCGGCAGCGAGTTCCTGGCATTCCGCCGGTTCGACGTTGATGGAGGAGATCATGGCCTTGGTTTCCTCCAGCGCCGCGGCGATGTCACCGCTGGGCAGGACGGAAAGCCTGCGGTCGGCATCGTCACGCACCTGTCCCACGATGGCAGCGAGTTCGCCACTGGTGTACGCCTTGGCCGTGGGAGTGGGGGTGGGCGTTGCTGTTGGAGCGGGGGCTGCCGTCGAAGTCTGGGCCGTGGCAGGCGGGGCAGCCGAAGATTCCGCAGCGGGAGGCGCTCCCGTCCCGCCGCAGGCAGAAACCGTTATGGCCAGCAGGGCCAAAGCCCCGAAAGTTCCCAGCACGGACGTCTTCAATTTTTCCCCCAATATTCAGCTGGCCGCGGCCTCTGCCCGGCTAGAAAAGAACTGTAGCGAACGTCCCCACCTGGCGGAAGCCAACACGTTCGTAGGTGGATCTGGCCCGGGTGTTGAAGCCGTTCACGTAGAGGCTGGTCACCGGGGCGATCTGCCGGGCCTTTTCCACCACAGCGGACATGTAGCCGGCGCTCAGCCCTTGGCCGCGGAAGATCGGGTTCATCCAGACACCCTGGACCTGGGTGACGTCGTCGGTGACTGCGCCGAGCTCAGCTTTGAACACCACTTCGCCGGCGTTGTTGAGGTGGACCAGGGAGTGCCCCTGCCTGATGAGGCCCTCCACCCGGCGGCTGTAGAACTCCCTGCCGCCCAGGTAGGGCGAATACCCCACTTCTTCCTCGAACATGGCGGCGCAGGCGGGAAGGATGCGGTCGAAGTCGGCGAGGTTCCCTGGCTCCAGGCCCCGGTTGGGCTGGACCAGGGGCGGTCCGTCAATGATCATTAGTGGCTGGTCAGCCCGGACCTCGTGCGCACGGTGCCCCAACTCCGCAAGTTCGGCGTTAAGTGCCAGCACAGCTGCGGCGGGGCCAAAGGCGGATGCATACCGGCGGCCGGAACTGTTTGCGGCCTCCGCCACCAGGGGGGCCAGGGCGGGGTCGAGCTGGACCGGAACCAGGTTGGCTCCGGCCCAGCAGGCACCTGTCAGGATGCCGTCGTCAAAAACTCCGATGACACCCGCACCACCACTGGTGAGCGCTGCGGTCCCCGTGGCACGCAGGTGGGCCAGGATGAAGACGTTGGCTACCGGGTCCTGCCGGGCCAGCAATAACAGCGCGGGGGTATCCTGGGCGTCCAGTGTGCGGACAGAAAGCCCCGCCGGGTCTGGAGCGTCCCTACGAGACGCTAACCACGGGGCTACCCTTGACAGCATCTTCGCCATCGGCCTCCCCCATCTCTTCCGCGATACGCATAGCCTCTTCGATCAGTGTCTCAACAATTGCGCTCTCGGGAACAGTCTTGATGACCTCGCCCTTAACGAAGATCTGGCCCTTGCCGTTGCCTGATGCGACACCGAGGTCGGCCTCGCGGGCCTCGCCGGGTCCATTGACAACACAGCCCATAACCGCCACGCGGAGAGGGATCTCCATCCCTTCGAGCCCGGCGGTGACCTGCTCAGCCAGAGTGTACACGTCAACCTGGGCACGGCCGCAGGAAGGGCAGGACACGATTTCCAGCTTCCGGGGCCGCAGGTTCAGCGACTGGAGGATCTGGTTGCCTACCTTGATCTCCTCCACCGGCGGCGCGGAGAGGGACACCCGGATGGTGTCGCCGATCCCGCGGGACAGGAGCGCACCGAAGGCGGTGGCGGACTTGATGGTGCCCTGGAACGCAGGCCCTGCCTCGGTGACGCCGAGGTGCAGCGGCCAGTCACCCTTTTCCGCGAGCATCTCGTAGGCCGCCACCATGATCACGGGGTCGTTGTGCTTCACCGAGATCTTGAAGTCGTGGAAGCCGTGCTCCTCGAAAAGCGAAGCTTCCCAGACGGCGGATTCAACCAGCGCTTCGGGCGTGGCCTTGCCGTACTTCTTGAGGATGCCCGGTTCAAGGGAGCCGGCGTTGACGCCGATGCGGATGGAGGTGCCGTGGTCCTTTGCGGCGGCGGCGATCTCCTTTACCTGGTCATCGAATTTGCGGATGTTTCCAGGGTTTACGCGCACGGCAGCGCAGCCGGCTTCGATGGCCGCGAAGACATACTTGGGCTGGAAGTGGATGTCCGCGATGACCGGGATCTGGGACTTCCGGGCGATGATGGGCAGCGCCTCCGCATCGTCAGCAGAGGGGCAGGCGACGCGGACAATGTCGCAGCCGGACGCCGTGAGTTCGGCGATTTGCTGCAGCGTGGCATTGATGTCCGTGGTGGGCGTGGTGGTCATGGACTGCACGCTGATGGGGAAATCAGACCCGACGCCAACCGAGCCGACTTTGATCTGGCGCGTCTTGCGGCGGGGGGCAAGGACGGGCGGTGGTGCTGACGGCATTCCCAGGCTGACCGAGGTCACGTGGACTCCTTGAGTTGAAAGGGTGAAAAGGCGGCTACGCGGCAATCCCGGCCAGCATGCCGGTTACCGGAGACCATTCGGTGATGCGGGTTCCGGCAATCACGCCGGCTGCGGCGAACGGGTCCTGCTTGAGGATCGAGTTGAGAGCGGCTTCATCCGATGCAGCGAAGATCAACAGGGCACCCGCACCGTCGCCGTAGGGTCCGCTGGCCACGATGACGCCGTCCTGCGCCAGGCTGCCCGTCCACTCCCGGTGTGCGGGGCGGACCTCATTGCGGGTTTCGGTGGAGTTGGCGGCATAAACGTACTCAACGGCAAAAACTGTCATACCGCTACCCTATCGCCATGGCTGGCTTGGTACCGTACCCATGCTCCATGCAGGAAAAGCGCCGGCGCAAGGACGGAGCTTCAGCGCAGGAAGAGGACTTTCACCGCGGCAGCGGTTCCGGCAGCCCAGAGCATGGAGGTGAGGGTCCCGATGATGAAGCGCTCAGCGGCCACGGGCGTCTCCTTCAGCTCGGCGAACCTGCCCAGGCCCTTGATGGCGACAATGTAGGCAATAGCCACAGGCTGGCCGGTCAGGATGGCGAGGCACACCCCCAGCCGCTCCAGCACCCCGATGATGGCCCCACCGCGCAGGATGCGCTGGCTGGGCAGGGCGGGTCCGGCCCCCGGCCCGTCCGACGCCGGTACGGCGGGAGGGGCGCTCAGCTCACCGTCCACGGCCTGGCCGGCTGCGCCCCCGGAAGGATCGTCCACGGTGACGTCAGCTGAGGGGTCAAGTTCTGTCCGGCGGGCCTCCTCCGCAGCCTTGGCAGCGTCCGCTTTGTCATCGATGGTCCGGGCCAGCTTGAACACCAGCGCGGTGACGGGCCAGCCGGCGAAGCCTGCCACCACCAGCGCCACTGCCACCCAAAGTGCGGTCACCTGTCTCCTTCATTGGGGTCGTCGTCAATCCGGCCATCCTGCTCCTTCAGGGGGCTGGACCTTTTCATGCCCGGCCATCCTTGAGCGCCCGGCCATCCTTGACTGCCTGCGCAACCTGGGTGTCGGCAAAACCAAGAAGCATGGAAGCGGCCGGCCTGGCTGCCCATTCTTCCTGCCAGGCGGCCCGAAGCACGGTGCGGCTCACCGACTGCTCCGAGATTCCAAGTTCACGGGCCACCTGCTTCTGGCTTCCGTGCCGGCCCGCCCCCTGCCCGCCTGTACCCAGGCGGCGCAGGGCATCGACAACCCGCCACTGGGCTTCCGTCCGGTCCTGGACAAGCCGGCCGAGCAACCGAAGAACCGCCTCCGCATTGGCGCACGCCTGCACCCCTTCCCCCGCAGGTCCGCCCGCAGGGATTCCCCCGCGGGTTTCCCCTGCCATGATGCCGGCCACCACTGACAGCGGCACCTGGGAGCCGGCGCCTTTGGCTATTTCCACCGCCTTGCGGGCGGCAACAAAAGCAGTTCCGGTCCCTTCGCGCGGGCTGGCACCGGGTGGCAGGGACACGCTTCCGACGCCGATTCCCACGTACCAGCGGCCTTCGCGGAGGGCGTGCAGGGCGATCTCCACCACCGTGGAAGGGTCCCGCACCACCCCCTGCACTTCGTCGCCGACTGACCGGTCGAATACCGGGTGTCCGGATTGGGGAAGTTCGAGGCGCGAAACCTGCCCGAGCAACGCCGGAACCCGGTCCTGGTCGCCAGTGCTCCCGCGCTGGTCGATGGTCATGACGAACATTCATCAACCATAGGCGGTTGAGAGCAGATGATCAATCATATTTGGCTGATTTTCCGGAGTCAGCCGATATGGAATCCTTAGCCGAACAGATTGACCGGCTTGACGATGTCCGCGTAGATCAGCAGCACGCTCATGCCCATCAACAGCGCTGCAACCACGTACGTGACGGGAAGCAGCTTTGCGATGTCGAAGGCGCCGGGATCCGGCCGGCCGCGTAGCTTTGCCACCCCGCGCCGAATTCCCTCGTAGAGGGCTCCGGCCACATGTCCGCCATCAAGGGGCAGAAGCGGGACAAGGTTGAACACTGCCAGCGCAAAGTTCAGTCCCGCCATCAGGCCAATGAGCGTAGCCACCCGGGACTGCAGCGGTACGGCTTCCATGGCCGCCACCTCGCCGGCAACCCTGCCCACGCCCACCACACTGATGGGGCCGTTGGGGTCCCGGGGCTCTTCGCTGAACGCAGCCTTGGCCACTCCCACCACACGTGCCGGGAGGTTGAAGATAACGCCGGCCACCTGGCGGATGTTCTCCCCCGCCATGGGCAGGACGGACGACGCCGGCTGGGGAACCAACGCCGTTTGCGCACCGATGCCCAGGAATCCGACGTCCTGGTACTGGAGGTTGCCGGCAGCGTCGGTGGCCTGCCGCCCATCCGTTCCCATCACGGGCCGGGCCGACAGCACCGGGGTCACGGTGGTGGACACGGGATTGCCGTCCCGCTGCACTGTGATGGCCACTTCCCTGCCGGCGGAGGCGCGGATCCACTCCGTCAGCTGCTCCCAGCTGGTGACGGGTTTGCCATCGAAGGAGGTGATGGCGTCGTTTGGCTTCAACCCGGCGGCGGCAGCGGGCGTCAGCCGGCAGTCCGCAGAGTCGGGATCAACCGTTTGGCCGGCGGCCACCTGGCATTTGGACACGTCAGAAATGGTGGTGGTGGCTGTGGCAATACCGAAACCCATCAGCAGCACGGCGGTGAGCAGCACGCCAAGGATCATGTTCATGGCCGGGCCGCCCAGCATCACAATCACCTTCTTCCACACCGGCAGGCGGTAGAAGACCCGGTTTTCGTCGCCCGGCCCCACTTCCTCGTGGGCCACGGAACGGGCCTCGGTGGCAAGCGTCTGGAACATGCCGGTGCTGGAGGGGCGGACGGAACCGTCCTCCTTGTTGGGCGGGTACATGCCGATCATGGACACGTAGCCGCCCAGCGGCACGGCCTTCACGCCGTACTCGGTTTCACCCTTCCGGCGTGACCACAGCGTGGGCCCGAAGCCGATCATGTACTTGGTGACGCGGACTTTGAAGAGCTTGGCCGGGACCAGGTGCCCCACCTCATGGAGCGCGATGGACACGGCGATGCCGACGGCGACAAAGACGACGCCGAGGATGAAAAGTAGGACAGGGGTCATGGAGGTGGTGCTGCTTCCTAGAGACTGCTGACTGCTAAACGTTCGTGGGCGCGGGCGCGTGCCCATCTCTCAGCATCCAGTACTGATTCCACCGTCAGCCCTGAGGAACCTGAATGTTCGCTGAGCACACTGTCCACGGTATCGACAATGTCGGTGAACCGGATGCGGCCGGCGTGGAAGGCGTTGACGGCCTCCTCATTGGCCGCATTGAACACGGCAGGGAAGGTGCTCCCCTGCCGTGCGGCGTCCTTGGCAAGGCCGACGGCAGGAAAGGCTTCGGCGTCGAGCGGTTCGAAGGTCCAGGTGGCGGCCTGCGTCCAGTCGCAGGCGCTGGCGGCGCCGGGCACCCGGGCCGGCCAGCCAAGCCCCAAGGCGATGGGCAGCCGCATGTCAGGCGGCGAGGCCTGCGCGATGGTGGAGCCGTCAACGAACTGGACCATGGAGTGGACGATGGACTGGGGATGCACCACCACGTCGATGCGGTCCAGCGGGATATCGAACAACAGGTGCGCCTCGATGACCTCCAGGCCCTTGTTCACCAGAGTGGCGGAGTTGGTGGTGACCATGGGGCCCATGTCCCAGGTTGGGTGGGCCAGCGCCTGCTGCGGGGTGACGGCGTGCAGTTCCTCCCGGCTCATGCCCCGGAACGGACCGCCGGAAGCGGTGAGGATGAGCTTGTCCACCTCATCCCCGGTACCTGAGCGCAGGCACTGGGCGATTGCGGAGTGTTCCGAGTCCACCGGCACGATCTGCCCCTCATGCGCTGCGGCCTTGACCAGGCTGCCGCCAACGATCAGCGACTCCTTGTTGGCAAGGGCAAGGGTGGCTCCGGATTTGAGGGCCGCCAGCGTGGGTGCCAGGCCGATGGAACCGGTGATGCCGTTGAGCACCACATCCGCCTCCACGGCGGCGATCCGCGCGGAGGCGTCAGGGCCGGCCACGATCTCCGGACGGTACCCTGGACGGCCTGCAGCTGCCGCGGCCTCGCGGATCAGCGCTTCCAGCCTGCCGGGGTCTCCACCGGCAATTCCCACCGCCGCCGCACCGGTGTGGACAGCCTGCCGGGCCAGGAGCTCCAGGTTGCCGCCGCCGGCACTGAGCGCCACCACCTCGAACAGGTGCGGGGCGGCGTCGACGACGTCAATCGCCTGGGTGCCGATGGAACCGGTGGATCCGAGGATGACGATTCTGCGTGGCTGCATTGGTTAAGTATCCCGCACCCTGCCCTGCGTGCTTGCGCCCGTGGCCTGCTGCAATGCCCCGACCGGCCTTGACCGGGGCACGGCCGGGCGTAACGTGGATTGCGTGGACTGGCTCGCCTGGTTTGATGCGCCGGAGTACGAATTTGCCCGGCAGGTGCTGCAGCGTGGCGTCGCTGCACTGTATTTCGTTGCGTTCCTGTCCACGCTGAACCAGTTTCCCGCCCTGCTCGGCGAGCGCGGCCTCCTCCCGGTGCCCGATTTCCTGGCGGCATTCACCCGCCTGCGCCGGCCCACGTTGTTCCGCTGGCGGTATTCGGACGGGCTGCTTCGCGGGGTTTGTGCCGTCGGCCTGCTGGTGTCTGCGCTGCTCGTGGCCGGAATACCGCAAACGGGCCCGCCGTGGGTTCCACTGATTGCGTTCCTGGTCCTGTGGCTGCTGTACATGTCGATTGTGAACGTGGGCCAGACGTTCTACGGGTTTGGCTGGGAAATGCTGCTCCTGGAGGCGGGGTTCACCGTGGCGTTCCTGGGCTCCAACCAAACGGAGCCGCCGCGGAGCATCCTGATCCTGGTCGTGTGGCTGGTGTTCCGGCTGGAATTCGGGGCTGGAATGATCAAGATCCGCGGTGGCCGGGAGTGGCGGGACCTGACGGCGCTGTACTATCACCATGAGACCCAGCCGATGCCAGGTCCCCTCAGCCGGCAGGCGCACCTCCTTCCCAAGCCGCTGCACCGCATCGAGGTGGTGGGCAACCACATCGCCCAGCTGGTGGTGCCGTTCCTGCTGTTCGCTCCGCAGCCCGTGGCCGGCGTGGGGGCGGGGGTGGTTATTGTTACCCAGTTATGGCTGGTGGCCAGCGGCAACTTTGCCTGGCTGAACTGGATGGCGATCGTGCTGGCGTTCGCGGCCGTCAGCGATCCTGTGGCGCACGCGGTGATACCGGCCCTCCCGGCGGACTGGGACGCGGCCGTGGGAGGCCGGCAGGAGACGCCGCTGTGGTGGCTGGCCATCACGCTGGCGGCATCCGTCCTGTTGCTGGTGCTGAGCTACTGGCCACTGCGCAACCTCTTCTCACGGCGCCAGCTGATGAACGCCAGTTTCAACCGGTGGCAGCTGGTGAACGCCTACGGCGCGTTCGGCACGGTGACCAAGCAGCGGGTCGAGGTGGTGGTGGAAGGCACGCTGGACGATGACCCGGATGACAGCTCCGACTGGCGCGAGTACGGCTTCAAGGGCAAGCCCGGTGATGTGCGCCGGATTCCCCGGCAGTATGCCCCCTACCATCTGCGGCTGGACTGGCTGATGTGGTTCCTGCCGCTGCGTACGGTGCACGAGGAATGGTTCTACGCGTTCCTTGCCAAGCTGCTCGCGGCGGACCGGCAGATGCTGCGGCTGCTCAGGCATGACCCGTTCGACGGCGCCGAGCCGCGCTGGGTGCGCGTACGCACCTTCTATTACCGCTTCGCCACCCGGAAGGAGTTCCGGGAGACAGGAAACCGTTGGGTACGGACGCTGCTCTACGAGCCCATCCCGCCCACGTCCTTGCGCCGCCCGCAGAGACGGCAACGGTAGCTGGGCCGTGCGCTATGCTTTCGCAGCGGCGCGGCGGACGATTTCCTGGGCGTGCTTGAGGATGGGCCCGTCGATCATCTTCCCCTGGTACTGGAACACTCCAGATCCGGCTGACGCTGCGGCCTCCAGGAGGGCAGCAGCCGCGGCCACCTCGTCTTCCGACGGTGCGTAGGCTGTGCGGACCACCGCCGCCTGGCTGGGATGGATGCAGGCTTTTGAGCTGAAGCCCGAGGCCACTGCGTCGGCGGCTTCGACCGCCAGTCCGTCGAGGTCGGGGATGTTGGTGTAGACGGCGTCCACCGCTTCCTTGCCGTAGGCGCGCGCTGCCAGCAGGACGGCGGAGCGGGCATGCAGGGCCACGGCCCGGTAGCCGCCGTCGTCCTTGCGGCTGGATGTACCTCCCAGGCTGGCCAGCAGATCCTCGGCGCCCCACATCAGGCCCACCACGTTGGGAGCGGCGGCGATGGCCGGCGCATTGAGCACGCCCAGCGCCGTTTCGCAGAGCGCAATCACCTGGTAGCCCTCCAGCGCCTTGAGCTGTTCGGCCGATTCGGCCTTGGCCAGCATCACCGTGCGGTACGGGGTATGGGCCAGGCAGTGCAGGTCCTTTTCAAACTCCTCCGTACCAACGGGATTCACCCTGACGATGGTGCAGCTGGGCTCGAGCTCAGGTTCCACGCCGGTGGTTCCCAACTGGGCCAGGATGGCACCCCGGGCGCGCTGCTTGTCCGCCGGCGCCACGGCGTCTTCAAGGTCCAGGATCACCGCGTCCGCCCGCGCGGCCGCTTTCTGGTAGCGCTCCGGCCGGTCGGCGGGGCAGAACAGCAGCGCGGGGCCCATTACAAAAGTCATACCGGCATTGTCTCCTGTCCGGCGTCCTGCGCCTTGCCGTGGGCGTCCCGCGTCCACATCAGGCAGCTTCGGGTGGCCCGGGCCACCACCGTTCCGTCCTGGTTGCGCCCGGTGTGCTCCATGGTCACGATGCCCTGGCCGGGCCGTGACGACGAGAGCCGCTTGGCTGTGATGGCTGTCTCCGTGTAGAGGGTGTCGCCGTGATACAGGGGGTGCGGGAACGTGACGTCCGTCAGGCCCAGCTGGGCGATGATGGTTCCCTGGGTGAGCTGGGTGACCGACTGGCCCACCATGGTGGCGAGAGTAAACATTGAGTTCACCAGCCGCTGGCCAAAGGGCTGCCCGGCGCTCCAGGCGGCGTCCAGGTGCAGCGCCTGGGTATTCATGGTGAGCGTGGTGAAGAGGACGTTGTCGGTTTCGGTCACGGTGCGTCCGGGCCGGTGGGCGTACAGCACGCCTTCCTCCAGCTCATCGAAGTACAGCCCGCGCTGCTCGATGACCCTCCTGCCGCCGTCGTCCTCCTGCCGGGAACCCGGACCGTTTCGGTCAGTCATACGGTGAGTTCCCGGTCTTCCTCGAACAGGTCCGCGCCGGTGGCCGCCACCACGTCCTCGGCAGAGACATTGGGGGCCAGTTCCCGCAGCACCAGGCGCGAAGCGCCGTTGTCCTTCAAGACATCAATGACGGCGAGATCCGTGATGATGCGGTCCACACAGCCCTTGCCGGTCAGCGGGAGTGAGCATTGCTGGACGATCTTCGGGTTGCCGTTGCGGTCCACGTGCTCCATCATCACGATGACCCGCTTGGCACCGAACACCAGGTCCATCGCCCCGCCCATGCCTTTGACCATCTTGCCCGGGATCATCCAGTTGGCCAGGTCCCCGTTGGCGGCCACCTCCATGGCGCCCAGGACGGCGAGGTCCACGTGGCCGCCCCGGATCATGCCAAAGCTTGTTGCCGAATCGAAGAACGCGGCGCCCCGGTTGACCGTCACGGTTTCCTTGCCGGCGTTGATCAGGTCCGGATCCACCGCGTCCTCAGCGGGGTAGGGGCCGACGCCGAGGATTCCGTTCTCGGAGTGCAGCACCACCTCCACTCCGTGCGGAATGTAGTTGGGGATCAGGGTGGGCATCCCGATCCCAAGGTTCACGTACTGGCCGTTGCGAAGCTCCCTGGCCACCCGTGCGGCGAGCTCGTTCCGGGTCCAGCCCTTGGCACCGGTCCCGTCCGGCGGTGTCTCATGCTGTTGTCCTGCCGCCCGGCGGTATTCAGGGCGGACGCCTTCTGGCCGCGGCGCGAAGGGGCTGTTCGGGTCCATGGCTAAGCTCCTGCCTGCTGGTTGGTGCCGCGCTCCCGTGCCGGGGCCAGCGCCACTGTCCGCTTTTCGATCCGTTTCTCCCCGTGCGCGGCCAGGACCACCCGCTGGACGAAGATGCCGGGGGTGTGGATATGTTCGGGGTCCAGCTCGCCGGGCTCCACCAGTTCCTCCACCTCGGCAATGGTGATCCTGCCGGCCATGGCGCACAGGGGGTTGAAGTTCATGGCGGTGGCGTGGAACACCAAGTTGCCGTGGCGGTCGCCTTTCCAGGCGTGGACCAGCCCGAAGTCAGGGGTGAGGGATTCTTCCAGGACGTAGTCCACTCCCCCGAAGGACCGCACTTCCTTGGGCGCGGAGGCAACCGCAATGCCGCCGTTGGCGTCGTACTTTTGCGGCAGGCCGCCGTCGGACACCTGCGTGCCCACCCCCGCCTTGGTGTAGAACGCCGGGATGCCCGCCCCGCCTGCCCGCAGCTTTTCGGCCAGCGTGCCCTGCGGCGTGAGCACCACTTCGAGCTCACCGGCCAGGTATTGGCGCGCGAATTCCTTGTTCTCGCCCACGTAGGAGCTGATGGTGCGGCGGATGCGCCCGTCCCGCAGCAGGATGCCCAAACCCCAGTCATCAACGCCGCAATTGTTGCTGACGGTTTCCAGGCCGGAGGTGCCGGCCCGGTGCAGGGCGTCGATCAGGGCAACGGGAATTCCACAGAGGCCGAATCCGCCCACCGCAAGCGAGGCGCCGTCCGGGATGTCTGCAACCGCTTGGTCAGCGCTGGCAACAACCTTGTCAATCATCAGTGATCCTCTCAGGCCGGCTACAGCCCCAGGTTCTAAAGACCCAGTTCGCGGGCGATCAGCATCAGCTGGACCTCCGTGGTGCCTTCCCCCACTTCAAGGATCTTGGAGTCGCGGTAGTGGCGTGCCACGGTGAACTCGTTGATGAAGCCATAGCCGCCGAATACCTGGGTGGCATCCCGCGCGTTGTCCATGGCCGCCTCGCCTGCGACCATCTTAGCGATGGCCGCCTGGGTCTTGAACGGCTTGCCGGCAAGCATCCGGAACGCCGCGTCGTAGTACGCCAGGCGGGCGGTGTGGGCCCTGGCTTCCATCCGTGCGATCTTGAAGGAGATGGCCTGGTACTTGCCGATCTGGTGTCCAAAGGCGCTGCGTTCCTTGGCGTATTTAACCGACAGATCCACGCAGCCCTGGGCGGCGCCGGTGGCCAGCGCGGCGATGGCGATGCGGCCCTCATCGAGGATGGACAGGAAGTTGGCATAGCCGCGGCCTTCGGCGCCCAGCAGGTTCGCTTCCGGCACCCGGACGTCCTTCAAGGTGAGGGGGTGGGTGTCCGAAGCGTTCCAGCCCACCTTGTTGTACGGCTTTTCCGCCTTGAAGCCCGGCGTGTCGGTGGGCACCAGGATGGTGGAGATCTCCTTTTGAACGCTGCCATCCGCGCGCTCCTTTTGCCCGGTGACGGCGGTGACCGTGACCAGCCGGGTGATGTCCGTTCCGGAGTTGGTGATGAACTCCTTGTTGCCGTTGATGACCCAGTTCCCGTCCTCACGCCGGGCGTGGGTCTTGGTCCCGCCGGCATCCGAACCGGCCTCGGGCTCGGTGAGGCCAAAGCCGGCGAGCGCCTGGCCGGACGCCAGCATGGGCAGCCACTCCTGCTTCTGATCCTCCGTGCCGAAGCGGTAGACGGGCATCGCACCGAGGGACACGCCGGCTTCCAGGGTGATGGCTACGGACTGGTCCACCCGGCCCAACTGCTCCAAGGCGAGGGCCAGGGCGAAGTAGTCCCCGCCCATGCCGCCGTATTCCTCCGGGAAAGGCAGCCCGAAGAGGCCCATCTCCGCCATCTGCTTCACCACTTCGTAGGGGAAGCTGTGCTCTTCGTCGTGCTTGGCCGATACCGGGGCGACGACTTCGTCGGCGAATTCCCGGACGGTGTTGCTGAGGTCCTGGTATTCCTCGCTGAGTTCAAAACCGGACATGTCAGGCTCCTTCGCCTTGGTCTGCAGCAGTGTCTGATGCTGTGTCTGATGGTGTTTCTGTACCGGAAATTTTTGTGTCGGCGGCAGCGGGATGGATGGTGGCCAACACCTGGTCGGCCTTCACCAGGTCGCCCGTACGGGCCGTCAGGTGCACGGTCCCTGCCAGCGGAGCCACCAGGTGGTGCTCCATCTTCATGGCCTCCACGGACACCAGGACCTCCCCTGCCTGGACCGTGTCCCCGTCAGCCACCGGGACGGCCACGACGGTTCCGGGCATCGGCGAGCGCACCTCCGGGTCGGCTGCCCCTTCCTGCCGCTGGACGGCTGCCAGCACGCGTCCCAGCCGCCCCTCCCGGGTCAGGACATCGAGGCGGCAGGACCAGCCGTCGCTGCCGAGGTAGAGCTGTGTGGGGCCGGCGGGCACAGGGTTGTCCCAGGTTGGGGCGGCGGCTCCGGAATACACTGGTGCCAGCCGGTAGGCGTGGCGCCCGCCGTCCAGGTCGAGTTCGATGCTTTTCCGGCCGGACCACTGCAGCGAGGCTGCCTGCCGCGGACCGCCGTCGACGGCGACCACAACTTTGTCCCCCGCGTTGGGACTGCCGGTGACCTGCACGGTCACCACGCCGCCGTCGGGCGTTCCCAGGCTGACGCGGCGGGGCGCCGGCGCTCCGAGGCGCCAGCCAGTCCTGCACTCCCAGGGCCCGCTCGCCGTGGCGGGGTTGTTTTGTGCGTCCAGGGACAGCACGTAGAGCGCGGCGGCCACCAGTTCGGGGTTGTCGATGCGTCGGAAATCCAGCCCGGGCAGCTTCCGCTCAATCAACCCGGTGTCCAGGTGCCCTGCCTGGACGTCGGGGTCATTGACCAGGAGCCGCAGGTACTCGACGTTGGTCTCGATGCCCAGCGCCGTGTAGCCGGACAAAGCCTGGTCCAGCGTGGACAGCGCCGCAGCGCGGTCCCCGGCCCAGGCGATCACCTTGGAAACCATGGGATCGTAGTGGGCGGACAGCTCCAGGCCTTCCACCAGGGATGAGTCCACCCGGACCCGGCCCTGGGCCGTCTGGGTCTCGTTGCGTGCGGGGGCGCTGGGCCGCTGCGCCGGCCCGGGCAGCTCATCGAGCACCAGCACGGTCCCGGTGGACGGGAGGAAGTTCTTCTCGGGCACCTCGGCGTAGACCCTGGCCTCCACGGCGTGGCCGGTCAGCTCCACGTCAGCCTGCCGGACGGTCAGCTCCGCACCCGCGGCGATCCGAACCTGCCATTCCACCAGGTCGATGCCGGTGACCATCTCGGTGACCGGGTGTTCCACCTGCAGCCTCGTGTTCATCTCCATGAAAAAGAACTCGTCCGGTGCGTCATCGGAGACCAGGAACTCAACGGTCCCCGCACCCACGTACTTCACGCTGCGGGCCGCGTTGCAGGCGGCCTCACCGATCCGGGCGCGCACGTCGGGTCCGTTGGGAAGGCCCTCCAGCAGGGGTGACGGGGCTTCCTCGATGACCTTCTGGTGCCGGCGCTGCAGGGAGCATTCGCGCTCGCCGAGGTGGATGACGTTGCCGTGGGCGTCCGCCAGCACCTGGACCTCGATGTGCCGCGGGGTGGTCACCAGGCGCTCCAGGAACAGGGTGTCGTCACCGAACGCGGCGGCGGCCACGCGGCGCGCCGTGGCCAGGGCGGCGGGCAGGTCGGCCGCTTTGTCGACGGCGTGCATCCCCTTGCCGCCGCCGCCCGCGGACGGCTTGATGAGCAAGGGAAAGCCGACGGCGGCAGCGGACTCGATCAGTTCGCTGTCCGTCATGCCTGGCTTGGCAATGCCGGGGACGACGGGCACGCCGTACCCTGACACGTGGTTCTTGGCGCGGATCTTGTCACCCATGACGTTCAGCGCTTCAACGCCCGGGCCGATGAACGTGATGCCGGCTTTCTCCAGGGCCCGGGCGAAGTCCACGTTCTCGCTCAGGAAACCGTAGCCGGGGTGGACCGCTTCGGCCCCGGACTGCCGGCAGGCCTCCACGATGGCGTCGGTGTTCAGGTAGCTTTCGGTTGCCGCGGCGGGGCCGATCCGAACGGAACTGTCGGCTTCGCGCACGTGCCGGGCGCCGGCGTCGGCATCGCTGTAGACGGCCACCGAACGGATGCCCAGGTGCCGCAGCGTGCGGATGACCCGGCAGGCGATTTCGCCGCGGTTGGCCACCAGTACGGTGCTGAAGAGGGGCCTGCCGTCCACCGCCGCGGCGGCTGCCGTGCTGGTGGTTGCTGCGTTGGTTTGCATGGTCATTCCAGGCTCACATCCGGAAGAGGCCGAAGGAGGTCTCCGGCAGGGGGGTGCGGGAGACGACGTCGAGGGCCAGGCCCAGGACGGTGCGGGTATCGGCGGGATCGATGACGGCGTCGTCCCAGAGCCGGGCGGTGGAGTAGTAGGGGCTGCCCTGGTCCTCGTACTGCTGCCGGATGGGCGCCTTGAAGGCTTCCTCGTCATCCGCCGGCCAGTCCTCACCAGCTGCTTCATACTGGTCCCGCTTCACGGTGGCCAGCACGCTGGCGGCCTGGTTGCCGCCCATCACCGAAATCCTGGCGGCGGGCCACATCCACAGGAACCTCGGCGAGTAGGCGCGGCCGCACATGGAGTAGTTTCCCGCCCCGAAGGAGCCGCCGATCACCACGGTCAGTTTTGGCACCCGCGCCGTGGCAACGGCCGTCACCATCTTGGCGCCGTTCTTGGCGATGCCGCCCTGCTCGGCGTCCCTGCCCACCATGAAGCCGGAGATGTTCTGCAGGAACAGCAGGGGAATACCGCGCTGGTCGCACAGCTCAATGAAGTGCGCGCCCTTGAGCGACGACTCGCTGAACAACACGCCGTTGTTGGCCACAATCCCCACCGGGTGCCCGTGGATCCGGACGAATCCTGTGACCAGGGTGGTGCCGTAGTCTTTTTTGAACTCATGGAACAGGCTGCCGTCCACCAGCCGGGCAATAACCTCGTGGACGTCATAGGGCGCGTTGACGTCGGTTGGCACGGCACCATAGAGCCCCTCCGGATCCACGGCGGGTTCGACGGCGGGTTCCACCTGCCAGGCGGGCGCGGCGGGTGGCGGGAGGGTGGAGACGATGTCCCTGACGATCTGCAGGGCATGCTCGTCGTTTTCGGCGAGGTGGTCCGTCACGCCCGAGACCCGGGAGTGCACCTCGCCGCCACCCAGTTCCTCGGCAGTGACGATTTCCCCGATTGCCGCCTTTACCAGGGGCGGTCCGCCCAGGAAGATGGTGCCCTGGTTCCGGACGATGACGGTTTCATCGCTCATGGCAGGGACATAGGCGCCGCCGGCTGTGCAGGACCCCAGCACGGCAGCGATCTGTGGAATCTTGGCGGCCGAAAGCCGCGCCTGGTTGTAGAAGATCCGGCCAAAGTGGTCCCTGTCCGGGAAGACCTCGTCCTGCTTGGGCAGGAAGGCCCCGCCCGAATCCACCAGGTAGATGCAGGGAAGCCCGTTCTCCAGGGCGACCTCCTGGGCGCGGAGGTGCTTCTTCACCGTCATGGGGTAGTACGTGCCGCCCTTGACCGTGGCGTCGTTGGAGATGACCAGGACCTGCCGGCCGTGCACCAGGCCGATGCCGGCGATGACTCCAGCCCCGGGAGCCTCGTCGCCATACATCCCGTTCGCCGCCAGGGGTGCGATCTCCAGGAACGGGCTGCCCTCATCCAGCAACTGGTCGATCCGGTCCCGCGGCAGCAGCTTGCCCCGCGCCACGTGCCGGTCCCTCGACTTTTGCGGGCCGCCCAGGGCTGCATCCGCCAGCCTCTTCCGCAGTTCCCCGGCGAGCGCCAGCTGCGCTTCCCGGTTGGTGCGGAAGGCCTCGCTTGCGGGGTCAAGCCGGGTGGCCAGGGTCTCCATTGACGATCCGTCCTTGTCTGTGCCGGGCCGGCTTTCCCGCCAACTCGGTTAGTGACTAATAACTGAAATTCAGGTTAGTCTCGATTAACTGTGATGTCCAACATAGGGCTGCCTTGGTAGAATCTGCGTCGGTCCGAGGAGGAAAAGTGTCCAGCAATACTGTGCAGCCGGTACCTGCCGCCCAGCCCGTTCCAACCACCCAATCCGTTCCAACAACCCAGCGCGGCAAGGCCAAGGAGAACCGGCGACAGGCCTTGCTGTCCGCTGCGGCTTCACTGTTCGCGCTGAACGGCTTCAACCGCGTTTCGCTGGAGGACCTCGGCGCGGCGGCAGGGGTCAGCGGCCCCGCGGTCTACCGCCACTTCCCCGGCAAGCAGGCTGTCCTGGCCGATCTCCTGGTCACCGTGAGCCAGGAACTGCTCGACGGCGGGCGCCAGATGGTGGACACCGCGCCGGATCCCCTGGCCGCCCTGCGGCGGCTGGTGGAGTTCCAGGTGGACTTCGCACTCAGCAAGCCGGATGTGATCCGGGTGCAGGACCGTGACTTCAGCAATTTGTCGGAGCAGGACCAGTCCACGGTGCGCACCCTGCAGCGCAGCTACGTGGAGGTGTGGGTGGACATCCTGGCCAAGGTCCACCCAGGAACAGATGCGGCTGAGCTGCGGATGCGTGCCCACGCCACGTTTGGCCTCATCAATTCCACGCCGCACTCGGTCCGGAGCCATGGCAGGAGGCTGGCGGCTGGAGCTGCCCGCCCCCTGCTCGAACGGATGGCACTTGCAGCGCTGATGGTGGACAGCGCGCCCGCCATCTAGCTTTGGAGCCGGCTGCTAGACCATCGTGAGGACCATTCCCGGTTCGGCCAGGATGGCTCCGACGTCGGCCAGGAACCGGGACCCCTGCTCACCGTCCACCAGGCGGTGGTCAAAGGACAGGCTCAGCGTGAGCACTTGGCGCAGCGCCACCTCGCCCTTGTACTCCCACGGCATGGTCCGAACCGCGCCCAGGCCAAGGATCGCCGCCTCCCCGGGATTAAGGATGGGCGTCCCCGCGTCAATGCCGAAGACGCCGATGTTGGTGATGGAAATGGTGCCGCCGGTGAGGTCTGCGGGCGTGGTCTTGCCTGCCCTGGCCGTATCTGCGAGCGCCGTCAGCGCCTGGGCCAGCTGCGGGAGCGCCATGGCGTCGGCGTCCTTGATGTTGGGGACCGTGAGTCCGCGGGGCGTGGCCGCTGCAATGCCCAGGTTCACGTAGTTGAAGGTGACAATCTCCTGGTTGTCTTCGTCCCAGCGGGAATTGAGAGCCGGGTTCCGCCGGAGGGCCACCAGGACAGCCTTGGCGGCAAGCGTCAGCGGGCTGAGCCTGGCTCCGGCGAAGTCCCTGCTGTTCTTGAGTTTTGCCAGCAGCTCAAGGCTGGGCGTGACATCAACGGTGAGGAATTCGGTGGCATGCGGCGCGGTAAAGGCGCTCTGGACCATCGCCGCGGCAGTGTGTTTGCGCACGCCCTTGATGGGAGTCCGGGTCTCCCGCTCCCCTGGCCGGGTTCCACCGGTGACGGTCACCGGCCCGGCAGGTTCTCCTGCATGCCCCGCAAAACCCTGGACGTCTTCCCGCGTGATCAGCCCGCCGGGACCGGTGCCGGTTACCTGTGTGAGGTCCACGCCCAGGTCCTTGGCCAGCTTCCGGACGGGAGGCGTGGACCGGGGGCGCTCTGCATGGTGATCTTCGCCCGGCCTGCTCTCGATGGAGCCGGGGTGGACGGGCCTGGCTTCCACGGGCTCAACCGAGTCCTGCAGGATCCCGGCTGGCTCCACCGGGGCGAGGTTCCGCTGCCGCCGGGCGGGCCGGCCGGAAGCTTCCACGACGGCGCCGTACCCCACCAGGTTTGGTTGCCGCTTCGGGCTCTCGCCAGTGTCCGGCGTTTCCCCGGCGGACTCCCCCTTCACGGGCGAAAAGGCGCCGGACCCTTGTGATGGTGACGCGCCGTCGTCGTCCGGCACCTCGAAGGAAACGATCGGTTTGCCCACCTCCACAACGGAACCGGGCTGTTCGTGGAGTTCCTTGATGACGCCGGCGAACGGCGACGGGAGCTCCACCACCGCCTTGGCGGTTTCAACTTCGGCGATGACCTGGTTCAAGCTGACGGTGTCGCCAACGCCCACTTTCCAGCTGAGGATTTCAGACTCTGTGAGTCCCTCGCCCAGGTCGGGGAGCCGGAATTCCTTGATCATGGTGGCGCTCATCCTTCCAGCCCGCTCAGGGAATTGGGGCGGCCCAGGGCACGGTCCACGCCGTCCAGGATGCGGTCCAGGCCCGGCAGGTGGTGCATTTCCAGCTTGGAGTACGGGTAGGGAATGTCGAAACCGGTCACCCTCACCGGAGCCGCCTCGAGGTGGTAGAAGCACCGCTCGGTAATGCTTGCGGCCACTTCCGCCCCCAGACCGCCGGATTGCGCGGCCTCGTGCGTCACCACCAGGCGGCCGGTCTTCCGCACAGACGCCACCACGGGCTCATAATCCACGGGGGCCAGCGAGCGCAGGTCAATGACTTCAAGGGAGATGCCCTCGTCGGCTGCGGCGGACGCGGCGTCCAGGGCCGTCTTGACCAGGGGGCCATAAGCCACCAGGGTCACGTCGCTGCCGTCGGTCAGGACCCGGGCCTTGTCCATGGGCAGGGCGGAACGCGGATCCACGGACTCGTCCACTTCGCCTTTGTCGTGGTAGCGGCGCTTGGGCTCGAAGTACAGCACCGGGTCGTCGCACGCGATGGCCTGCTGGATCACCGTGTAGGCGTCCTGCGGGTTGGCCACGGTCACCACCCGCAGGCCCGAGGTGTGGGTGAAGTAGGCTTCCGGCGATTCCGAGTGGTGCTCCGGTGAGCCGATGCCGCCGCCGAACGGGACCCTGATGGTGATGGGCATCCTGACAGCGCCGCGGGTGCGGTAGTGGAGTTTGGCCACCTGGCTGACGATCTGGTCGAACGCAGGGTAGATGAAGCCGTCGAACTGGATTTCCACCACGGGACGGTAGCCGCGGTAGGCCAGGCCCACGGCGGTTCCCACGATGGCGGACTCCGCGAGCGGGGTGTCCACCACCCGGTGCTTGCCGAAGTCTTTTTGCAGGCCGTCCGTCACCCGGAACACGCCGCCCAGGGTACCGATGTCCTCGCCGAGGAGGACCACCTTGGAGTCGTTTTCCAGCGACTTGCGCAGCCCGGCATTAATGGCACGGGCAAAGGTCAACTGGGTCATCAGCGTGCACCTTCCTTGGAAACGGCTCCATCGGGGTCGCCGAAGGACGCCAGGTAACGGGCGTAGTGGTCCTGCTGGCGTTCCAGCCAGGAATTGGGCGTGCTGTAGACGTGCTTGAAAATGTCCATTGGCTGAGGTTCCGGCATGGTGGTGCAGCCGCGGCGCATTTCGGAGGCGACAGCGTCGGCTTTGGCCTTGACCTGCTCCTGCAGTTCCGCGGTCAGGATCCCCTTCCGGTCCAGGAGGCCGGCAAGCCGGGAAATGGGGTCCTTGGCGGCCCAGTCCTCCAGTTCGTTGGCGTCCCGGTAGCGGGTGGGATCATCGGCGGTGGTGTGCGGGCCCATGCGGTAACTGACGGCTTCGATGAAGGTGGGGCCGCCGCCCCGGCGGGCCCGGTCCAGTGCCAGCCGGGTGGCAGCCATGACCGCCAGGACGTCATTGCCGTCCACGCGCAGGCTGGGGATGCCGAACCCGGTGGCCCGGTCCGCGAGCTGGATGTGGGACTGCAGGCGCACGGGCTCGGAGATGGCCCAGTGGTTGTTCGTGCAGAAGAACACCACGGGGGCCTGGAAGCTGGCGGCGAACACCATGGCCTCGTTGACGTCGCCCTCGCTGGTGGCTCCGTCACCGAAGTAGGTAACGGCCACCGCGTCCGCGCCGTCATTCTGGATCCCCATGGCGTAGCCCGTGGCGTGCAGTGTCTGGGCGCCAATGATGATCTGCGGCGTTGCCATGTTGATGCCGTAGGGGTCCCAGCCGCCGGACGCATTCCCCCGCCACACCCGCAGGAGGTCCGTCAGGTCAACCCCGCGGCAGTACGCCACGCCGTTTTCACGGTAGCTGGAAAAAACAAAGTCATCCGCCCGCAGCGCCCTGCCGGACCCGATCTGCGCTGCCTCCTGGCCCAGCAACGGGGGCCACAGAGCCAGCTCACCCTGCCGCTGCAGGGCCGTTGCCTCCACGTCGATCCGGCGGATGACGGTCATGTCCTCGAAGAGGGAGCACAACTGATCGTCGGTAATGTCCCTGACCCAGAAATCGAACTCCGGGTGGCTGATGCGCTCACCCTCCGGGGTGATCAGCTGGAGGAGATCCGGTCCTTTTACATCAGGGGTTGCTGTGATTTCGGGGGTTTGTGCGCCGCCAGGGCCCGTTTCGTCTGTAGACACGATTGCCGCAACCTTCGTACGTCGTTGACCCGTGGTTTTCGGACTTTTGGCCCTGCCGCCACCGGCCTTCCGGGCGTCATTGCCCCAGATACTGTGACCCTACTCACAATGCCCATCGGGTACAACCACTGCGGATCATGTTGAGCAGAATGCCCTATCTGGCTCCCGAACACCGTGCTAGCGTTGCGCATTATGCGAGCTTTGGATGGCACTGACACCCGCCTGTTGGCAGCACTCGCGCAGGATCCGCGCCGCACCGTCGTGGCACTCGCTCAGAAGCTGGGCCTGTCCCGCAACACGGTCCAGGCGCGCATGGCCCAGCTCGAGAAAAAGCATGTCTTCCTGTCCTTTGAGCGGCGCATCAATCCAGTGGCGCTGGGGTATCCGCTCATGGCCTTCATCTCCGTCCACGTTCAGCAGCAGAAGCTCGGGCAGCTCGCGGAGGAGATCGCCGCCATCCCCGAGGTCCTGGAGGGTTACGGGCTGACGGGATCAGCGGACCTGCTGCTGCGCGTGGTGGCCAGGGATGCCGAGGACCTGTTCAGGATCAACGGCAAAATCCTTGCCTGCGATGGCGTGGAGCGGGCTGACACCGCATTGGCCATGGGTGAGCTGATCCCCTTCCGGGTGCAGCCCCTGCTGGACCGCGGTTCAGAAGGGGCATAGTTCAGAAGGGGCACAGTTCAGAAGGGGCACACGAGTCCGCCCGGCCTTTTCCGCATGTGCTGCTTCAGGCACGACGGCGGCGGACGGGGTTATAGGCTTGGTTGCAGTCATCGCCGGGCCGGGAAAGGCCGGGCCAGTACGCCGGCGCCGCAGCGCAGTTCCCGAAAGGCCCCACTTTTGAGCAGTTCCCAGGATCCGTACCAGCAGGGCCGGACGGGCTACACACCACAGCAGTTGCCGTCGCCGGCGGAACAGCCCGCCCCGTTCGGACTGCCGGGGGAACCGCCCCGGCAACGGAACCGGCGGAAGCTGTGGATCATTCTTGGCAGCATCGGCGGGGTGCTGCTCCTGGTGATCCTCGGCGTCGTCATCCTGGTGAATGTGGTGGGCAGCGCAACCAACCAGGCCAGGGTCCTCGCCGACGACTTCACCAGGAAGGTCATCGCCGGCGACACCTCCCGAGCCTACGACGAATACCTTGACCCCGCCCTGCAGAAGCAGCTCTCCAAGGAAGCCTTCATCTCCGGGGTGAAGAGCCTGGAGATGGACAGCTCCTGCCAGCCCGCGTACAACGACCTTAAGGTGTCCACTGAGAACGGGGTGAAGTCGGCCGAGGTGGTGGGCCAGATCAGCTGCACGGGCAAGAAGGTGGACCTGGCATACCGCTTCGAAGGCAAGGACCGGCTGCTCATGACCAACATCAAGCTGCGGCCGGCGGCCTAGCCGGGCGGAGAAGTGGAAAGGGTACTGATCTTTTTACCCATCCACCCGCGTCCATGAACCGAATCGCTTCCGAGGGTCCCACCCGGGGGCCCGTTGGTCCGGCGGGAACTGTTGCCCGCCCCATCGGAAGGAATTGGCCATGCGCAACTCACCCAACCGCCTCGTCGCCACCATTTTCGGAGCCGTCTACCTCTTGGTGGGCCTGCTGGGCTTCGCTGTCACTTCCGGCGTCGGTTTCACCGCCACTGAAGGCGCGAACCTGATCATTTTCGAAGTCAACCCCCTGCACAATGTCATCCACCTCGCTATCGGTGCCGCGCTTCTTTTTGCCGGGCTTCGGGGGACGGACAGCGCCCGCACGGTGAACGCGACGGTGGGCGCCGTCTACCTCCTGGTGGGCATCGTGGGACTGTTCCTGCTGAACTCGCCGCTGAACATCATCGCCCTGAACGGCGCCGACAACGTCCTCCACCTCGCCAGTGCCGTACTCCTCCTCGGCGTGGGCCTGTCCCTGGACAAGTCCCCCGCCGCTGCCCGGGCCTAACCGTGGCGACGCCGGGAATGGCATCGCTCCGGCCCGCTGCACCGGCCGGCCGGGGCGCGCCACCGCCTCTGACAGGCGTGCCGGAGGTCCAGGTGTCGCAGGCCGGCCCTGCCGTTCGTCTCTTCACCGGGTTCGCGGGCTTCGGGGCAGGATCGGTCAATCTGGCCCTCTCGTCGAGTGTCTTTGCGGCATCAGCGGGACCTGCGGCGCCACCGGCCGTTTTTGCCGGCGTGCTGGCCGGCGCCTGGGGACTGGCCCTGCTGGCCGGCGCCGTGGTGTTCCTGGCCAGGGACCGGCTGGCCGGCGGGCCCTGGGCGCGGAACGTGCTGGCCGGCGCGGCCGCCATCCATCTGGCCGCGATAGCATTCACGCCGGTTAACACGGCCGCCTCCAACCTGAGCCTGACGCAGCTTTCGGCGCTGCTGCTCACGCTCATGATCATTGCGTCGCTCGGGTGGCTCCAGCGGGCCGCCGTCCGGCAACGCGGTGGTGGGCAGGCCGATGAACGGCAACTGGTTCGCGCTGCTCCGGCGGGGACGGGAGTGCGGCCTGGCCGGCTCCTGCTGGCAGCTTTCGCCGGCGCCGTCCTGGTGGCAGGAATAACGACGCCGGGCCTCGCCGCTTCCACGGCCGGCCAGTATGCCGTCCCCCACGGTGGCCACAACAACCTGGTGCCGGGCGGCCACCACCAGCCCTGAACCCTCCCGGGGGAACCTGGCGAGGGCCCACGGAAAGAGCCTCCAAGCCGCGGTTTGCGGCTGGAGGCTCCTCCCGTTTTACGCCCGTGCGGCCGGCCTATCGGTTAGCGGTCCACGTATAGCGGTCCAGCTATCAGTGGTCCACTGCCTTTTCGGCTCCGATGCCCGTGAGCGAGCGGACTTCCATTTCGGCCTGCTTGGCGGGATCCTCCTTCTTCTTGTCCAGGGTGGTCCCCAGCCAGCCCAGGAAGAAGGCCAGCGGAATGGACACGATGCCCGGGTTGCTGAGCGGGAAGAGGGCGAAGTTGGCGCCGGGGATCATCGAGGTCTTGGCTCCGGAAACCACCGGGGAGAACACGATGAGCAGGATCGCCGAGGCAAGGCCGCCGTACATGCTCCACACGGCGCCCTGGGTGGTGAACTTCCGCCAGAACAGGGAGTAGATGATGGTGGGCAGGTTGGCTGACGCGGCGACGGCGAAGGCCAGCGCCACCAGGAAGGCCACGTTCTGGCCGTTGGCGAAGATACCGCCCAGGATGGCCAGGATGCCGATCACCACCACGGTGCGCCGTGCCACCCGGACTTCAGTGGCGGCGTCTGCCTTGCCCTTGGCGATGACGTTGGCGTAGATGTCATGCGCAAAGGAAGCGGCGGCCGTGATGGTCAGGCCGGCCACCACCGCCAGGATGGTGGCGAACGCCACCGCGGAGATGAAGCCGAGCAGCAGCGGGCCGCCCAAGTGGAAGGCCAGCAGCGGCGCGGCCGAGTTAACTCCGCCAGGGGCGCTCTTGATCGTGTCGGCCCCCACCAGCGCGGCGGCGCCGTAGCCCAGCACCAGCGTGAAGAGGTAGAACAGGCCGATCAGCCAGATGGACCAGACCACTGACTTGCGGGCTTCCTTGGCAGTGGGCACGGTGTAGAAGCGCATCAGCACGTGCGGCAGGGCTGCCGTACCCAGGACCAGGGCCAGGCCCAACGACATGAAGTCCAGCTTGGAGGTGTCCGACTTGCCGTACTGCAGGCCCGGGTTCAGGACCGCAGGATTGTTGGCCGTCTCCACGGCGCCGCCCAGCAGGGCGGAGAGGTTGAAACCGTAGATGGCGAGGACCCACAGGGTCATGACGGCGGCGCCGGCGATCAGCAGCATGGCTTTGATGATCTGGACCCAGGTGGTGCCCTTCATGCCGCCGATCAGGACGTACATGATCATGAGGGCGCCGACGACGATGATCACCAGTGCCTGGCCGCCCCAGTCGCTGATGCCGAGCAGGAGGGAAATGAGGCTGCCCGCGCCGGCCATCTGGGCCAGCAGGTAGAAGAAGCAGACGGCCAGCGTGGAGATGGCTGCCGCGATCCGCACGGGGCGCTGCTTCAGCCGGAAGGAAAGCACATCGGCCATGGTGAACTTGCCGGTGTTGCGGAGAAGTTCAGCCACCAGCAGCAGTGCCACCAGCCAGGCCACCAGGAAGCCGATGGAGTACATGAACCCGTCATAGCCGTTGATGGCGATGGCGCCGGTGATGCCCAGGAAGGATGCTGCCGACAGGTAGTCACCGGCGATGGCAGTGCCGTTCTGCGAGCCGGTGAAGGAGCGGCCGGCGGCGTAGTAGTCGGCGGCGGTCTTGTTGTTGCGGCTGGCCCGGAACACGATCACCATGGTCACGGCCACGAACAGGCCGAAGATGCCCATGTTCAAAAGGGTGGTGTCCTTGAGGGCGGCGACGTCCACCGCAGCTGGAATTGCGATCATTTGTTGGCCCCGCCCACTCGGTTTCCGTCCTTATCGAATTCGTGGCCCTCGATCTCATGCCTGATTTCGGAGGCGATGGGGTCCAGCTTCCGGTTGGAGTAGTGCACGTACCAGCCGGTGATGGCGAAGGTGGAGATGAACTGGAGCAGGCCCAGGATCAGGCCGACGTTGATGTTGCCCCATACCTTGGTGGACATGAAGCCCACCGCGTAGTCCGCGAGCAGAACGTAGGCGAAGTACCACAGCAGGAAGGCCACTGCCATGGGGAAGACAAAGCTGCGGTGACGCTTGCGCAATTCCTGGAACTGCCCGGTCGACTGGACTTGTTCGAAGTCCACGGACGCCGCTGCGTCCGGAGTATGGGCATCGTGACCCATCGTTCCTCCTCATTGAGATGTGACACCAATCACTCTGCCGTCCGTTGGCCTGTCCGTTCCATAACCTGGCCGTCCACGGTCGCTCAACGGTTGCGATGCTGCGCCTAACGGCACCCGCCGCTACGCTGGGCACCATGCCGGACTCCCCCCTCCTCACCGCTGCGGCCGTTGCGGTGATCGCCATGGCCATCGCCGTCGTCGTCGGCGTGGGCCTGAAGGTGCTCCGCTCCTTCAGGGAGCTGGGCACCGACGCCGAACGCGCCACCTACCACACGCTCCATGCGGCCTCCCAGGCCGGGCAGCACCTGCGCCGCGGCCTGAACCCGGCCGGGGCGGCGAAAGCCAGCCGTCAGCTGCGCGCCCTCCTGGCCTGCGACGCCCTGGCCATTACGGACACCTCGGGCGTACTCGCCTGGGACGGGGGCGCCGAGGACATCAGGCCGCGCCTGATGGAACTCGCTGCCGGGGTCCTCGCCTCGGGCCGGACAGCCGTCCTGTCAGCAGGCGGCGATGGGACCGGTGGCCGCCTTGCCGGCGTCATCGCCCCCGTACGGGCGGGCACGCGGATCGTGGGCGCCGTGGCCGCCTTCGCCCCTTCCGCGGGGGCAGGCCTGGTGAGGGCCACGGGGGAAGTGGCTGACTGGGTGGCGGTCCAGGTGGAACTGGCCGAACTGGACGCCTCCCGGACCCTGCTGATGGAGGCGGAAGTCCGGGCCCTGCGCGCCCAGATCAGCCCGCACTTCATCTACAACTCACTCAATGCCATCGCGTCCTTCATCAACACCGATCCGGAGCGGGCCAGGGAACTGGTGGTGGAGTTCGCCGATTTCACCCGCTACTCGTTCCGAAGGCACGGCGACTTCACCACCCTCGCCGAGGAGCTGCGCTGCATTGACCGCTACCTGCTCCTGGAGCGGGCCCGGTTCGGTGAGCGGGTCCAGGTCAGCCTGCGGATCGCGCCCGAGGTACTGGGCACCGTCATCCCCTTCCTCAGCCTGCAGCCGCTGGTGGAGAACGCCGTCCGGCACGGGCTTGAGGCCAAGGCCGGGCCCGGACACATCACCATCACTGCGGAGGACGCCGGCGCTTTCGCAGAGGTCACCATCGAGGACGACGGCGTGGGGATGGATCCGGAGCAGCTCCGGTCGGTGCTGGCGGGCCACGCCGACGGGGACCACGTGGGGCTGAGGAACGTGGACGCCCGCCTCCGCCAGGTGTATGGCAACGACCATGGACTGGTGGTGGAGACGGCGCCGGGCGAGGGAACGCTGATCACCATGCGGGTGCCAAAGTCCCAGCCGGGGCACGATGCGTGAGGACGGCACTGCAGCTGGAAGTACCCTAGGAGAATGATTAACGTCCTCGTCGTTGATGATGAGCTGCCCGCCGTTGAGGAACTGGCCTTCCTGCTGGGCAGGGACGAACGCATCGGAAAAGTGCTGCGGGCCACGTCCGGCGCCGAAGCGATGACGGCCCTGTCTGCCGGAAGCATCGACGCTGTCTTCCTGGACATCCACATGCCCGCCGTGTCCGGCCTGGACATCGCCGGCGCCATTGCCCGGATCAGCAATCCGCCGGCCGTTGTTTTTGTCACCGCTGACGAGGACCACGCCCTGGCGGCGTTCGAACTCGCCGCCGTGGACTACCTTCTCAAGCCGGTGCGCGCCGAGCGCCTGGCCCGTTGCGTGGCGCGGGTGTGTGAACTGCGCGACGGCGGTGCGGCACCTGAGATGATCACCGTTGACCAGGGTGGAACCACCAGGATGATCCGCCGGGACGACGTCACGTACGTCCAGGCGCAGGGTGACTACGCGCGCCTGCACACCGCCGATGCCAGCTACCTCATCCGGGTGCCGCTGGCAGATCTTGAACAGCAGTGGGCGGACGCCGGCTTCATCCGCACCCACCGCTCCTACCTGGTGGCGTTGAAGCATGTGTCCTCGATGAAGCTGGCGGCAGACGGGCCGCGCGTCACGGTGGCCGGTGCGGGCCTTCCCATCAGCCGGCGGCATCTGCCCACCGTGCGGGAGAAGCTGGAGGCCACCAGGATCAGGCCGCAGGCATGACCCGCGTCCGCGTCACCGCCCCCCTTGCATCCCCCCGGTCGCCGGTGGCCGTAGGGCGGAGTCCGCTTGAGTCACGCGAAGCCGCTCAGGATTCCGAAGTGGGACAGGTGTTCGTCCGCTCCCTGATCAGGTCGCAGCTGCGGCTGGCCCTGGTGGTGGCTGGCGGCTTCCTGCTGATCCTTGCCGCGTTCCCGTTGATCCTGGTGGTGGTTCCGGGCCTGGCCGAAACCCGGATCGCCGGTATCCCCTTCGGCTGGCTCCTGCTGGGCGCCGGCATGTACCCCGTGATCGGGCTGAGTGCGTGGCTGTACGTCAGGACGGCGGCCCGCAACGAGGCCCGGTACCGCGACCTTGCCGGTGAGCAGTGAGCCGCCCGTGAATGCCGGGGTAGCCATAACAGCGGTTGCGGTGGTGTCCCTCGCCACCGCCATTATCGGTTTCTACGGGCTGCGGATCTCACGCACCACGGGTGACTTCTACGTTGCCTCGCGCACTGTCCGGCCATGGTGGAACGCGTCCGCCATCGGCGGCGAGTACCTGTCCGCCGCAAGCTTCCTGGGCGTGGCCGGACTCATCCTGCTGTCCGGGACCGACGCACTCTGGTTCCCGGTGGGTTATACGGCCGGTTACCTGATGCTGCTGCTCTTCGTCGCCGCCCCGCTGCGGCGTTCGGGCGCGTACACCATCCCGGACTTTACGGAGTCCCGGCTTTCGTCCAGGACGGTCCGCAGGGTCACCAGCGTGGTGGTGGTCATGGTCGGGTGGCTCTATATCGTTCCGCAGCTCCACGGCGCCGCGCTCACCATCCAGATCTCCACGGGACTGCCGTCCTGGGTGGGATCAGTGGCTGTCGTGGTGGTGGTGTGCCTGACGGTGGTGGCGGGCGGGATGCGGTCCATCACCTTTGTCCAGGCGTTCCAGTACTGGCTCAAGCTGACGGCCCTGGCCGTGCCCATCCTGTTCATCATCTTCGTGCTGGCCGGGAACGGCACCGAGCCGCAGTCGCTGCCGGCGGTCAATCCCACGGACCTGGCCCCGGCCGGGCTGTACCAGAATGTGTCCCTGCTGGTGGCGCTGCTGTTCGGGACCCTGGGGCTGCCCCACGTGCTGGTGCGTTTCTACACCAATCCGGACGGCCAGTCGGCCCGGCGCACCACGCTGATCGTCCTGGGCCTGCTGTCGGTGTTCTACCTCTTCCCCACCGCCTACGGCCTGGTGGCCCGCATGTACGCGCCGGGCCTGGCCCGATCGGGACAGCCGGACGCAATGGTCCTGCGGCTGCCCGGCGAACTCGTGGGCGGGCTGCCGGGGGACCTGCTCTCCGCCCTGGTGGTGGCAGGCGCCTTCGCCGCCTTCCTGTCCACAACGTCCGGCCTGGTGGTGTCCCTTGCCGGCGTCATCAGCCAGGACGTCCTGGGCGGCAGCGTCCGCGGGTTCCGCCTCGCCGCCGTCGTGTCCGCCGTCGTCCCCCTGGGTTTTGCCTTCATGACCGGCTCCCTGGCACTGGCCGGCAGCGTCGGCTTGGTGTTCGCCTTCACGGCCTCCACGGTATGCCCGGTCCTGCTGCTTGGCATCTGGTGGCGCGGCCTGACGGATACCGGGGCCATCGCCGGGATGCTGACGGGCGGCCTGCTCTGCGGAGGGGCCATGATTGTGGGCTCCCTGTCCAGTGCGGGCCTGTCCGGTTCAGGCCAGACCCCGGCCTGGCTCGCGCAGCCTGCGGCGTGGAGCGTTCCTGCCGCCTTCGCCGTCATGGTCATCGTGTCCCGGGCCACCGCCCACCGGATTCCCGCCACGATGCCGCGCACCATGACCCGCCTCCACACCCCGGAACGGCCGCTGGCAACCGAACGGGGATCGGGAGGACAATAACGCCATGTCCACCGAGGACGGCGGTACATCCCACCGGCAAGGTGCGGTCCCGGCCTCCGTGCGGGCGCAGTTGCTCGCCACGGAACACTGGGGCCTGCTCGCATCGCGCAGCACGGCCCAAGGCGAGGTACTGACCCGGATCAGCATGTTCCTTACCTTCACGTCGGCAAGCCTGGTCAGCGTGGCGCTGGTGGGGCAGGCCACGGGGTTTTCGGATGCCTTTGTCCTGCTGGCCGTGGTGGTCCTGTTCATCGACACGGCGATCGGGCTCCTGACCCAGCTCCGGGTCATGAATGTCGCCTACGAGGACCTCATGTACGTCACCGCAATGAACAGGCTCCGGGCCGCCTACGTGGACCTCGACCCAGGCGTGGCCCCCTACCTCATGGCCGCACACCACGACGACGAGGCCGGCGCCCACCAAACCTATTATTTCTTCGGTGCCAGGGGAAGCCTGAGCCAAGTGGCCGGCAGCAGCATGATCTTCATGACGACGGCGAACGCTGCCTTGATTGCCATCCTTGCAGGCCTGCTGGTGACGCTGGCCGGGGCGGGCACGGCAGTTGCCTTCGTAGCGGGCGCGGTGTGCGGAGCTGGGTTCCTCGCCGTGTCCGTCGTGCGCGGGGGCCGGCGCTACCGCGCTCTGTGGCGCCATTTCACGCCGCTCTCCCCCACTCCACCGGCAGCGGAATAAGCGCCGATTCCGGCCGTGGACCGTCAGTCGATGGCAGCCATCAGTTCAACGACGCGGTCCAGGAAGGCGTCCACCTGGGACTCCTCGTAGCCGTCCCGGCCAACCGCCGGGCGGAAGACTGCGCGGCGTACGCTGTCCACGCTCAACGGCTTGTCCTGCTCAAGGTAAGCGACAAGTTCGTGGCACAGCCGGTCGACGTCGTCCGTGTTGTAGCTGCGGGCCTTCTTGCCCGCAGGCCGGCGGAAGCGGTCTCCATCGGGCCGGTGCAGCCGCCCCCGGAGGATGCCGGAGAGATTTCCGATTTCGCGCAGCCAGGCTTCCTCGCCGTGGGCGGCAATCAGCTCATCCCGCTCGCGGCGGGCGAAGGCGTCCTCGAGCCGGTCCAGTGCAGCGTCCACCACGGCAGCGGAGTAGCCGCCCTTGACGGGGTCGAAGGACACGGCCCTCACATCGGCGCTGTTGACGGGCTCAGTGGCAGCCTGCGGCGTTTCCAGGGAGATCCGCGCCCGCTGCAGGAACTGGTCCACCTGCTTGGCGTTGTACCCGTACTCATTGCGCTGCACGCGCTCAAAGGACGCAGGGATCTGCCGATGAATGTCCAATGCCACTTCGATTCCTTCAATGCTCTTCAGCCGTAGTGCTTCCGCACCAGTCTAGGAGGCCGGGGTTGGTTCAGCCGCCCGGACCCTTTTTGTGTCGGATGCCCGCTTGCGCCGGGCCAAATAAGGTTATGCGCCGGCCACTAGTCCGTACAGGATGAAGGCCACCGGCGAGGCGAACACGATGGAGTCCAGCCTGTCCATGACTCCTCCGTGTCCGGGCAGGATGCTGCTCATGTCCTTGACGCCCAGTTCACGCTTGACCATGGATTCGCCGAGGTCCCCCGCAGTGGCTGCCGCTACGGTGCCCAGTGCCAGCACCACGCCTACCCACCAGGGCTTGTCCAGCACGAAGAGAGCTGCCAGGACGCCGATCAGCATGGCGCCTCCTGCGGACCCCGCGAACCCTTCCCAGGACTTCTTGGGGCTGATCTTCGGCGCCATGGGGTGCTTGCCAATGGAAGCGCCCACCAGGTAGCCGAAGGTGTCGTTGGATACCACCAGCAGCAGCATGACGGCAATCTCCCATGCCCCGATCGGGGCAACGCCGCCGGGCCAAAGCCCCAGCGGCGTAGTGCCGCCGGCATGCAGCGGCAGTGCGGCAAAGCTGATGAAGAACGGTACCCAGCCCAGGGTGAAGACGCCGGCGAAGATGCTGTTGGCCGAGCCCGCGGCACTTTCGATCGATCGCCACAGCAGGACCGCCACGGCGCTGAGCAGCAGCGCAAAGAGCTGGCTCTCGATGCCGCCGAAGTAGGCGGCGAACGGCATGGCCACGGTGCCGGTCATGACCGGCACGATGGGCATCCTGGTTCCGTTGTGCTCCAGCGCCCGGTAGATTTCCCACACGCCGAAAACGGCGAAGGCCGTCACGATTGCCACGAAAGCCAGCGGGAGGAATAGCAGCCCGCCCAGGACGGCCAGCAGCATGGCCAGGCCCACCACGACGGCGGCCGGCAGGTTCCGCCCTGCCTTTGGCGTCGGGTTGCTTTTGGGCTGCTTCCCCCGTGTGCGCGCCCTTGGTGCGGGGGCCTGATCTGCCTGGCCCATCAGACTTCGAGCAGCTCTGCTTCCTTGCGCTTGAGCAGCTCGTCGATGCCGTCCACGTGGGCCTTGGTGAGGCTGTCCAGTTCCTTTTCGGCGCGGGTGCCTTCGTCCTCGCCGGCCTCGCCGTCCTTGACCAGGCGGTCCAGGGCTTCCTTGGCCTTGCGGCGGATGTTGCGGATGGAGATCTTGGCGTCTTCGCCCTTGGTCTTGACGATCTTGACGTATTCCTTGCGGCGTTCCTTGGTCAGTTCCGGAATGGTGATCCGGATGACGTTGCCGTCGTTGGACGGGTTGGCGCCCACCTCGGAGTCGCTGAGCGCGCGTTCGATGTCGCGCATGGCGGTCTTGTCGAACGGGGTGATCAGGATGGTCCGAGCGTCCGGGATGGCGAAGGATGCGAGCTGCTGCAGCGGGGTGGGCGAGCCGTAGTAGTCCACCAGGACCTTGTTGTAGAGACCGGGATTGGCGCGGCCGGTACGGATGGAAGCGAAGTCTTCCTTGGCTACCTCAATCGCCTTGTCCATCTTTTCTTCGGCCTCGAGCAAGGTTTCTTCGATCACGGTCTCTCCTGACGGTTCTGGTGCAGTCCGGGGCGCCGGTTTCCTGCACTCACGTGGTTCTTTGTTGCCGTTTCCGTCCCCGCCGGAAAGGGCGGGAACGGAAGTGTCCTGGATTCATCCTAGCCGCAGCTAGGCGGTGACCAGCGTGCCCAGCTTTTCGCCGAGGATGGCGCGGGTGACGTTGCCTTCACCCTCCATGCCAAAGACCACCATGGAAAGGTTGTTGTCCTTGCACATGGTCATGGCCGTCTGGTCCATGACGCGGATGTCGCGGCGCAGCGCGTCGTCGTAGCTGAGGGTTTCCAGGCGTTCCGCGGTGGGGTCCTTCTTGGGGTCTGCGGTGTAGACGGCGTCCACCCCGCTCTTGGCCATGAGGACCACGTCGGCGTGGACTTCAAGGGCCCGCTGGGCTGCCACGGTGTCGGTGGAGAAGTAGGGCAGCCCCGCACCGGCGCCGAAAATGACCACGCGGCCCTTTTCCATGTGGCGGATGGCGCGGCGCGGGATGTAGGCCTCGGCCACCTGTCCCATGGTGATGGCGCTTTGGACGCGGGTTTCCACGCCTGCCTGCTCCAGGAAGTCCTGCAGTGCCAGGCAGTTCATGACCGTTCCCAGCATGCCCATGTAGTCGGCGCGGGAGCGGTCCATGCCGCTCTGGGAGAGTTCAGCGCCGCGGAAGAAGTTTCCGCCGCCTACCACGATGGCCACTTCCACCTGCGGGACGGCCGCGGCGATCTGCTTGGCGACGTCGCGGACGGTCTCGGGGTCGACACCCAGTTTCCCGCCGCCGAAGACCTCGCCGGAGAGCTTCAGGAGGACCCGCCGCTTGTTCTTCTCGGAATGGATGACAGTGTTGACGGCTTCCATGATGCCTTCCGGTTGGTGACTCAGAAAAAAGGGTATCCTGCCGGATCCGTTGGTCGGAACCGGCCGCGCTCCATGTGGACTGTGCGCATGCAAAAGGGGCGGCCACCGAAGTGGCCACCCCCTTGCAGAATCGACTAGGAGCCGACGCGGAATCGCGTGAACGCGGTTCCCTTGACACCGGCCTCTTCGAGGACCTGTGCCACGGACTTCTTGGCGTCCTTTGCGAATGCCTGGTCAACCAGGACCTCGCCCTTGTAGAAGCCCGTCACGCGGCCTTCCACAATCTTGGTGAGGGCAGCTTCGGGCTTGCCTTCGGCCTTGGCGGTCTCTTCCGCGATGCGGCGCTCGGACTCGACGAGCTCAGCGGGAACGTCCTCGCGGGTGAGGTAGTTCGGAGCCATGGCGGCGATGTGGACGGCGACGTCGTGGGCGGCGGTGGCAGCGGCTTCGCCTTCACCGTCGACAGCGAACAGCACGCCAACCTGGGCCGGGAGGTCCTTGGAGGTCTTGTGCAGGTAAGCGTCGACCGTTGCGCCCTCGATGCGGGAGATGCGGCGGACAACAACCTTCTCGCCCAGGACGGCGCCCTCTTCGATGACGACCTCGGACAGCGGCTTGCCGTCGACGTCGGTGGCGAGCAGGGTTTCGAGGTCGGCAGCGCCGGACTCGACGGCAACGGCCAGGACCTTGTCGGCCAGCTGGATGAACTTGTCAGCCTTGGCAACGAAGTCGGTCTCGCAGTTGACCTCGATCATGACGCCGACGCCGTTGCTGACCTTGGCGGCCACGAGGCCTTCAGCGGTGGAACGGCCTTCACGCTTGGTAGCGCCCTTGAGGCCCTTGATGCGGATGATCTCGATGGCCTTCTCGGCGTCACCGTTGGCTTCGTCAAGAGCCTTCTTGACATCCATCATGCCGGCGCCGGTGCGCTCGCGCAGGGCCTTGATGTCCGCGGCAGTGTAGTTCGCCATGTGAACCCCTCTGTCTAGAAAATGTGTGGTGGTGTACGGACCGACAGGATGGCGGCCCACGGCGTGGGCTGCCATCCTGTCAGCAGTTCCGGCTGCTGACAGCGCGGAAAATCCGGATTGAAGTGTGTTACTTGGCGTCTTCGGCGGGAGCCTCGGCGGCGGCCGGAGCTTCGGCTTCTTCAGCGGGAGCAGCGGGGGCTGCAGCAGCTTCCTCGGCCTTGCTGCCTTCGAGGAGCTCGCGCTCCCACTCGGCCAGCGGCTCTTCCGGAGCTTCGGTGGCGCCCGTGCCGCGGTTGTTGCGGGCGATCAGGCCCTCGGCAACGGCGTCGGCGACAACGCGGGTCAGGAGGTTCACGGAGCGGATGGCGTCGTCGTTGCCCGGGATCGGGAAGTCAACTTCGTCCGGATCGCAGTTGGTGTCCAGGATGGCCACAACCGGGATGTTCAGCTTCTTGGCCTCGTCAACGGCGAGGTGTTCCTTCTTGGTGTCAACGACCCAGAGCAGGGACGGAGCCTTGGTCAGGTTGCGGATACCGCCGAGGTTGGACTCCAGCTTGGTGAGCTCGCGCTTGAGGAGCAGGAGCTCCTTCTTGGTGTAGGCGGAGCCGGCGACGTCGTCGAAGTCGATCTCTTCGAGTTCCTTCATGCGCTGGATGCGCTTGGCGACCGTCTGGAAGTTGGTCAGCATACCGCCGAGCCAACGCTGGTTGACGTAGGGCTGGCCCACGCGGGTTGCCTGCTCGGCAATTGCTTCCTGGGCCTGCTTCTTGGTGCCGACGAAGAGCACGGTGCCGCCGTGGGCAACAGTGGCCTTGACGAACTCGTAGGCACGGTCGATGTAGGACAGCGACTGCTGAAGGTCGATGATGTAGATGCCGTTGCGCTCGGTGAAGATGAAGCGCTTCATCTTCGGGTTCCAACGGCGGGTCTGGTGTCCAAAGTGGACGCCGCTGTCAAGCAGCTGGCGCATGGTTACGACGGGCATTCCGGCGCTCCTTATTTTTCCGGCAGGTCATTCATGAGAAAACCCGGAGGCTTCTTACCCTGCCAATAGTTGACGGTTGATCAGCGTGGCCCGGACGGGCCGTGCTCCTGGCATCCACCGCACTTCCCATCAGGATCGAAGCCTGACCGAAGGAAGCGCGATCCTCCATTGACGGCGCCGGGGCGTCGCCTGCCGGAGGGCTGGATGCGCGTAGTCAGCCGCTGCTCCCCCACACTCCTGAATGAGATGTGCCGACGCAATCCGGACAGGGGCATCTGCCGCGGGGGCAAACCACTGGGACGGGAAACGTTGAGGGCGCAGCAAACTGCTCCATCAAGTGTACTACAGGCGTCCCCGCCCGCCGGACACTGCTGCGGCCGCGGGCCGGCCCTTCACGGTTGTCCACATAGGCGCAACCGGCCCTGCCGGTACCGTACCCAGTCCGGCAGGCTGATGGCATGAAACCACCAGTTCTCCTGGCCGCGCTCCTGCTGCTGCCCACATCCGTGGCCTCCGCCGGGCCGGCCGCCCGGTACAGCGCTGCCACACACAGCGCCATCCCGCACAGCGCCGGCACAAACAGCGCCGTCCCTCAGAGAAACAGTGCGACGACGGCTGCCGCAGCGGGTGCAGCGCCTTCCTGGCAGTGGCCACTGGCGCCGCGCCCACCGGTGCTGCGCGGCTTCGATCCGCCGCCAAAGCCGTGGCTCAGCGGGCACCGCGGCGTAGATCTGGGCCTTGGCACAGCCGGAACCCCCGTGATGTCACCCGCGGCGGGAACGGTGAGTTTCGCGGGTGTCGTGGTGGACAGGCCCGTGATCACCATCGACCATGGCGGCGGGCTGCGCAGCAGCTTCGAACCTGTGGACAGCACCTTGGCGGTGGGCGAAGCTGTTGCTGCAGGCCAGGTGGTCGGGACCGTGCTGCCGGGACACTGCCCGGCAGTACAGTGCCTGCACTGGGGAGTCCGGGACGGAGAGGAATACGTCAATCCTCTTCAGTTTGTCCTGGACCTTCGCCCATCCGTCCTGCTTCCGCTGCCCGGCTCGCCGTAGGCGATGGGCAGCGGACACAACCGGTCCACCGCGACATGGTCCCAGCGCGCTGCATGCGGGCCTGCCGCAGCCACGCGGCGGTCGGTGGCAGCTGGACGCTGGACGCTGGACGCTGTCAGCTAGATGATGGCGGAGATGCCCGTGATGGCCCGGCCTGTCACCAGGGTGTTGATTTCGGCCGTGCCCTCGTATGAGTAGATGGCCTCGGCGTCGGCGAAGATCTTGGCCATCTCGAAGTCGGTCACGATTCCGTTGCCGCCAAGAATGTTGCGGCCCAGCGCCACGCTGTCCCGCATGCGCGCCGTGGCGTAGGCCTTGGCAAGCGCGGACTGCTCGTCTTTGGCCGCACCCTCGTCCTCCAGCTGGGACAGCCGGACCATCATTCCCATCGAGCTGACGGTGTTTCCCAGGATGCGGACCAGCTGGTCCTGGATGAGCTGGAAGGAGGCCAGGGGCCGGCCGAACTGGTGGCGCTCCACGGCATAGCGGCGGGCAACGTCGAATGCGGCAAGCTGGAGCCCGACGGCCTGCCAGGCGACAGCCAGCCGGGTTACCTTGAGGACTTTGTTGACTTCGCGGAAGCTGTTGGCGTTGGCCAGCTTGAAGTGCTCCGGGACCACCACGTCCGTCAGGACAATGTCGGCATTCTGGACGGTGCGCAGCGAGATCTTGTTCTCGATCTTTGTGGCGCTGAACCCGTCGAGCGTGGTGTCCACCATGAAGCCCTTGACCTGGTTGTCGGCCAGGTCCCGGGCATACACCACCACCCAGTCCGAGAAGGTGGCGTTGCCGATCCACCGTTTTGCGCCGTTGAGGATCCAGTTGCCGCCGTCTTTCCGCGCCGTGGTGCGCGTTCCGCCGGCAACGTCGCTGCCACCCAGCGGTTCAGTCAGGCCGAAGGCGCCGATCTTCTTCAGTGAGTAGATGTCGGGAAGCCATTCGTCCTTCTGCTCCTGGGAGGCCAGCAACTCGATGGATCCGGTGAACAGGCCGTCGTGGACGCCCAGGAAGGTGGCGATGGAGGCATCGGCACGCGTGAGCTCGGCGTGCAACATGCCCGCGAAGAGGTTGGAGTACCCCTGGCGGCGGACCGGGCTGGCGAGGTCCAGGCCGGCAAGCTTCGGCACCAGGTCCGCGGGGAACTCGCCGCGGTTCCAGCAGTCCACCGCGATGGGCTTGACCTCGCGCGCCAGGAAGTCGCGGACTTCAGCGAGCCGGTCCTGTTCCTTCCCGGAGAGGAGCTGCTCGAAGGCGAAGAAGTCCCCGTTGGCGTAGGGAAGTTCGTGGGGATCGGCTGCGGAGGTGGCCATGGGTACCTTCTTTGATGATCAGCGCTGACCATGCCGCGGAGCGGAGCACGGTATGTTACTGACCAGTAACATACCGCAGGGGGCGGGTTTAACCAAGAAAACCGCGGCCAACGAAAGATTGTTGGCCGCGGTTCCGGATTGGCGGTAGGGCTACTCGGACTTGAACCGAGGACCTTAGGATTATGAGTCCCGCGCTCTAACCAGCTGAGCTATAGCCCCAAACCCCGTGGGCACGTGGCCAAACAGGCACGTTCCGGCAGGGCAGAAACACTCTAGCAAACCCGGGAAAGGGTTCAGACCACTTTGTCCTCATAGGTGGCGCCGCGGTACAGGTCCTCGAAGGTCTGGAGTGTCCCCTGGATGCTGTGCGGCTCCACCATCTGGCGGCTGGCCCGGCCCATGGCCCGCTGTTGCTCCTTGGGCAGTTCCAGGACCTGGGTGATCTTCTTGGCAAGGTCGTCGCTGTCGTTGGGCGTGAACAGGTAGCCGTTCCCGCCGTCGCGCACCAGGTGCGGCAGGGCCATGGCGTCGGCAAGGACCACCGGGGTGGAGGCGGACATGGCTTCGAGCGTCACCAGCGACTGAAGTTCGGCCGTTCCGGGCATGCAGAACAGGTCCGCCCGGATGTAGGCCCTCCGCAGTTCCTCGTCACTGGCAAGGCCAAGGAACTTCACGCGGCTTCCCAGCCCAAGCCGGCGCACCAGGTCCTCCAGGCCGGTGCGCACTTCGCCGCCGCCCACGATCTCCAGGTGCACGTTCAATTCCGGCGGTGTCTTGCTGATGGCCTTGATGAGTACGTCAACATGCTTTTCCTCGGCCAGGCGTCCGGCGAACAGCACAGTGGGGTTTTCATGCGGCTCGATGTGCTCGCCGGGCTGGAGTTCGTAGGCTGTGGAGTCGATGCCGTTGGACAGCGGCAGGACTTTGCGCAGGAAGGCGTGCTCGTGCATCGCCTTGGCGGCCAGCGGCGTGGGCGTGGTGACGACATCGGCCTGGCCCATGACCTTGCCCATGTCCTTCCAGGAAACACGCCCGATGATGTCCTTGAACCACTGCGGGAACGGCAGGAAGGGGTTGAGGTTTTCGGGCATGAAGTGGTTGGTGGCCACCACCCGGATGCCACGTTTCACAGCTTCGTAGAGTACGTGCTCGCCGATCATGTAATGGCTTTGGATGTGCACCACGTCCGGCTTCACGCGCTCGAAGAGCAGGGTGATTTCTTTCTTGATTTCCCAGGGGAAGCAGAGACGGAAGGTCTCGTGGGTGAACGCCTTGTGCGAGCGGAGCCGGTGCACGGTTGCTTCCTCGCGGAACTCGGTGAAGCTCTTCCCCTTGCTGTCGCGGGACGCCAGGACATGGACGTTGTGCCCGCGGGCGGTCATTCCCTTGGCCAGGCGGTATCCGAACTGGGCGGCGCCGTTGACGTCCGGCGGGTAGGTGTCCGCCGCGATCAGGATGGTCAGGGGATGCTGGTCGGCTGGCGTGGTCATGTGGAGTACTCCTGATGGTCACGGTGCGGACAGCGTGGAACTGGCAGCACGGTTGGCCGCTGGCGCAGGCGCCGGGCTTCGCGGGATAGCTGGTCTGTGCGGGAAATGGGCTAGTGGGACGGCCTGCCGGCGGCCTTCCGCGCGTCCTTCTTGCGCTTGATGACCTCCGGATGGTGCCGGGAAAGGGCGATAACCCCAACGATAGCAAGGCAGGCCGCCGTTCCCATCGCAATAGCCATGACGGCCGGGACATCGGGGCGCAGTTCACCCAGGATGATGATGCCGATGGCAATGCCCACCATGGGATCGATGACCGTGAGTCCGGCAATCACCAGGTCCGGAGGGCCGGTGGAGTAGGCGCTCTGGACGAACCAGGACCCCAGGCCGCCCGCCGCGATGATGGCCACCACTGAGTACCACTGCACGTTGAGCAGGAACAGGCCGTTGGGGTCCAGGAGGTGCTTGCCGATAATCCTGGTGAGCACCGCGACGAAGCCGAACAGGATGCCGGCGCCGAGGATGTAGACGAACGCATTCATGCGGTGCTTGAACATCACTGCCAGCGTGCCGAACAGGCCAACCGCCAGGGCGAGCAGCAGCACGATGGTCAACTCGTCCGCCAAGCTGACATGGTGGCTCTCCTGGGTGACGTTGACCGCGAGGAGGACAAAGAGTGCCGAGCCGGTGACGCAGGCGCCGATGGACACCGCGGTGGCGCGGTTGATGGTCAGGTCCTGGTCCCGGGCGTTGACCACCGTTGTGATCACCAGGGCGATGGCGCCGATGGGCTGGACCACCGTGAGCGGGGCGGAGACCAGGGCCACGGCGTTCATGGCCATCCCGACGCACAGCAGCAGGAGCCCGAACATCCACCGGGGATTGCGCAGGAGGCGCAGGAATCCGTTGGAACTCAGGGCAAGGCCTCCGGTGTCGGCTTTGACGGCACTGCCCTGGCGCTGGGCACCCAAGGCCAGGCAGAAGGCGCCAAGCACCGCCAGGCCGACGGCAACCCAAACCATCAGCCCTTCCCGCCGTCGTGCTGTTTCAGTTCCCTGCCCTTTCGCAGGATGGCCCAGAAGTAGTTGTACGCGGCGACCCAGTGGCCAACGAGGCCCAGCCCCAGCACCACCCAGGCGGCGACGAAGAGTTGGCCGGCATAGCCGGTGTCCAGGCGGGAGAGGACCAGCAGCGGAGTGCCCAGGAGGAGCAGCCCGGTCCGGACCTTGCCCACCACGCTGACCGGAAGATCCGGATGCCCGCGGAAGAAGGAAAGCGTGAGGACCAGCAGGACGGCGTCGGGGACCACCAGGGCGGCCAGGTACAGCCAATGCACGACGCCGGCGATCACCAGGGTGAAGGCCACGGCCAGCAGCGCCAGCCGGTCGGCGATCGGGTCAAGGACCCTGCCGAGTTTTGAGGCTTGGTCGAACCGGCGCGCGATGTAGCCATCGATCCAGTCCGTACCGGCCATGACGGCCAGAACTATTACGCCCGCCCCATACTCCTTCTGGACCAGGACGAGCCACATGAAGAGCGGGACACCCATGAACCGCACAACGGTGAGCAGGTTGGGGATGGTGAAGACGACGTCGTGGTCCACCTGCGGACGGCCGGGGCGGGCACCTGCACCAATAAACTTCACCCGTCCCCTCTCCTTCCTGCGCCGGCTCGCGGTCTTTCGGTTATGAGTCGCCCATTGGAACGTTGTGTATTGAACTGGACTAGCTGGAGCGGAGCAGCTTTCGGAGGAGGACCACCAGGACGGTTCCAGCCGCCACGAAAGCCGTCAGCGGCTTCCACCGCCTGGACAGGTCGGTGGATCCCGAGAACGCCGCAAGCCTTTGCCCCGCCGCATCCACGCCGCGCTGCGCCAGCACCTGGGTCTCGCGGGCTTTGACCTGTGCGGCGGCCAGCACGTAACGGGTCTGGGTCTTGAGGTCCAGCTCCGTGCCGAGTTCGTCGCGGACCTCGGTCAGGTGGTGGCGCCGCTGGCTCAGCCGGTGCACCAGCTCGGGCTCGGAGGCGTGCGGGAATTCCTTGTCGTGCTCGGCAGCCTTCGCTGCCTTCTCCGCCTTGGCCTTGGCCGCTGCTTCGGCCTTGGCGGCCTTCGCAGCCTTCGCCTCGGGGCTCTGCGGGTCCAGGACAGCCGGGTTGAAGGCGGACCCTTCCCGGGCAACGCCGATGTCGTGCCTGATGCCGCGGATGGTTTCCTCCGGCATCAGCGGCATGGCCTTCTTGAACCGGGCGAGCCCAACCAGTCCGCCGATAAGGGCTATCAGCAGGAAAGCGGCGGATACCAGGAGGGCCGCCAACCAGGCAGGCATGATGGTGGCCAGTCCCATGATGGCTGCGACGATCAGGCCCACCACCAGGAACGCAAGGAAGAGCAGCGCCACGGCGAAGAATGCCGCGGCCACGCCTACCTGGATTCCCTTGCGCTTGAGTTCGATCTTGGCGAACGCGATCTCGTCATTGAGCTGGCGGGGTGCCAACCGGAAAAGGAGCCTTGCCGTCCCGGGCAGCGCAGTGATACGCAATCCCGGGCTGGTGCGCCCGCTGTGACGTCCGCTCATCGGTTCCGCCTTACTGGTCTCATGGGTCGATACTGCTTCCGTTTACTGCGGATATGTGCAGCCGCACAGTCCACGCCACCAAAACTACCATTCACGTTCAGGGCGAACTTGGGGGCTTGCCGGACGGCGCGGCCTACAACGCTGCAAAAACAGTCCTGGCCGGGCCTAGGATTGTTCTCCGTGACCAATCCCCCCAATCCGGGCGACCTGCTGAGCCGCCGCCGGAAGCTCCTGTACATCCTCCTCCTGGGCGCCCTCACGGCCCTCGGCCCGTTCACCATCGACCTGTACCTGCCTGCCTTTCCCGCGCTGGAGGCAAGCCTGGGGGTGACCGAGGCACAGGTACAGCTCACCCTGGCCGGCACCACGGTCGGTTTTGCGTTCGGGCAGCTGGTGGTGGGTCCCTTCAGCGACAGGTTCGGGCGGCGGACCCCGCTGATCCTGGCCACGGCACTGCACATCGCCGCGTCCCTTGGCGCCGCCCTGTCCACGGACATCACCACCCTGGGGATCTTCCGTGTGCTGATGGGAGTGGGCGCGGCCGGCGGCGGCGTGGTGGCCATGGCCATGGTGCGCGACCTGTTCTCCGGTTATGCCATGGTGCGGATGTTCTCCCGCATGTCCCTGGTCAACGGGCTGGCACCGATCCTGGCCCCCGTCATCGGTTCGCAGCTGCTCCTGGTGATGCCGTGGCCGGGCATCTTCGTGTTCCTGGCCGCCTACGGGACGTTGGTGATCGTGGCGGCGCTGCTGCTGGTGCGCGAGACCCTTCCGCCGGAGAAGCGGGGCCAGAGCGGCATGACGGCGCGGCAGCGCTACAAGGCCCTCTTCAGCGACCGGATCTTCGTGGGGCTGCTGATGGTGGCCGGCTTCAATTTCGGCGGCCTCTTCACCTACCTCTCCGCCTCGCCCTTCCTTTTCCAGGACGTGTTTGGATTCTCGGCCCAGCAGTACGGCCTGCTGTTCGGCATCAACTCCCTGGGCATCGTGGCCGGCGTGCAGACCAGTGCGCGGCTGATCAGGATCGTGCCGCCGCAGTGGATCCTGGCCGGCGCCACCGCCTGGATGTTCCTGATGGCCCTGCTGATCGTGGTGTTCGACCGCGGGGGCCTGGGGCTGTGGGGCGTCATGGTCCCGCTGTGGTTTTACATCATGGGTACGGGCTTCATGTTCCCTTGCGTGCAGGTGCTGGCGCTGGCAGGCCATGCAGCACAGGCCGGCACGGCGGCATCGCTGCTGGGTGCCGCCACGTTCCTGATGGCCGGGCTCATCTCCCCCGTGGTGGGCTGGGTGGGCATTACCAGCGCCGCGCCGATGGGTGCGGTGCAGGCAGCATGCATCCTGCTGGCCATTGCCGCGCTGTGGCTGGTGGTGCGGCCGCGCACGGTTCCGTCAATCCACTGAAGCCGGACTTTCCTTGAAAGGCAGCCCATGAGCCGCAAACCGCACCGCAACGGAAGGGGACTTTTCCTCGGGGCGGTGCTTGGCGCCGTCGTCGGCTATTTTGCCGGGCGCGCCCTGGGCAACCCCGCCATGGGCATCGTCCTGGGGCTGCTGGCGGGCGCAGCCCTCCTGTACAGGGTGAATCCCGGCCCAAGGAGGCCCGGACCGGGGAACGGCGGGCCCCGGAAGCGCCGCTGATTGTTTTGCCTCGCCGGGGCGGCTTTCCCTGCCCTGCGGCTGCCTGCGGGGATAAAATAATCCCGTGCCCAACTGGCAGAACCAACCGCCACTTCCGGCCACCTGGCAACGGTGCGACGCCCGGATCCTGCCACTGTGGTGGGAGCGGCTGTGCGCGCAGGCCGGACAGCCGTCGGCGGCGCTGTACGCGGCCGGGCTGTTCACCGAAGACCGGCGCAGGCCCATTGCCCAATGGTTCAACCCCGCCTTCAATGCAGCCCTGCTGGTAGCGCCGGAGACCTCGCCCGAATGGCCTGTGCAGCGCTTCGGGATCTTCTACGCCCCGCCGGACGCAGGCTTTGTGCGGATCCACTCCGCGCCGCATGAATGGAGCCCGCGTGAACCCCGGAAGTCGCCCACCGAGAAGGAGGCGTTCGAGGCAGCGATCGCCGAGGCCGAAAGGTTCCTGCAAGTGGAGATGGACTTCGTCTAGACCGGTCCCCGCCGACTCCGCTTCCCGCCCCGCGGAAAGCAAAAATCCCCGTTCCTCCAGGTGGAGGAACGGGGATTTTTCGTAGCGCTC
>NZ_JBPFDM010000003.1:143198-419758 GCF_059414945.1 Arthrobacter sp. SAFR-179
CTCCTGCTGGACTTGAACCAGCAACCCTTCGATTAACAGTCGAATGCTCTGCCAATTGAGCTAAGGAGGAATGAAGCAGGTATGACATTAGCAAAGGATTCCGGCCCAAGGGAAATCGGCGGTTTTGCCGGCCCGAACCGCCCTTCCGGAATACAAAAATCCCCGTTCCGGAGGCCGGAACGGGGATTGGAAGCTCCTCCTGCTGGACTTGAACCAGCAACCCTTCGATTAACAGTCGAATGCTCTGCCAATTGAGCTAAGGAGGAATGAAGCGGGTATTAGCCTAGCAAACACCTGCGGCGGAAACGAAATCGAGCGTGCAGTGACCTCTGCCACCCGCCCGGAACCAGGCGCAACCTACGACTCCGCCCGCAGTGCCCGGCGCTCCATTTCCAGCATCATCAGTTCGCGGTTGAGCCGCTGGTAGGTTTCCGGGTCCGCCGCGGCGTCGAGGCGCTGCAGCTGGCCCATCTTGTCCGCTTTGACGCGGGTGATCTGGAGTTCGAACAGCCTGGACAGGATGTCCCGGCAGTACTTCAGCACGGCCTCCTCCGTGTGCGCCGGCAGCGGCACCACGGAAAGCTCCGAGACCAGGGGCCGGAGCGGCTCAGGGACCTCGTGCATGACGTGTTCCACCCAGCGCACCGGATCCCCCACAAGTCCCGGCCCGGTAGCCCGCATGGCGTCGTGGACGGCCTGGAAGGCCGGGGTGGCGAACCCGGCGGCGGCGAAGCGGTCCCAGAACCCGCCTGCCAGCAGTGCGGGCTGCTGGAGCGCCACTTCCAGGGCCTGCCGTTCCATCGAGGCCACGGGGTCGCGCGGGTCGGGGCGGTGATAGGAGGGCACGGCGCCCGACGGCGGCCCGGCAGCCACGCCGGGGCCGCCGGCCTGGGAGGCGCCGGAGTGCGCCGTGGATGAGTTTGGGGATCCCCCTTGCTGTTGGCCCGCCGCGGCGGGACGTCCCGTTTCGCCGCGCTTGACCGCCGCGGTGACCATGCGCAGGACCTCGTTGGGGTCGGGCATGCCCAGCCAGCCGGTCAGCGCCTGGCAATAGCCGGTCCGGGTGGAGGCGTCGCGGATGGCCGCCACCACGGGCACGGAAGCCTTCAGGCCCTGGACGCGGCCTTCCACGGTGTCCAGGTTGAACTGCTTGAGTGTGGTGCGGATGGCGAACTCGAACAGCGGACGCCGGGACTGGATCAGGGCGTGCACGGCTTCATCCCCACGGCTGAGGCGGAGGTCGCAGGGGTCGGCCCCCGTGGGTTCGACGGCCACGTAGGTCTGCGCGGTGAAGCGCTGGTCCTCTTCGAAGGCACGGAGGGCGGCCTTCTGCCCGGCGGCGTCGCCGTCGAAGGTGAACACCACTTCTCCCCCGGTGCCGTCGTCGGATAACAGCCGGCGGGCGATCTTGATGTGTTCGGTGCCGAACGCGGTGCCGCAGGTGGCCACCGCCGTCGTGATGCCCGCAAGGTGGCAGGCCATGACGTCGGTGTAGCCCTCCACCACCACCAGCTGGCGGTCCTTGGCGATGCTGCGCTTGGCGAGGTCGATGCCGTACAGGACCTGCGACTTCTTGTAGAGGGTGGTTTCCGGGGTGTTGAGGTACTTGGGGCCCTGGTCGTCCTCGTAGAGCTTGCGGGCGCCGAAGCCGATGGTGTCGCCGGCGATGTCCTTGATGGGCCAGATGAGGCGGCCCCGGAAACGGTCGTAGATCCCCCGGTTGCCCTCGCTGAACATGCCGGTGAGCTTGAGCTCGGCATCGGTGAAACCGCGGCCCCGAAGGTGCTTCAGGAGGGCGTCCCACCCCTGGGGCGCATACCCGCAGCCGAAGTGTTCCGCCGCTGCCCTGTCGAAGCCCCGGCCAAACAGGAAGTTCCTGGCCTCGGCGGCGCCGGGGGTAAGCAGCTGGGCGCGGAAGAACTCGTCCGCGATCTTGTGCGCGTCCAGGAGCCGCTGGCGGCGGCCCACTTCCTCGCGGTTGGGCCCGGTTCCGCCGTCCTCGTAGCGGAGCTCGTAGCCGATGCGGGCGGCGAGCTTTTCCACCGCTTCCTGGAAGGAACTGTGGTCCTGCTTTTGGACGAAGGCGATGACGTCGCCGTCCTCCCCGCAACCGAAGCAGTGGTAGCGGCCCACCTGGGGACGGACGGTAAAGGACGGCGAGCGCTCGTCGTGGAAGGGGCACAGACCCTTGAAGGTTCCCAGCCCGGCACCCTTGAGCGTGACGTAGCCGTCCACCACTTCCTTGATGTCCGTGCGCTGGCGTACTTCGTCGATATCTTCACGTTTGATCAGCCCAGGCACAGAGCAATCCTAATCCCGGCCACTGACGTTCGTGGCCCACGGTTCGACGCCGGCAGGCACCTTGCGGCGTTCCTCACCACGACGTTCCTCACCACGACGTTCCTCACCACAGCGAGGGCAGGCTCCCCACCAGGCGCTCGTACATGGCCAGGGCGGAACCGTCGGTGAGGGACGCCACCTGGTCGATGACCACGCGAAGGCGGGCACCGTCGTCGTCCGCCGCCCGCCAGTCCGCCGCGAACATCGGTTCCAGGTGCCGGTCCCCCGTGGCGCTGAGGGCGGTCACCAGGGCGTGGAGCACTTCCCGCTGGCGCTCGTAGATGGGCTGCCGGTGTTCGGTGGTCATCACGAAGGTGGTGGCCAGGCCCTTCATCACGGCGATCTCCATGACGGTCTCGTCCGGAACCATGAGTTCGGCGTTGTAGCGGGTGAGGTTCTCCGGCCCGTAGACGGCCCGGGTGGTTTCCAGGGCGCTCTGGCAGAACCTGCCGATCAGCTGGCTGGTCATGTTCTTCAGGGCCGCCATGGACTTGCGGCTGCCGTCCGCCTCGCGCACCCACACGTCCGTGGCCTCCAGCCGGGCCAGCGCTGCGTCGATGGCGGCGGGGTCGTTGTGCGGCAGGTACCACTGCTTGGCGTAGCCCACCACGCGGGCGCGGTGGTCCGGGTTGTCCATCCAGCGCAGCTGGAAGTGGCCGGCAACGATCGCGTCCTCGACGTCGTGCACGGAGTAGGAGATGTCATCCGCCAGGTCCATCACCTGGGCTTCCAGGCAGGTGCGGCGCTCCGGCGCACCCTCCCGGAGCCAGTTGAAGATGGGCAGGTCGTCCTCGTACGCGCCGAACTTGCTGGTCCGCTGGCCGTGGATCACCGGCGCTTCCAGGGCGGACCACGGGTATTTCGACGCCGCGTCAAGGCTTGCGCGGGTCAGGTTCAGTCCGGCGGGCCGGCCGTCACCGGTGAGCACCTTGGGTTCGAGGCGGGTGAGCAGGCGGAGGGTCTGGGCGTTGCCCTCGAAGCCGCCGATGGCATGGGCCACCTCGTTCAGCGCTGATTCGCCGTTGTGGCCGAAGGGCGGGTGGCCCAGGTCGTGGCTGAGGCAGGCGGTGTCCACCACGTCGGGATCGCAGCCCAGGGCCCGGCCCAGTTCGCGGCCCACCTGCGCCACTTCCAGGCTGTGGGTGAGGCGGGTGCGGACGAAGTCATCGGTGTCCGGTGCCACCACCTGGGTCTTGGCGCCCAGCCGCCGCAGGGCCGAGGAGTGCAGCACCCGGGCCCGGTCCCGCTCGAAGTCCGACCGGTAGGTGGTCTTGGGCGGCTCCTCCACCCAGCGGGCGGAATCGTGCAGATCGTAGCCGGGCAGCGCCAAGGCAGCGGTGGGAGTTCCTGCCGTCGGTGTTTCAGCCACCGGAAACATCCAGTTCGGCGGCTGCGATGTCCCGGGACTGGTCATCGTTCAGTGCCCGGGAGTCCAGCCAGTCCTTGGGCAGGGCAGGCCTCTTGGGCGAGCCGGCGCGGCCGCGCGGGCCCTCCGCGTCCACTCCGGGGTACGGCGAATCCAGGTCCAGCTCGGCCAGGGTGTCCCGGAGCACTTCCAGGCTGGTCACCAGGGCAAGCCGGGTGCGCAGTTCCCCGCCCACCACATAGCCCTTGAAGTACCAGGCGATGTGCTTGCGGATCTCACGCAGCGCCTTGCCTTCATCCCCGAACGTTTCCACCATCAGTTCGGCGTGGCGGTAGACGCCCTCTGCCACCTGCCGCAGGTTGGGCCGGTGGCGGACGTCGCTGCCTTCGAAGGCCGCCTGGAGGTCGCCGAAGAGCCAGGGCCGGCCCTGGCAGCCGCGGCCGACCACCACGCCGTCCACGCCGGTTTCGCGCACCATCCGGACGGCGTCCTCAGCGGACCAGATGTCGCCGTTGCCCAGGACCGGGATGTCAGGGAGCGCCTCACGGAGCCGGGCAATGGCGGACCAGTCCGCTTTGCCGGAGTAGAACTGGGCGGCGGTGCGGCCATGGAGCGCGACGGCGGCCACGCCGGCATCGCGGGCAATGCGGCCTGCGTCGAGGTACGTCAGGTGGTCATCGTCGATGCCTTTGCGCATCTTGATGGTCAGCGGAATGTTGCCCTTGGAGGCTTCCCTGACGGCGGTCTGCACGATCGAGGTGAAGAGGTCGATCTTCCAGGGCAGGGCGGAGCCGCCGCCGCGCCGGGTCACCTTGGGAACGGGGCAGCCGAAGTTGAGGTCGATGTGGTCCGCCCGGTCCTCCTCCACCAGCATCCTGACGGCGGCGCCGACCGTACCGGGATCCACGCCGTACAGCTGGACGGAGCGGACCTTTTCGTCGTCGTCATGCGAAATGATGCGAAGGGATTCGGGGGTCCGCTCCACCAGCGCACGGGAGGTGACCATCTCCGCCACGTACATGCCGCCGCCGTACTCACGGCAGAGCCTGCGGAAGGCGGAGTTGGTGATGCCGGCCATCGGGGCCAGGATCACCGGGGTGTCAACCGTGATGGGTCCCAGCTTCAGGGGCGGGAGTTCCAGCTTGGGGGCGGGAGGAGTTGCTGCAACAGTCACCTGTCCATTGTTGCAAAGCCGGGCAAATCGGTGGTTTGGCACCAGTGCCGAAGGGCCTGTCGAAGGTCTCCTGCAGGCTGTTAGCGTTTCGTGGAACCGGGCCTTGCCAGGGGGCCCTGCCTTCAGAGGAGAGATCACCGTGCTGTCAGATACCGCATACCCCGTGATCCAGGCGACCCTTCCCGTGGTCGGCGAAAACATCCAGGAGATCGCCTCCCGCTTCTATGGCCACATGTTCGAGGAACACCCCGAACTGCTCAACGGCCTCTTCAACCGCGGAAACCAGGCCGACGGCCGGCAGCAGCAGGCGCTGGCCGGGTCAATCGCCGCGTTTGCCGGCTTCCTGGTCAACGACCCCACGCACCTGCCGGACCACCTGCTGTCCCGCATTGCGCACAAGCACGTGTCCCTGGGCCTGAGCCCCGAGCAGTACCAGGTGGTGCACGACCACCTGATGTGGGCCATCGTGGATGTCCTTGGCGACGCAGTGACCCCGGAAGTGGCCGCTGCGTGGGACGAGGTTTACTGGCTCATGGCCAACATGCTCATCAACAAGGAACGTGGCCTCTACGACGCCGTCCGGCTGAGCCCGGAAACCGTGTGGCGCACGTGGCGGGTGGCCGAGAAGATCCAGGAAACCGGCGATGTTGCCAGTTTCGTGGTGGAGCGGATGGACGAGCGGGAGGTCAAGCCCTCCCTCCCCGGACAGTACGTCACGCTCCGGATGCAGATGCCCGACGGCGTCCTGCAGCCGCGCCAGTACAGCCTCACCCAGGCCGACGACGGGCAGCACCGGCGGTTCGCTGTCAAGCGCGTGCGCACGGAAGGAAAGCCTGATGGTGAGATGTCCAACCTCCTCCACGACCAGGTCGACGTGGGCGATGAAGTCACCCTTTCGGCGCCCTTCGGCGACGTTGTGCTCGAATACACGGACCGGCCCGTGGTGCTGGCAAGCGCGGGCATCGGGATCACGCCCATGGCAGGGATGCTGTCCCACCTGGTGAAGGCCGGTTCGCAGCGGAAGGTCATGTTCCTGCACGCGGACGACTCTCCTGCCTCATTCGCGCTGCGGAACCAGGTGACGGCGGACCTTGCCGTACTGCCGGATGCGTCCCTCAATACGTGGTTCCTCGATCCGGACGGCGCAGAATCCTCCACCTCCGACGCCGGCGGCACCGTGCGCTCGGGTTTCATGAACATCCGGGATGTCCAGCTGCCATCCGACGCCGAGTATTACCTCTGCGGCCCGGTGCCCTTCATGCAGGCCGTCCGGACCGCCCTGGTGGGCGCAGGAGTCCGCCCCAAGGACATCCAGTACGAAGTCTTCGGTCCGGATCTTTGGCTGGCCGACTACCAGTAGGAGCAGCTGGACAGGTTTACGGAGAAGGTGTCCAGCCGCGGTCGGCGCGCCGCCCGCGCCGGGTGGCTGGTTCATCCATGGGTTCGATGGCGGTGCGCCGGATTCGCTCCTCAAGCGCGGCGGCGGCGAGCGCCCCCGTGTCCGTGACGTCGTCCGTATGGACGTGCCCGTCGTCGTGCTTTGTACCCGTCTTTCCGTCCCGCACCTCACCGGTCACTGGCACGGCGTCTGGTGTCCTGATGCCGGTGGCCTTGACCACGAGCACGGCGATCAGGGTGGTGACCGGAATGGCCAGGACCAGCCCGATCGAGCCCACCAGGGTCCGGATGACCTCTTCGGAGAGTTCGGCGCTGGTGAGGGTGTCCATCAGGGGCCGGTCGTAGAGCATGACGATGATCAGGATGGGCAGTGCGGCGCCGGCGTAAGCGAAGGCGATGGTGTACACCGTGGAGGCGATGTGGTCGCGGCCGATCCGCATCGCCGAAGTGAACAGCTTCCGGGCGCTGCTGCCCGGTGCCAGCTCGTAGAGTTCCCACACCGCCGAGGACTGGGTGATGGTGACATCGTTGAGGACACCCAGGCCGGAGATGATGAGTCCGCAGAGGATCACGCCGGAGATGGAGATGTTGGCCGAGGTGTTCACCAGGGTGGCGGCGTCGTGGCTGCCCACGCCGGCGAGGTTGGCGGCGTCGGTGGCCCAGGCAGCCAGCAGGGCGGTGATGGCGAGGCCGAAGATGGTGCCCAGGAGGGCCGTGGAGGTGCGCGCGGAGAATCCGTGGGCGAAGTACAGCACCCCGATCATGATCACGGTGGAACCCACCAGGGCCAGCAACAGCGGCGGCTTGCCCTCCACCAGGCCCGGAAGCAGGAAGTTGGCGAGCACGAAGTAGGCGCCCACCAGTCCGATCAGGGCCCTCAGCCCCCGCCACCTGGCCACGGCGACGACCACCGCCGCGTAGAGCACGGCAAGCAGGACAATCGGCAGCGTCCGGACGAAGTCCACGAAGATGTAGGCCGGGGATCCCTGCGACCCCGTGGCGCCCGGGGCGTTGGACAGATTCAGGTAGCGGATCTGGTCCCCAGGCTTAACGCCATGGGAGGAGGCCACATCGGGGTTGATGACCACCTTCACCGGACTTCCACCCTTGTCCGGCTCGGTGAAGGCGAAGGTGCAGTCCGAGCCCTGGCCCGGCGGCTGCTGCGTGGAACCCTGCTGGTTGCTGCCTTGTTGGCCGGTGCCCTGTTGGCCTGTTCCCTGCTGGCTGAGGCCCTGGGTGCAGTTCTCGGTCACCACGCTCTGGATGGTGCCTGTATCGAAAGTGACACCGGGGGCCGTGGAATAGGGGTTGGCCAGCGAGACACCTTCCTTGCTGCCGGACGGCCACAGCGCGGCCATCCCGGCCAGGGTCAGCAGCGCCAGCGGAATGAGCACCGCGGCCAGGATGCGGTTCGCCTTGCTGCGGGCAGCCATCGCCTGGGGCGTCGGCTCCGAATGATCCAAGGAAGCGTGGGAGTGACCGGCGCCCATCAGCAGTACAACCTCATACGTTGAACTCTACGTGGGCCGCCATAGGGTTTATAAATGGACCATCGGGATGGGGAGGAACCAGGCATGGACAACCGTGATACGCGCGAAACCGGCAGCGGGTCAGGAATTCGGGGGGCGGCCGACGGCGGAGTGCAGTCGGGCCAGGTGGCGGCGGCACCCGCCCACCAGCCTGTCCTGAGTGTCCTCGAAGCAGCAGGTGACACCCGGGGCGTGGTCCTGGTGCTGCACGGCGGCAAGGCCCACAGCCGGGATCCGGTGGAGGCCCGGCATCTCAGTCCGGCCCGGATGATTCCCTTCGCCAGGCACCTGCACCGCGCCGGCCGGAAGCACGGACTGGCCGTCTGGTCCCTGCGCAACAGCGTCCGGGGCTGGAACGGCCCAGACATGTCACCGCTGCAGGACGCCCGCTGGGCGCTGCGGCAGATCGCCGAACGCCACCCCGACGTTCCGGTCTTCCTGCTGGGCCACTCCATGGGCGGCCTGACAGCCGTATGCGCAGCCGACCACGCGCAGGTGGAGGCCGTGGTGGCGCTTGCTCCGTGGCTGAGCCCGGCAACACCCGCCACCGCCGTCGCCGGACGGAAAGTCCTGATCATCCACGGCACCACGGACCACATGACCAGCCCCTCGCAGTCCCTTGCCTTCGCCCGCCGGGCCTCTGCCGATACAGCGAGCATGCAGTACGTGGCGCTCAGGGGCGTGGGGCACTTCATGCTCCGCAAGGTCCGCGTGTGGCAAACCCTCGCCACCGGCTTCGTCATCAAGTCCTTCGCGGAGAGCACGGGCGCCCCGGTCCGGCCGTCGCCGGCCTTCTCGCGGCTGCTGCCGGACTCATCCGTCCAGGTCACCCTTTAGGCAGTTTCGGACATGCCCTGGCGTCCCCCGTCCAACGACCGGTTCTATCGCCTGATCGTCCGGACCGGGCAGGTCCTGCGCTGGGCCCTGCGGCTGGACATCCAGGCAACAGGCCTGGAGCACCTGCCGGACAAGGGACCACTCAATGGGCCCTCGCGGCAGGTGGTTCCCGGAAGAGGTGCCGTGTTCGCCGTCACGCATTTCGGCTACCTGGATTTCGCCGTGCTCGAGCTGCTCCTGTGGCGGCACGCCCGTGCCCAGCTGCGGTTCCTGGTGCACCAGGGGGCTGCCGACCACTGGCTTGCAGGCCCTGCCATCAGCGCCAGCGGCCACATAGTGGTGGGATACACGGACCGTTCGGACGCCTATGACGCGGCGGTGGCCAAACTGCGCAATGGCGAGTACCTTGCGGTGTTCCCGGAGGCAGGGGTCAGCCGCAGCTTCACGGTCCGCGAGTGCCGCACAGGGGCAGTCCGCATGGCGGCCGAGGCAGGCGTCCTCGTGATTCCGGTGTCCGTCTGGGGCGCGCACCGCGTATTGACCCGGGGCCACGGTTTTTCCCGCCGCCGCAGCTGGCATGCCCCGGTGCGGGTCCACGTGGGCGAGCCCATGATGTTTCCGCCAGGCAGCGAAGCGGAGGCGGCCACCGGCATGCTGCGCAGCATCCTGCAATCGGGAATCGACCAATGCATTGCCGGCTTCCCACTGGATCCCGGATCCGGCGCGTGGTGGATGCCTGCGCACTTGGGTGGGAGCGCCCCGACCGACGCCGAGCGGCAACTCCTGGACGCAGCTGACGCAGCCGCCGGCCGCCGCCGTGCTCCCCGCAACTAGGTCGCAGCAGATGTCGGAATGGAGCTCCATAACGACATCTGCTGCTACTTAGTTGGGGTTGACTAGTCCGAGACCACCAGGGTTTCAGCGCCCGCCACGCGTGCCGTGCCACGGTCCAGGAGGGGTTCGACGGCGGCACGCAGGGCGGTCATGGAATCGTCCAGTTCCAGCATGACCGGGTGCTGGTACGCGATCAGGGCAAGCATGTCGCGGACTGCCTCGGCGGCGTCATCAGCGTCCAGCGAAGGTTCATGCCCCACGAAAACGTCGGTGGGCGTTTCCGGTCCGGCCGTCTCGGTGCCCGGGGCGGCGTCAGGGTCGGCGGGGGCCGCGTAGCTGACGGCAAAGGCCCGGATGCGGCCCTTCTTAGTGGGAGCCACCCCGGCACCGAACGCGGATTCGGGCTGGGCCCGCAGCACGATGGCGCCGTGGGCACCGGTGAGTTCGTCCAGGAACAGCTTCTGCACCTGCCCCACGGACAGGACGCCGGGAGAGTCCCAGCCGTGGATGGAGGTGTAATACCGGCCCACCACGTCGGTCAGCTCCACCGAGCCCGTTGCCAGGTCCATCACGACGTCGGAGCCGGTGTTCTCGCCGCTGGCCGCGCCGCCGTCGTCCTTGGCCGGGAACACCGGAAGCCGCAGGGCGCCGGGCTCCACCACCACAAGGCGGGAACGCTGGATGGGCGCCAGGCCAAACGATTCGGCGAAGGCGGCACCCGCGCTGCCGGGCTCCACCTTGGCGCGCAGTTTGCTGACGCCCGACGGCGCGTGCTCGGCTTCGCGCCGCAGCATGGCCAGGAGGCTGGCCCCGATGCCCGCACGGCGGTGGTCGCGGTCCACCTCGATATAGCACCACAGGCGTTCCGGGTGCAGGGACGCTTCATAGACGACGCCGGCGGCCACGGGGATGCCGACGCCGTCAATGACGTCCTGGGCCACGATGCAGCGGCGCCACGGGGAGCCGTCCCTCCCGTTGGAGGAGACGGCGAGGGCGCCGCGGAACTGCCGGGCCTGCGCCGTGTCCGGGTCGCCCCAGATTTCCAGGAGCGCCAGGTCGTCGCCGTCCCGCCATTCGCGGTATTCGATGGCCATGCTCAGGCCCCGATCAGCCGTGCCGCCAGGTAACCCTCCACCTTGTCCAGGGAGACCCGCTCCTGGCTCATGGTGTCCCGCTCGCGGATGGTGACGGCCTGGTCCTCGAGCGTGTCGAAGTCCACGGTGATGCAGAACGGGGTGCCGATCTCGTCCTGGCGGCGGTAGCGGCGGCCGATGGCGCCGGCGTCGTCGAAGTCGATGTTCCAGTTCTTCCGCAGCTGCGCGCCCAGGTCCTTGGCCTTCGGGGACAGGTCCTCGTTGCGGCTCAGGGGCAGGACGGCGGCCTTGACCGGGGCCAGGCGCGGATCCAGCTTCAAAACGGTGCGCACATCCACGCCGCCCTTGGCGTTGGGAGCCTCATCCTCGGTGTAGGCGTCCACCAGGAACGCCATGAAGGACCGGGTCAGGCCCGCCGCGGGCTCGATCACGTACGGGGTGTAGCGCTCGTTGGTGGCCTGGTTGAAGTAGCTCAGGTCCGTGCCGGAGGCCTTGGCGTGGGTGGAGAGGTCAAAGTCGGTGCGGTTGGCGATGCCTTCCAGCTCGCCCCACTCCGAGCCCTGGAAGCCGAAGCGGTACTCGATGTCCGTGGTGCCCTTGGAGTAGTGGCTGAGCTTCTCCTTGGGGTGCTCGAAGAAGCGGAGGTTCTCCTCGCGGATGCCCAGGCCGGTGTACCAGGCCATGCGCTCCTTCATCCAGTACTGGTGCCATTCCTCGTCCGTGCCGGGCTCCACGAAGAATTCCATTTCCATCTGCTCGAACTCGCGGGTGCGGAAGATGAAATTTCCGGGCGTGATCTCGTTGCGGAAGGACTTGCCGATTTGGCCGATGCCGAACGGCGGCTTCTTCCGGGACGTGGTGAGGACGTTGTTGAAGTTCACGAAGATGCCCTGCGCGGTTTCGGGGCGCAGGTAGTGCAGGCCCTCCTCGTTGGCCACCGGGCCCAGGTACGTCTTGAGCAGGCCGGAGAACTCCTGCGGCTCGGTCCACTGGCCGCGGGTGCCGCAGTTGGCGCAGGCGATGTCCTTCAGGCCGTTCTCGGCGGGCCGGCCCTTCTTCTCCTCGTATTCTTCCTCGAGGTGGTCAGCGCGGTAGCGCTTGTGGCAGGAGAGGCACTCCACCAGGGGGTCGGAGAAGACCTCCACGTGGCCGGAGGCTTCCCATACCTGGCGGGGCAGAATCACGGAGGAGTCCAGGCCCACCACGTCCTCGCGGCCGCGGACCATGGACTGCCACCACTGGCGCTTGATGTTTTCCTTCAGTTCCGCGCCGAGGGGGCCGTAGTCCCAGGCAGAACGCGAACCTCCGTAGATCTCACCGGCCTGGAACACGAAGCCCCTCCGCTTGGAGAGGGAAATGACCTGGTCGAGGACGGATTTTGCTGCCATGGGGTAACTCCAATTTCTACAGGGCCGCTGGGTGCGGTCCGCGGGTTGTCGGGCCCCGGCCGCCGTATGCCTGGAGGCACAGTGGGCTGCCCGCCGGGGCGAATGAAGGAAGATGGTGGAAAGCTCGTGTCCTAGCGTACCGGCCGCTGCCTCCGGAGCGCGCCCCGCGGCCAGGGCAGGGTTGCCAGGATAATCGCGGCGAGGGTCAGCAGGGTCCCGAGGACGGTGGCCGGAGCGACGACGGTACCCGGCGTGGGCAGTGCAAGGTCCAGGGCCAGCGAGCCCAGCAATTGCCCGGCAATCATGCCGAGCCCGGTGACCAGCACGCCCAGGCTGCGGACCAGGAGGGCGCCGAGGCCGATAAAGACACATCCCATGGGTCCACCCAGGTAGTACCACCATTCGGTCGGCAGCGGGTTGGCGGGGCCGGCTACGGCCAGCTTCACCGCCAGCGCGGCCCAAAGCACCGTGCAGCCGGCCACGAAGTTGACCAGCGTTGCCGCGATTGGTGTGCCGTAGTGGACGGTGGCGGTGCCGTTCATGGCTTGCTGGAAGCTCATGAGGAAGCCCGCCGCCACGGGCAGCAGGATGGGAAGCAGCAGGGCGGTGGGATCGCCGTCGGAGCCGGCCCCCGCGCCGCTGAACCGGGGCGACACCGCCCATGCCACCGCGGCGATGGTGAGGACACAGCCGATGATGCGGATGCCGGTGACGGATTTCTTCCCGGCCGGGCCGATTCCCATGCGGTCCACCAGCAGGCCGCTTATGGTCTGTCCGGTCACGGTGGCCACCGTGAAAAGGGCTACGCCCAGGATGCCCACCGTGAAGGACTGGGCAAAGACGAACAATGCGCCGATGGCACCGGCCACCACGTAGATGCGGGGAAAGGCACGGCTGCGGACTGCCGGGAGGATGCTTGCCAGCCCGGCGCGGCCGCGCGGCAGGACCAGCGAAATGATGATCATGACCAGCAGCCCTGTGCTGAAGCTCACGGCCGCGGCGGCGATTCCGTCATCGAGCCGGGCACCCAGGGCACCGTTGATGCGCCCTTGGACTGGGATGGCAAGGCCGGAACCCACGGCCAGCGGCAGGCCTGCGAGCACTGGCAGGCGGGGAGGGGAGGTCATTGAATCCACCTTAGTTCAGGCATTATTGCTGTATGAGCAACCCCATTGACGACGTCCCCATCCGCGACAGCATGATCCGGCTGGGCCAGCTGCTGAAGCTCGCCAACCTCGTGGAGGACGGGGTGGAGGCGGCGGACCTCATCAAGAACGGGCTGGTCAAGGTCAACGGCGAAATCGACGACCGCCGTGGCCGCCAGCTGCACGACGGTGACATCGTCACCGTCAACGGCCACTCGGTGAAGGTGGTGGCGCCGGAGGCCTGACCCCCGGCCCCCGGCGGCGGGCCGGCTTCCCAGGCCGCCGAGCCGCCGTCGTACGCCTATTTGTTCAGCACCTCATGGGTGAGGAACTCCCCCACGTGCCCGATCTCCTGCTGGTTGATGCCATGCCACATGCCGGTGTAGAGCACCTTGGTGAGCTTGACGTGCTTGCGGACCCAGCCCATGGTGAACTCGATTTTGTCCTGGGTGATCACCGGATCCTGCTGGTCCCGGCCCCAGAACACGGGCACGGTTCCGTCCAGTTCGTCGTCCTTGAAGGAGGGGTCGCCGGCGGCGTCCACCACAAAGCCGGAGAGTCCGACGACGGCAGCGAAGTCCGTGGGCCGCTGCCGCAGGAGCGTGGTGGCCATGGCCATGCCCATGGAAAAACCGAGCAGGGTCACGGACGGGTGCCCCACGCGGATGGTGTCGATCCAGTCGAGCACGTACGCCGAGGCCTTTTTGACCCTTTCCAGGGAGTAGTCGATGGAGGCCGTGAGCGGGAACCAGGTGAAGCCGGGGCCCATGGCGATGGGGGCCCGCACGGATGCGACGGCGAAGTCCCCGGGCAGCAGGTCGGCCAGGCTGAGCAGGTCCTGCTCATTGGCGCCGTAGCCGTGGAGGAGCACCAGGAGCGGCTTGCCGGTGCGCTGGTCCTCGGGATGGGACCACAGGACAACGGGGGCAGGAAATACTTCGGCGTCAGTCATGGTTTCCATTCATATCAGTTACCCAGAGGTAACAACCTACGTTCGCGTAGGCGATGAGGCGGAAGGCAGGATAGGACCGTGACTGACACAAGTGACATTCAGGCCCTGCCCGCGCACCGCGGATCCCATCCGTGGACCCGCTACGTGGCGATGGGCGATTCCTTCACCGAGGGCATTGGCGACCCCGAACCCTCAAGCCCCGGCGGCCACCGCGGCTGGGCTGACAGGGTGGCGGAGGAGCTGGGCCGGACACAACCTGACTTCGCCTATGCCAACCTTGCCGTCCGCGGCCGCCTGCTGCAGCAAATCGTGGACCAGCAGCTGGCCCCTGCCCTGGGGCTGAAGCCGGACCTGGTCACCCTGTCCGCGGGCGGCAACGACCTGATCCGCCCCGGCGGAGACCCGGACACGCTGGCCGAGAAGCTCGATTCCGTGGTGCAGATCCTCTCCATGGGCGGCGCCACCGTGGTCCTGTTCAACGGACCGGACACGGGTTCATCGGTGCTCGGCAGGATCCGCAGCAAGGTGGCCATCTACAACGAGAACCTGCGGACGGTGGCGGCGCGGCACGACGCCATCATCGCCGACATGTGGTCGCTGCGGCAGTTGAGCGATCCACAGATGTGGGACCAGGACCGGCTCCACTTCTCCCCGCTGGGCCACCACACCATCGCGGCCATGGTGCTGGACGCGCTGAACGTGGAGCATTCCCTGGAACCGCTGCAGCCCAAGCCGCTGCCGCCGCGCACGTGGCGCGAGGCCCGGAGCGGGGACATGGTGTGGGCGCGCGAATACTTTGTGCCGTGGGTGCTGCGCCGCCTGCGCCGCCAGTCCTCCGGTGACGGCATCACGGCAAAGCGGCCGACGCCAGGTCCCGTCTTCGGCCCGGGCGTTCCGTTGGGATCCGGCGAAGGTCCGCTGGGAACGGCGGAGCCCAGCCGCCGGTAGGGCCACCCGGGGTTAGGCTGGAAGGACAACACTCGAGAGGCGCGGCACCGTGAGCAGCTTGTTTTTCTGGATCATCATCCTGTCCTTCGTCATCCCCATGGCCATGCGGATGTACCGGCGCTCCATGGCGCGGCGGGACCGGGACCAGGGCTTGCCCGGCCGCTTCCCGGAGCAGTTCCCGGGACAGCAGCCGGGGCAGTACGGACAAGGCGGGTTCCCGGGCCAATACCCGGGCTCGGCGGGGCCGCAGAGCAACCAGCCCCGCGACGGCTACACCCAGCAGGACTACTTCTCCGGGGGCTTCCGCAGCATCCAGCGGCCGCAGCCCACGGGCGACCCCCAGCCGCTGCCCCACCAGTACGGGCAACCGCCCATGCCGGGGCCCGGCTACGGTGCCCCGCAGGAGCCGCCGTTCCAGCAGCCGCCGTTCCAGGAGCCGCCCTTCCAACAGCCGCCCGCGCAGCAGGGTCCGGGCCAGCCTTCAACGCCGGCCACTCCCCCGCCGCCGGCCGCACCGCAGGGGTTCCGTGCCCGCAAGCTCGCGGAGCTGGACCAGCAGTACAGCAATGGTGAGCTGTCCATGGAGGAGTACATGAAGCGGCGCAGCGACATCATGAACGGCTAGCCAATCCACTGAGGCTTCCGAACTGAAGAGGCATGCCAACTAAAACAGCAGGCCGGGGACCGATTACCGGTCCCCGGCCTGCTGTTTTAGTGCACCTGTGCTTAATCCACCTGCGGGAAGCCCAGGTCAATCACCGAGGTGGCGGGATCCGGCCAGCGCGTGGTCACCACCTTGCCCCGCGTGTAGAACCGGATGCTGTCCGGGCCGTACATGTGGGTGTCGCCGAACAGCGAGTTCTTCCAGCCACCGAACGAGAAGGTGCCTACCGGGACCGGAATAGGCACATTGACTCCCACCATGCCTGCTTCGGCGTCGAACTCGAACTGCCGTGCCGCCCCGCCGTCACGGGTGAAGATGGCGGTGCCGTTGCCGAACTCGTTGTCGTTGACCAGCTTCACGGCGTCGCTGTAGGTGTCGACGCGGACCACGGACAGGACCGGGCCGAAGATCTCGTCGTCGTACACCTTCATGCCCGGTTTGACGTGGTCCACCAGGCTGACGCCGATGAAGAACCCGTTTGAATCGAACTGCTGCGAGCGCCCGTCCACCACCACGGTGGCACCTTCGCCTTCGGCTCCTGATATGTAGGAGGCCACGCGGTCCCGGTGCTCTGCGGTGATCAGGGGACCCATCTGCGAGGCGGGGTCGGTGCCGGCACCAATCTTGAGGTCTGCCATGCGGCTGGAAATTGCCTTCACCAGGTCATCGGCAATGTTGCCCACGGCCACCAGGACGCTGACCGCCATGCACCGTTCGCCGGCCGAACCGTAGGCGGCCGAAACCGCAGCGTCGGCAGCCATGTCCAGGTCGGCGTCGGGAAGCACCACCATGTGGTTCTTTGCGCCGCCCAGGGCCTGTACCCGCTTGCCGTGTTCTGCCGCCCGCTTGTAGATCGATTGGGCGATGGGCGTGGACCCGACAAAGCTCACTGCCTTGACGTCGGGGTGTTCCAGCAGGACGTCGACGGCTTCCTTGTCCCCCTGGACCACGTTCAGCACACCCGCCGGCAGGCCCGCTTCGGCGAAAGCCTCGGCGATGAAGACGGCGGCGGACGGGTCCTTCTCGCTGGGCTTCAGCAGCACGGTGTTGCCGCAGGCCAGGGCGCTGCCGATCATCCACAGCGGCACCATGGCCGGGAAGTTGAACGGCGTAATGCAGGCAACCACACCCACGGGCTGGCGGACGGAGTGCACGTCCACTCCCGTAGAGACCTGCTCGGACCGCTCGCCCTTGAGCATGTGGGACAGGCCGGTGGCGAAATCGATGTTCTCAAGGCCGCGTGCAATTTCGCCCTCTGCGTCGGAGAGGACCTTGCCGTGCTCGCTGGTGAGGATCGCGGCAAGTTCGGACTTCCGCTGGTTCAGGATTTCGCGGACCTTGAAGAAGATCGTGGTGCGCCTGGCCAGGCTGGTGGCCCGCCAGGCAGGGAGCGCAGCACGGGCAGCCGCTATGGCTTCCTCCGTGCGGGCCGCCGAGGCAAGCGCCACCTGCTTGTCCTGTTCACCGGTGGCGGGATTGAAGACCGGACCGAAGCGGTCTGCGTCGCTGATGCGGGTGCCGTTGATGTAGTGCGGAATGGTTTCCAAGGGGAGTCTCTTTTCCTGCGTTGCGTGCGGCGGGGCTAGTTGGTGGACGATTCCGGGCGGGCGGTCTCGAGTGAGCCGTCCACGAGCTTGATGATCATGGAGCAGTCCTTGCCCGCATCACCTTCGTCAATGAGGCGCTGGAACAGTTGCTGGACGTGCCTGCCGATCTGCAGGGGTGTGCCGGTGTCCTCGGCCGCGCTGATGGCCAACCCAATGTCCTTGTTCGCCAGCTCGGTGGTAAACGTCGGTGCGAAGTCGTTGTTCGAGGCCGCGGTGGGAACCACGCCGGGCACCGGGTACCAGGTGCGCAGCGCCCATGAGTCACCCGAGGAGACCGAGGCGATGTTCCAGAAAACCTGCTTGTCCAGGCCCAGCCGGTCGGCGAGCACTGCGCCCTCGGCGGTGGAGGCGAGGTTGATGAAGAGCATCAGGTTGTTGCAGATCTTTGCGGCCTGCCCTGTGGTGGCCCCACCCGTGGGGATGATGTTTGCGGCCATCGGGCCGATGTAGTCCGTGGCGTCCGCCACGGCGCCCTCTTCGCCGCCCACCATGAATGTCAGCGTTCCCGCCTCGGCCCCGCTCATTCCGCCCGACACCGGGGCGTCCACAAAGCGGAAGCCGGCGGCAGCAGCGGCGTCGTGCAGTTCCTGCGCCGAGGCGACGTCGATGGTCGAGGAGTCAATCAGCAGCGTGCGGGTGTCCGCGTGCGCCAGTACCCCGTCCTGGCCCAGATACACCGCCCGGGCGTGTTCCCCCTTCGGCAGCATGGTGAACACGGCATCTGCACCCTCCACCGCTTCGGCGATGCTGGCGGTCCGCTTGACGCCACCCGCCTCAGCGGCTGCCAGGGCTGCCGGATTGAGGTCGAAACCGCGGACATCGTGCCCGGCCTTCACCAGGTTCACGGACATATGGCCGCCCATGTTGCCCAGGCCGATCCAACCGATAACTGCCATGCGTAAGCTCCTTTGCTTTCAGTCCAGCCTTGCTGCCGGCGTGTCTGTGTCAACGATCACACCCTGCTACAGTGCAATCAAGGGGAAAAATCACAGAGGCCATGTGCATCGCTGCACATCTATGGAAGGACCGGCGTGGACCTGAGACGGTTGCCCAGCCCCGACGACCTGCTAATCCTGCTGACGGTTGCACGACTTGGCCGCTTCAACGCCGTGGCGGAAACACTGGGGACAACCCACACCACCATTTCCCGCCGCATCCTCGCCCTGGACAAGCAGCTGGGCGGCCGCACCCTGGAACGCAGCCCGCACGGCTGGGAACTGACGCAACTCGGCGCGGCGGCCGTGGATGCGGCGGAGGCCATCGAGAACACCCTTGGCTCGCTGTCGAGCGTGATCAACCAGGACCAAAGCGCCCTTGCCGGCCTGGTCCGTGTGGCCACCTCGGACGGTGTCGGGGCGGTGTTCGTGGCCCCGTCGCTGGTGCGGCTCCAGCAGCAGAATCCGCAGCTGAACGTTGAGGTGCTCAGCGCCACCCGGAAAGTCAGCCAGAACCGGTCAGGAGTGGACCTGGAGATTGTGGTGGGCCGGGCTGACGTCACCAGCGCGCAGACCATCTTCCTGAGCAACTACTACCTGCGCCTTTACGCCAGTTCCGCCTACGCCGCCCGGCATGGCCTGCCGGAAAGGCTCGACGACGTGGGGCAGCACGGGTTTGTCTCGTACGTAGAGTCCGCGCTCCAGGTAGCGGAGCTGGGGCCGCGCTGGTCATCGGAACTTCCCGTCCCCAGGACAAGCTTCCAGGCCACCAGCGTGTTCGCCCAGGTGGAGGCCGTCCGGCAGGGCGCGGGCATTGGCCTGCTGCCCAACTTCATGGTGGCGGAATCCGACAATTTCGTACCCGTCCTGGCCGCCGACTTCGAGCGGCAGCTCCCCATCTGGGCCGTTGCCCGCCCGGAGTCGCTCCGCTCCGCCCCGGTGCAGGCCGTGATTGCGGCCCTCAAAGAGGAGATGAAGGAGCGCGCCGGGCTGCTGGCAGGTTAGGCCGGTCCGGAAGAGCCCAGGCCTGGAAGAGCTCAGGCCTGGAAGAGCCGCCGCACCACCTGCCCGGATGCCAGCGCGTCAAGGCCCTCGTTGATCTCGCCCAGCGGCCGCGTGTCGGTGTGCAGCAGCTCAACGGGCAGCCTGCCCTCCCGCCAGAATCCGAGGTATTTCGGGATGTCGCGGGAGGGCACCGCATCCCCCATGTAGGAGCCCAGCAGCCGTTTTCCCGCCCCGGCGAACTGCAGGGCGGGTACCGTCAACTGGGCGGACGGATGGGGCAGGCCCACCGACACCACGGCGCCTCCCCGGGTGACCTGCTCCAGGCAGGAGGCAATGACGCCCGCCGAACCCACTGCTTCGATGGCGACGTCCACGCCGTCACCGGAGGCTTCCGCGATCAGCCGGGCCGCGTCCTCCGGCGTTCCCACCGACGTGGCCCCGGCGTCGCGGGCGAGCTGGTGCTTGCCCTGGTTTGGATCGACGGCAATCACGCTGGCTGCCCCCGCGAGGCGCGCTGCCATGACGGCGGACAGGCCCACCGCGCCGAGCCCGAAGACTGCCACGGACTGCCCTGGACTGACGCCGGCGGTGTTCAGGACGGCACCCATTCCCGTGAGCACGGCGCAACCGAACATCGCGGCAACCGTGTCCGGGACGTCGTCGTCAATCACCACCACCGATTCCCTGGCGACCACCGCGTAGTCGGCAAAGGCCGAGACGCCAAGGTGGTGGTTGATGCGCTCGCCCGCCGGCGTCCGCAGCAGCGCCGGCCCGTGCAGGAGGTCCCCGGAGCCGTTGACCTCCGCTGCGCGGTGGCACAGGGCCGGCCTGCCCGACAGGCAGGCCCGGCATTTCCCGCAGCTCGGCACGAAGACCAATACCACGTGGTCGCCCACCGACACGTCTTCCACACCTTCGCCGAGGGAGACCACCCGCCCCACGGCCTCGTGGCCGAGGGCCATGGGAAGCGGCCGGACGCGGGAACCGTCCACCACCGAGAGGTCCGAATGGCACAGGCTGGAGTAGGTGATGGCAACACCAAGCTCACCGGCGCGGGGCTCCGGCTGGTCCAGTTCCTGCACCAGCAGCGGGCCGGCGTCGGAGTAGGTCCGCTTCCCGGGGCCGGCCCCCGGGGTGGGGGCCGGAACGGTGGAGTACAGGACGGCGGCTTTCATGGGAACCTGCTACTTCTTGTTGGCGGCAAGGAGGTCGGCGGTGCCCTGGGCGTCGGCGGCGTCCACGTCGTGCAGCGAGATGCCGCGGGTTTCCTTCAGGAAGAAGACCGCGACGGCGGTAATGGCGCAGGCGATCAGCAGGTAGACAGCCACGGGGACGGAGGACTTGTAGGTGCCCAGGAGCGAGGCGGCGATGATCGGAGCCAGTGAACCTGCCACGATCGAGGTCACCTGGTAGCCGAGGGACACCCCTGAGTACCGCATCCGGGTGGGGAACATCTCCGCCATGATGGCAGGCTGCCCTGCGTACATGAAGGCGTGGAACACCAGCCCGATCATGATGGCGGCAAGGATGATGGCATCGTTCCTGGTATCCATCATGGGGAAGGCGAAGAAGCCCCAGGTGGCACCCATGATGGCGCCGGCCATGTAAACGGGTTTACGGCCAAAGCGGTCCGACAGCTTGCCGACCATGGGCACCACCGCGAAGTGAACGGCGTGGGCCAGGAGCAGCAGGAGCAGGATGCGGGTGGTGTCGGCCTGCACCACGGTCTTCAGGTAGGTGATGGAGAACGTGACCACCAGGTAGTACAGGATGTTTTCCGCGAAGCGCAGGCCCATGGCGGTGAAGACGCCGCGGGGATACCGCCGGAACACTTCGGCCACACCGTAGCCCTTGTGGCCGGCCTCGACCTCTTTGCGGGCCTCCAGGAAGATGGGTGCGTCGTTGACCTTGGTCCGGATGTAGTAGCCGATCAGGACGATCACCGCGGACAGCCAGAAAGCCACGCGCCAGCCCCACCCCAGGAAGGCGTCCTGGGTCAGCGTGGAAGACAGGATGAACAGCACGGCCGTGGCCAGCAGGTTCCCCAGCGGCACTGCGGACTGCGGCCAGCTGGCCCAGAACCCGCGGGACTTGCTGGGGCTGTGCTCTGCCACCAGGAGGACGGCGCCACCCCATTCCCCGCCGACCGCAAAGCCTTGGGCAAAACGCAGCACCACCAGCAGGGCGGGAGCCCAGTAGCCGATCTGCTGGAAGGTGGGCAGGCAGCCCATGAGGAAGGTGGAGACGCCCACCAGGATGATGCTCAGCTGCAGCAGCTTCTTCCGGCCAAACTTGTCGCCGAAGTGGCCGAAGACAATTCCGCCGATGGGGCGGGCCACGAAGCCGACCGCATAGGTGAGGAAGGCGGCGATGATGCCGTCCAGTTCGGTGCCGGCGTTGGGGAAGAAGGCCTTCCCGAACACCAGGGTGGCGGCGGATGCGTAGAGGAAGAACTCATACCACTCCACGACGGTTCCGGCCATTGAGGCCGTCACCACCTTCTTGAGCCCTGAGGCCTTGATGTCGGTTTCCTCTGTACGCCTTGCGGCGGAGCTTTCCGTACTCATGTGAACTCCTTCGGCGTCGTCGTCGACACCACTGGGACCAGTCAATGGCGGCCGGGTGTGATGCACACCACGAACGCCGGATTTGAATGAGTATGGTCTGCCTTCGGTGCAACCTCAACGCCGATTAGTGCAGAAGGCATCTGCAGGAATGCACATGGGGGCCTCAGGCCAGGAAGCTGCCCCGCAGCTGGCCGCCCAACTGGCCGATCTCGGTCAGGAACCCGTCGTGCCCGATCGGCGCCTGGATGACGTGCACTCCGACGTCCCCTGGCAGGGCCTGGGCCAGTTCATGGGATTGGGACGGGAAATAGAGCCGGTCGGAGTCGACGGCGGCCACGAGGAAGCGTGCGGTTGAGCGGCCCAAGGTCTCGGCGAGGGTCCCCCGGCCCCGGCAGATGTCATGGCTCATCAACGCTTCGGTCAGGGCAATGTAGCTGTTCGCGTCGAAGCGCTTGACCAGCTTGTTGCCCTGGTGGTCAAGGTAGCTTTCCACCTGGTACCGGCCCCGGGCGGCCAGGACTTCACCCTTCAGGGGCGACTCGGGCGCCTGCGGCGAACGGCCGAAGCGGCCTTCCAGTTCGGCTGCTGAGCGGTATGTGATGTGGGCGATGCGCCGGGCAAGGGCCAGCCCTTCTTCGGGGCTGGGACCGCCGTAGTAGTCGCCGCCGTTGAAATTCGGATCCTGGCGGATGGCCAGGGTCTGGGCCTGCGCGAAGGCGATCTGCTCGGCCGTGCTCGCGGCCCCCACGGCGATGACGGCACAGCGCTGCACCCTCTCCGGGTACGTCACAGCCCACTCCAGGGCACGGGCACCGCCCATGGAGCCGCCCAGGACCGCGAACCAGCTCTTGATGCCCAACTGGTCTGCCAGGCGGGCCTCCGCCACCGTGCTGTCGCGCAGCGTGACCAGGGGGAAACGGGAACCCCAGGGGGCGCCGTCCGGGGCGGCCGACGACGGGCCCGTTGATCCGTAGCAGCCGCCAACGATGTTGATGGACACCACGAAGAACTTGTCCGTGTCCACGGGCGCACCGGGGCCGGCCAGCTGTTCCCACCAGCCTTCTTCGTCGGTGTCGCCGCGGGTCACATGGGTGCTTCCGGTCAGGGCATGCTCGATCAGGACGGCGTTGCTGGCGTCCGCATTGAGCGTGCCCCACGTTTCGTAGGCCAGCGTGACGTCCGGCAGGTAGCCGCCGGCTTCAAGGTCCAGTCCCCCGATCGAGGCGTAGCGGACGATTCCGTGTTCGGGGATGGTGGTTCGGGCGACGGTAACCGTCATGGCAAGACCTCTTCTACGCGCTTGCCTGCCGTCATTTGACCGGCAGGCCAGGTCCTCACCCGGGGCACCCCACCGCGGAAGGAGGGTTGCCGGCCAGCAAGCCGGGGCTGTCACTGGCACTCATGACCTGGTTCGAGTGTACGAAACACCCCCCGTTCCAAGCCAAGAGTGTGACTGGTTGTGACTTTCCCGGCTTGCCGGCGGCACTCACTGCAGCCCCGGCTGTTGTCTTAGGCCGCGGCGCCCTTAGCTGCGCGGAAGCCCGCTTCCAGGTCGGCCAGGATGTCATCGATGTGCTCCAGGCCGACGGACAGCCGGACCAGTCCCGGGTTCACCCCCGCCACTGCCTGCTGCTCAGGCGAAAGCTGGCTGTGGGTGGTCGACGCCGGGTGGATGACCAGGGAGCGGACGTCGCCGATGTTCGCAACATGGGAGTGCAGTTCAAGGGCGTCGACGAAGCGTTTGCCCGCCTCCGCCCCGCCGGCCAGGTTGAAAGCCACCACGGCACCCGTCCCCTTGGGCCCGTACTTGCGGCCACGTTCGTACCAGGGGCTGGAGGGCAGCCCCGCGTAGGCGACGGATTCGACGTCGTCCCTTCCTTCCAGCCAGCGCGCCACCTCCGTGGCGTTGGCAACGTGACGCTCCACCCGCAGGCTCAGCGTCTCCAGGCCCTGGGAGATCAGGAAGGCGTTGAACGGGGACACGGCCGAGCCGAGGTCGCGCAGCAGCTGGACCCGGGCCTTGAGGATGTAGGACAGGTTGGCTCCGAGTGCGCCGCCTTCTCCCAGGTCGCGTGCGTAGACCAGGCCGTTGTACGTGGGGTCCGGAGTGTTGAAGCCGGGGAACCGCTCAGGATCCTTGCTGAAGTCGAACTTCCCGGAATCGACAATGACGCCGGCAATGGCCGAACCGTGGCCGCCCAGGTATTTGGTGGCCGAGTGAATCACGATGTCGGCGCCCCACTCCAGCGGGCGGATCAGGTACGGGGTGGACAGGGTGTTGTCCACGATCAGCGGCACGCCTGCCTGGTGGGCCACCTCGGAGATGCCTTCGACATCCAGGACGTCCTGGCGGGGATTGGACACCACTTCGCCGAAAAAGAGCTTGGTGTTCGCCTGCACGGCGCCGCGCCACTGGTCCAGGTTGTCCGGATCGTCCACGAAGGTGACCGAAATGCCGAACTTCTTCAGGGTGTGGGCGAACAGGTTGTACGTTCCGCCGTAAAGGCTGGGGCTGGCCACGATGTGGTCCCCGGCCTCCGCGATGTTCAGGACCGCGAAGGTTTCCGCTGCCTGCCCGGAGCTGAGCAGCAAAGCGGCCAGGCCTCCCTCAAGGCTGGCGATCCGCTGTTCGACGGCGTCCTGCGTGGGGTTGCCGATCCGGGTGTAAATGGGGGCAAGTTCAGCCAGGGCAAAGCGGTTGGCTGCACTTTCGGCGCTGGGGAACACGAAGGACGTGGTCTGGTAGATCGGCAGGGCACGGGCTCCAGTGGCACTGTCCACTTCCTGGCCTGCATGGATCTGGCGGGTTTCGAAGGACCATCCGTTGGACATCCAAATCTCCTTTGACATGGGCCCGGCATGCATGGAGCAGTACGGGCCGCGCTTGCTGCCGGCTGGTGCCGGACAGCCAGGTCCTCACCCGGGGCACCCCACCGCGGATGGAGGGTTGCCGGCCAGCGAGCCGGGGCTTGGCGCTGGCGCTCATGACCTGCGCCCAGTCTAGGAACCGGGCGGCCGCTGAGGACAGCATTGTGACGAACAAGGTCTTCGGGTGTGCCTTCGTGCTGCGCGCGGTGGCCCTCCGGCATCCGCTCGGGGACGCCGCCGTCGTCCTGCTTGCCACTGTTTCCGGCACTTTCCGCAGGCCGCGTTTCCAGTAAGGGTACCCTTAGCTGAGAGCCGGATCACAAAGTGCCAAGATGTTGCCATGCGCATGGATCACGTCTCTTACGCCTGTGAAACCGATGGCCTCGCGGCCACTACCGAACGTATTTCATCTGCCCTCGGCGTTGAGGCAGTGAAGGGCGGGGTCCACCCCCGGTTCGGAACCCGGAATATGATCATCCCGCTCGCCGGGCACAAGTACCTGGAAGTCGTGGAGGTCCTGGACCACCCGGCGTCGGATAAGGCACCATTCGGGCAGGCAGTGCGTGCCCGTTCCGCGGCCGGTGGCGGCTGGATGGGCTGGTGCGTCGAAGTGGACGACCTCGCCCCCTTCGAGACCCGCCTTGGCCGCGCCGCCGTAAACGGCAACCGCAAGTTCCCGGACGGCCGGGAGCTGGTCTGGAAGCAGATTGGCATCCTTGGCCTTATCGCCGACCCCCAGGTCCCGTACATGCTCAAGTGGGAAGGTGACCCGTCGCTGCACCCGTCCAACGCCTACCCCAGCAACATCAAAATGAGCTGCCTGACCATCGCCGGCTCCGCCTCCCGGGTGACCGAGTGGCTGGGTGAGCCGGTGGAGAAGCCGCTTGAGGACGTTGCGGTTGAGTGGGTGGCCCCGCACGGAACGCCGGGAATCCTGTCGGTCACGTTCGAAACCGCCAACGGAGCCGTCACCATCTGACACTCCATCCCTCCTTCCCGGCATGTCCGGGAGTGGGTTTGCCGGGCCATTGCCCGGACCTGCTTCGGCCGCCATCAGGTGGTGACAACGGCGTCACTACCCGATGGCGGCCGAATTCATTTAAGTGACTGCCAGGCCCGCAAAGATGCCTGCGAACTTCGATTGTCAGACCCCCGTTGGATGATGTTCGTATGGGAATTGGCGCAGGTGTTGAGGTGGCTTTGGAGGGTGTTCATGCCTCCGTGGCTGCGCTTGATGCGCTTGCTGCTGAGGATGCTTTCCTGGCTTCCGGGGTTGGTGTTGGGGCTGACGTGGATGTGTTGCAGCGGCGGTACGAACTCCGGCTGGAACGGCTTGAAGTCTCGTGCCGTTTGAGGGCTCAGCTCGCTGCCGTGGAAGCCCGTGATGTTGCCGAGGCCGTTGGGTTCCAGTACGCGATGCTTGCCCCGGACGCCCCGGTGCGGGAGCGCACGTTCGCGGAGATGTCAGCAGTGGAGGAAATCGCAGGGGTCCTGACCATCAGCTCCGGCGCTGCCGGGGCGTTCGTGGAGCAATCCCGCCGGGTCTGTTCCCTCCCGCCACTCCTGGCAGCGTTGTCCGCCGGGGACCTGTCCTGGCAGCACGCCAAAATCGTTGCCGACGAAACCGAAGGCCTCACCCCCGACGGCGCCGCCGGCCTCGTGGCCCACTTCTTCGACCCCGACGCACCCAACCCGGCCCGCGGCGCCCCACCGGGTGAGCTCGTGCCCTCCCGGTTCCGGACGAAGGTCCGTAACTGGCGGGAACGCCACCACCCCGAAACCCTGGAGAAACGCCACGCCAAGGGTGTCGCGGACCGGCGGATGGAATACACCCCGGACCGCGACGGCATGGCCTGGAACTCGCTCCACCTCCCCGGCGACACCGCCTGCGCCATCTGGAACCGCACCACCGCCACCGCCCGCGGCCTCCAAGGCCCCAACGAACCCCGCACCATCACCCAACTCCGCCCCGACATCGCCGCATCACTACTCCTCGGCGCCGGCCTGCCTGCTAACAGAGACACCACCAATGCCGCTGACGCCGCCGCACGTTCCGGGAGCGTCCCGGCTGAGGCAACCGCTACTGATACCGCCCCGAGTCCCGGGAGCGCCCCGGGTCCCGGGAGCGCGCCGGGTGCAGGCAGCGTCTCCGGCACGGCCGGTCTGGGAGCCACCACGGAAATCGGGAAAGTCCCCACTCCGCGGGCCGACGTGCTGGTCATGGTCCCGGTGTTCTCCCTGCTCGGCCAGACGGACGAACCCGCGGTGCTGGACGGTTTCGGCCCCATCCCGGCGTCCATGGCCCGGAAACTCGTCGCGGACGGTGCGGAATCCTTCTACCGGGTCTTGGTCGACCCCCGCGACGGCGCACCACTGGAGATCGGCCGCACCCGCTACCGCCTCCCGGAAACCATCAAACAATGGATCCGGATGCGCGACGGCAAATGCACCTTCCCCGGCTGCAGCAACCACACCCCTGACAACGACACCGACCACCTCACCGCCTGGGAACACGGCGGAACCACAGGCACCAACAACCTGGCACAACTCTGCCCCAAACATCACCGGCTCAAGCACGCACGGCCATGGATCCCCGACCCCGCAACCCACAACGGACCGCCCGGATGGACCTCACCAACCGGCCGCCACTACAAACCCGAACACCCCAACACCGAACCAACCCACTGGCCACCAGGAATATGGCCGTCGGATACATCCATCCTCGCACCGGAAGCCGCACCACTTGCGACGGGTGTACCAGCGCCATCGGTTGCCGCAGCCTCAGGGCAGGCCGGAGGGCGCAATGTCGCAGGACCAGTGGAGGATTTGCCCTGCCAACCGCTGCTTGCAGGGGCGCCAACATCGCTGGAAGCCTTGCCGGAGCTGGAGGCACCTGAACCTGAGGAACCTGACGGCGACAACCTGCTGGACCCGGACCACCTTTCACCGACGGATCCGCTATGGGACGACTTTTACGCGAAGCCCTTCGTATTGCCGCCTGACCCGCAGGCGGACTGGCAGTTGCTGCTGTCGCTGTTGTGACGGCAGCGAACCGCAATCGCCTCAGGCCCCAGAATGGGATGGTCTCCGTATAGCAACGGCCCGTGGCCCAGGAAGGGGTCACTGGAAAATCAGGGACCGCCCAGCAGGCCGCAACCAAACGTCCCCTCAGCCGTTCGAACCAGGATGAAGACCTTTGCTTCGCCCAAAGGAGGTTCCGCAAGGATCTCGGCCCCACCTGCTGTCGTGCCTTGTCGCGTCATTCCGCTCACCTCGTGGCGTGCCATCGCGGGAGTCGGGCCACAGTTGTAGTCACGGCCGGCGAACTGCACCCGTGAAGGAATCTCCTTGGGCCACAGAACCCAGTCCGATGTTTGCTGATGGACCCACCACAACCGCCCAAGAACCAGAAGTCCGGCCAGCATGGTGGCCGCAAACAGCGCCAAGAGTGTCAACCGCGGCCCGGGACTCATGACCCAAACGATCCACGAAAGCCATCTAATGATCAACAGGCAGCGCGAACAGGTCTCCTCGAAACCAGCTGCTGACAGCCGTTCCCGCCCGATGTTCCAGGCCCTACCCCAGCCCCACGGCTTTGCCGAACAGGCTGAAACCCACGAAGGCCACGACGTCGAGCAGTGCGTGGGCGATGACGAGTGGCATGACCCGGCGGGTTCGTGTGTACAGCCAGGCGAAGAGCACGCCCATCACGGCATTGCCAATGAAGGGACCGAAGCCCTGATACAGGTGGTAGCTGCCGCGCAGCAGGGAGCTCACCGCGATGGCCAGCGGCATGCTCCAGCCGAACTTGCCAAAGCGGTCCAGAAGGTAGCCCACCACAATGACTTCCTCAAGTACTGCGTGGCGGATGGCGGACAGGATGAGTACAGGCACCGTCCACCAGTAGGCATCCAGGGCGCTGGGGATAATGGCGGTGGTGATCCCCAGCGCCCGGCCGGCCGCATAGAGGCCCAGTGAGGGTATGCCGATCAGCGCGGCCAGGCCCATACCCTGCAGCAGATCCTTCCCGGGCCGGGCGAAATTGAACCCGAGCTTCTGGAACGCCGAGCGGGAGTTCCCGGCATCACCTGGCCCTGCCTGGCGCTGGTCCGTAAGGAAGTAGAGGACCAGCAGCACCGGCACCAGGGCAAAGATGATGTCCAGCAGCTGGTACGTGAGATCGAAGTACTCACGGGTGCTCTGGGAGCGGTTCAAGGTGGAGGTGCCCTCTGCCAGCGGGGCACGGGTCATCTTGTCCAGCAGCTGCACCACGGAGTAGACAGCCGACTGGCCCAGGGACAGGCCCAGGACGATCCATACTTCGAGCCGCAGGCGACGGCGGGAGGGAACCAGCATGTTCCCATCTTGCCTTCAGTTTCTGGATCCGGGCTGATGGAACTGCCGAACCACTGGACTCCCCGGAAATCAGGCGGGCGCGACGATCACTTCCGTGCCGTTGGCCTCAAAGGCTGCCTTGTCCCGGGGTGAGATGCCGGCATCGGTAATGAGCCGGGTGAAGTGGTAGCCATCCATGGTGGCGAAGGCCCGCACGCCCACCTTGGAGGAATCGGCAAGGACATAGGACACCCGGGCCCTGCTGGCGAGCAGGGCGTTCACGGATGCCTCCCCCTCCCCCGTGTTGGTTGGACCGACTTCGGGATCAATGCCGTTGACGCCGATGAACGCGATGTCCAGCACCACCTTCTGCATGATGATGTCCGTATAGGGACCTACGAGTTCATAGGACCGCGGGTTGAGGATTCCGCCGGTGACCATCACCTTGATGTTGGGCCGCACGGCCAGTTGCCCGGCGATGTTGATGGCATTGGTGACCACGGTGAGGGTGGGTTGGTTGGACGGGGCGTTCAGGTCCTCACGGGTGGCGAGGATCTGCGCGAGCGCGGTGCTGGTTGTCCCTCCGCACAGGCCAACCACCGCCCCGGGCCGGATCAACGCCGAGGCACACTGGGCGATCTGTTCCTTGGCCTCCGCGTGGTCGTCGCGGTTATAGCGGCCGGGAAGATCGTAAGCGAGGGCGCCGGTGGTGGCGCCACCACGGGTACGCGTCAAAAGCCGCCGTTTGGCGAGGCTGTCCAGGTCCCGCCGCGCAGTGGCCGGGGAGACATTGAGGGTGCTGACAATCTCGTCAACCTCCACCTGCCCGGTCCTGGCCAGCAGGTCAAGGATCGCCGTCAGCCGGTCAGTACGCGTCATGCAAACGGGGCCTTTCGATACATCAGCCACCACTATCGATGACGTTTCCTGATTATAAACCAAGAGAAAGAATCAGGAACAATCAGAACCGTGGCTGGGACTACCGCTCCCTGGCTCCCGCCCGCCACACAGCGTACGTCAACGGCATGCCGGGACGGTAAGCGAGATGCGTCGCGGAAGGAGCATTCAGCAGGTGCAGGTCGGCACGGTGCCCGACGGCGATGGACCCCACGGCGCGTTCCCCGTCGGCATCACGGCCGCTTTCCCGGTGCAACGCCAGCGCACCGCCATAAGTGGCCGCGCGGACGGCCTCGTGCACGCTCAGGTGCATCTGGAGGACAGCCGTGGTGACACAGAATGCCATTGAACTTGTGTACGACGTGCCGGGGTTGCAGTTGGAGGCAAGCGCCACCTGCACTCCCGCGTCGAGAAGCTCGCGGGCGGGGGCCAACGGTTGCCGGGTTGAAAGGTCGCAGGCCGGGAGGCAGGTGGCCACCGTGCCCCGCTCACCGGTTCCCGCGGCGGCGTCCCACCCGGACCAGGAAGCCGCAAGGGCCTTGACGTCCTGCCGGGCCAGATAGTTGACGTGGTCCACGCTCGCCGCGCCCAGCTCCACGGCAAGCTGCACGCCAGGGCCCTCGCCCAGCTGGTTGCCGTGCACGCGCAGGCCCAGGCCGGCATCGCGGCAGGCTGTCAGCACGCGCCGGGATTGTTCCGCCGTGAACGCACCCTCCTCGCAAAAGACGTCGGCCCACTGGACGTACGGGCGGACCGCGTCAAGCATCGGCCCGCAGACCAGGTCGGTGTACTCCTCCGGGTCCTGGCCGGCAGGTACCAAGTGGGCGCCAAGGTAGGTCACCTGGTCTGCTACGGTGGCGGCGATGCGCGCGCTCCGGGCCTCGTTCCCGATATCCAGGCCGTAGCCGGTCTTCGTCTCCAGGTACGTCGTCCCCTGCGAAACCGCCTCGGCAACCCTGCCCATGGCCAGGCGGGTGAGGTCGAAATCCGACGTGGCACGGGTGGCATTCATGGTGACGGCGATGCCGCCGGCGGCGTAGGCCTCCCCCGCCATCCGGGCTTCGAATTCTGCGGTACGGTCTCCGGCGAACAGCAGGTGGCTGTGGGAGTCCACCCACCCCGGGAGCATGGCCCGGCCGCCGGCGTCCACTGCGTCATCCGCTGCCGGGGCATCCGCCGCGGCGCCGATCCACGAGATCCGTTCCCCTTCGACCACTACCGCGGCATCCTTCAGTACCCGGTGTTCCAGGTCCTGGGTCATCAGCTCGGCAATATTCGTGATCAGGGTACTCATGGAACCATTCTTCAGCGTCGGATGGACCACCGGCTGGCAGCCAGGGCCTGCACTGTCCGGGATGCCGGACCGTCGCCGGCCGCATCTCCAGGCGTCGCGCTTCCGGACGCCGCCTGGCCAGCAAGGATCTGGGTGGCCGCCAGCTCAGCCATGGCAGCAGAAGCCTGGAAGCCGTAGCCACCCTGCCCGGCAAGCCAGTAGAAGCCCGGAGCTTCGGCATCGAACCCGGCCACCGGAACCCCGTCGGCGGCTTCGGTCCGCAGGCCGGTCCAGGCCCGGCGGATTCCGGTGATCCCCAGGCTGGTGACAGAGTTCAGCCTCTCCACGAGGCGTTCCACGTCGCCTGGCCGCGGCTGCGCGTCCTCGGGACCGCTGGGCACGGTTTCGGACGGTGAAATCAGGACATCGCCGCCGTCCGGGCGGAAGTAGAACGTTTTGTCCGCGGCCGCCACCATGGGGGTGGCGGCAGGCAGTGGGCGTTCGACGGCGGCAATCGCCGCAGTGCGCCGGTACGGCTGCAGCCCCAGCTTCTCCACACCGCTGAGCACCGCGAGCTCGTCGGCCCACGCACCGGCCGCGTTGACCAGGATTCCCGCTTCGAAGCCCTCGGCACCGGCACCTACCTGCCACCCGGAACCCAGCCGTTGCGCTGAATGCACGCGGGCGCCGGTGATGATGTCGGCGCCGGCCGCCTCAGCGCGTTGTCGGTGGTCGGCCAGCAGCAGGGGCGCATTGCAGCCATAGGATCCGGTGTCCAGCCCGGCGGCGGCAAAGGTTTCCGGGAGCAGGACAGGACAGAGCTCCAGCGCCCGGTCCACGGTGACGGCCTGCATATGCCCGCTGGCCTCCGCGGCAACATCCGCCTCTGAGCCAATCAGCATGAAACTGCGCGGCGTCAGGACCGGTTCCGGCAGTTCCGCGTCCCGGGCCGCAATCAGCTCAAGGGTCCGGACCGTGAGTTCCTGCACCACGGGAGGGCCGTAGCTGGGGATCAGCTGGCGGGCCGAGCGGGAGGACGTGTGGTACGCCAGATCCTGCTCAGCCTCCACCAGCGCCACGCTGCAGCGGCCGGCCAGCTCGGAAGCCAGGGACAGGCCGGCAATGCCGCCGCCCACGATCAGGACATCGTAATGTGCTGCCATCCGTCCATCCTCGCAGAGTTCGCGTCCCGTGGAACGCCCGTCAGGCTGCTGCCTCGGCACGGCTGGCGACGAAGGCACCCACGCACGCTTCGACGTCGTCCGCTGAATGTGCAGCCGACAGCTGCACCCGGATCCTCGCGGCACCCCGCGGGACCACGGGGAAGCTGAAGGCGGTGACGAAGACGCCGTGCTGCAGCATGCGGTCAGCCACCTTGGCGGCCATGACGGCGTCGCCAAACATCACCGGCACAATGGCGTGTTCCCCGGGAAGCAGGTCGAAGCCCTCCTCGGTCATGCGGCGGCGGAAGAGTTCGGCGTTTTCGAACAGGCGGCGGCGCAGGTCGGCCGAATTTTCCACCAGGTCCAGCGCCTTGAGGGTGGCGGCCACAATGGCGGGCGCCAGTGAGTTGGAGAACAGGTAGGGCCGGGCCTTCTGCCGCAGCATGGCAACGATCTCCCTGCGGCCGGAAACGTAGCCGCCCGACGCCCCGCCCAGGGCCTTGCCGAACGTGCCGGTATAGATATCCACCCGGTGTGACACCCCGGCATGTTCAGGAGTGCCCGCCCCGGTGGAACCCATGAAGCCCACGGCATGCGAGTCATCCACCATCACCAGGGCGTCGTATTTCTCGGCCAGATCGCAGATGGCTTCCAGCGGGGCCAGGTAGCCGTCCATGGAAAACACGCCGTCCGTGACGATGATCTTCCGGCGGGCGTCCTGCGCCTCCTGCAGCCGGGCCTCGAGGTCTGCCATGTCCTGGTTGGCGTAACGGTAGCGGCGGGCCTTGCACAGGCGGATGCCATCGATGATGGACGCGTGGTTCAGGGCGTCGGAAATGACCGCATCCTCGGGACCGAAGAGGGATTCGAAGACGCCGCCGTTGGCGTCGAAGCAGCTGGAAAACAGGATGGTGTCTTCGGTCCCCAGGAACTTGGAGACCCGGGCCTCGAGTTCCAGGTGCAGGTCCTGGGTTCCGCAGATAAAGCGGACGCTGGCCATGCCGAAGCCGCGCTCATCCATGGCAGCCTTGGCGGCCTTGATGATCTCCGGGTGGTCTGCCAGGCCCAGGTAGTTGTTCGCGCAGAAGTTCAGCACGTCCGCGCCCGGGCCGCCGATCCGGCCGGCCGTGATGTGGCTGGACTGCGGCGAGCTGATGCTGCGTTCGGTCTTGTAGAGCCCGGCGGTGCGGATTTCTTCCAGCTCGTCGTGGAGCTGGTCCTTGATGGAGGTGTACATGGGTTTTCCTTACAGTCGGGTCCAGTCGAGGACAACTTTGCCGCCCACGCCGCTGCGGGCAATGTCGAAGCCCTTCTCCCACTCGGTGGCCGGCAGCGTATCGGTGACCACGGCGGAGATGCCCGCGTGCAGGACCGGGTTGGAGGAGAGCATGGCGCTCATGGCGTACCAGGTTTCGTACATCTCGCGGCCATAGATGCCTTTGAGGGTCAGCATGTGGGTGACCACCTTGCCCCAGTCGATGGTGATCTCCTGGCTGGGCAGCCCCAGCATGGCGATCCGGCCGCCGTGGTTCATGTTGTCGATCATCTCAGGCAGGGCGGAAGGGTGGCCTGACATTTCCATTCCGACGTCGAAGCCTTCGCGCATGCCGAGCTCGCGCTGGGCGTCGCGGACGCGGGTGGTGGAGACGTCGATGGCAAGGTCCGCCCCGAGCTGCCGGGCCAGGTCCAGCCTCGGCTTGGAAACGTCCGTGATGGCAATCTTGCGTGCCCCTGCATGCCGGGCGACCGCGATGGCCATCAGGCCGATGGGGCCGGCGCCCGTGATCAGGACGTCCTCCCCCACCAGCGGGAAGCTCAGGGCTGTGTGGGTAGCGTTGCCGAACGGGTCGAAGATGGCGCCCAACTCCGGCGTGACGGAGGGGTCGTGGTGGACCCAGGCGTTGGTTTCGGGAATCACCACGTACTCGGCGAAGGCACCGTCGCGCTGGACTCCCACGCTGACAGTGTGAATGCACATCTGGCGCCGGCCGGCCCGGCAGTTGCGGCAAATGCCGCACACCACGTGGCCTTCACCGGAGACCCGGTCACCCACTTTGACGTCGCGGACATCTTCCCCCACCTCCACCACTTCGCCGTAGAACTCGTGGCCGGCAATGAGGGGCGCCTCGATGATCCCCTGGGCCCAGGAGTCCCAGGACTGGATGTGCAGGTCCGTGCCGCAGATCCCCGTGGTCATGACCCGGATCTTCACGTCCGCCGGGCCGGCCTCAGGCTCGGGCCGGTCAACGAGTTCGAAACCGGCGTGCGGGCCGGCCTTGTAGAGGGCCTTCACTGGCGTCCTTACTTCTTCGCGTGTAAATCAGAGGTCTTGTCCTCCTCATTGAAGCCCTGCGAAAGCATTAGCACAACAAGGATCTTCTCAATCGACGGTGTAGTGACCGCTAATGATTAGACTGGGAGCGTGGAAGTACATCAGCTGGAGATCCTGCGCGAACTGGGAGCACTCGGAAGCGTCAAGGCCGTGGCGGACACACTCATGGTCACTCCTTCGGCCGTCTCGCAGCAACTGGCCCACCTGCAGCGGACGGTCGAGGTGCCCCTGACGCGCAAGGAGGGCCGGAACCTGGTGCTTACGGAAGCCGGACAGGTACTCGCGGACGCAGGCGCCGCCGTCGTCAGTGCCATGGCCGACGCCCGCGGCGCCCTGAGCACCTATCACCAGTCGCCGGCGGGCCGGGTGACCCTCAGCGGGTTCCACAGCGCCGGGCAGGCGTTGTTTGCGCCGCTGGCACGGATGCTGGACCGGCCGGAGCACCCGCGGATCGAACTGTCCGACGAGGACGTGGCCCAGCAGGACTTCCCTGCCCTCACGGCGCGGTACGACCTGGTCCTGGCGCACCGCATGGACCACAGTCCCCGCTGGCCCGCAGAACGGGTGGCTGTGATCCCGCTGGCGCACGAACCCCTTGACGTGGCACTGCCCGCCGCCCACCCGTTGGCGCAAAAGGACACGGTCACGGCGGACGACGTGGGCGCCGAGGCCTGGGTGACCAGCCACCCCGGCTACTCCCCCGCCGACGTCCTGTCCGCCGTCGCTGCCGTCTCCAGCCGCGAGCCGAACATTGTCCACCGCATCAACGACTACTCCACGGTGGCGGCGCTGGTTGCCGCCGGCGGCGTGGTGGGCCTGCTGCCCAGGTATACGGCAGGGCCGGTCCTCAACCCGGACATCGTGCTGCGGCCGCTGGAGGGCATCAGCACGCGCCGCAGGATCGATCTGCTGGCCCGCCCTGAAAATCTGAAGCGGCGGGCCGTGGTGATGGTCTGCGAGGCCCTCGAGGACATCATGGCGGGGCTGGTGCGACAGGGCTGAGCCGGGTTCGGAACGCCGGACCGGACGTGGATGCAGGCCTTACGCCCCGTCGTCGTCCTGGTGGTTGCCGTCGTCCTGGTGGTTGCCCTGGCCCATCTTGTGTCCCAGGCCATGGCCGCGTCCCAAGCCCCTTCCCAAGCCAAGGCCCGGCCCGTCACCGGCACCCTTCACAACCCGCCCGGCGGTGGCCTTGTCCCCGTCCTTCACGCCCGAGATGCGTACGGTGTCCCCCACGGCGATGTCCGCGATGGTTCCGTCCGCCGGCTTAAGCCGCTTGCCGCCGTCGCCTGTAGCATTTGGGCCGTTTGTCCCTGAGCCGCTTGTCCCTGAACCATCCGCGGCCGGGGCAGGTATAACGGTGATCTTTGTATCGCCGTTCACCGTGTACGTCTGGGAGAAGCCGTCCTCGCTCTTGACGGTAATGGCCGAATCGCTGACCGATTCCACGGTTCCGCGCTGTTCCAGCTTGGTCTGGAAGGTTCCGTCGGGGTTCTTGACCACGCCCTCGCCATGGAGCGGCTGCGGTCGCTGGGCCTTCTTGTCCAGTTTGTCCTGCTGGCCGGGTGCCGTTGCCTTCCCGGGCGCCTTCTCCTGGCCGGGCGCCGGCTGGGAGGGCGACGGCGCGGGCGTGCCGGTGGCCGACCAGGCCAGGGCGGCTCCCGTGCCCGACAAGGCCAGGGCCACTGCCCCGGCCAGCGCTGCCTTGCGCACTTTCAGCGGGTCCCCAACAAACATGTCTGTCTCCTCCCACAGCTCCAGTACGGCCAGGTCAGCGCCCAGAGCCGCATCCTGCGCATCAGTCTAGGGCCGCACTCCGTTGCTGGAAATAAGTACTTTGGCCGCATGCGCACATGAGTACTTAAGGCAAAAAACTGGGTAGCAGCAGGTGTCGTTATGAGCCCTCAAAACGACACCTGCTGCTACCCAGTTGGGGTGGGAAGGCTAAACGGTGACGCCCAGCTTTTCCAGAATCAGTTCCTTCACGCGGCCGGCGTCAGCCTGGCCGCGGGTGGCCTTCATGACTCCGCCCACGATCGCGCCGACGGCCTGCACCTTGCCGCCGCGGATCTTGTCCGCGACGTCGGGCTGGGCGGCCAGTGCGGCGTCGATCGCTTCCAGGAGGGGACCGTCGTCGGACACCACGGCGAGGCCGCGCTTTTCGACGATCTCTTCAGGGCTGCCCTCGCCGGCGAGCACCCCGTCCAGCACCTGGGTGGCCATCTTGTTGTTGATCTTGCCGGCTTCCACCATGCGGCTCAGCTCCACTACGGTGGCAGGCTGGACGCCCAGCTGGCCGGGGTCGACGTCGGCGGCCTTGGCGCGGCCCACGATCTCGCCCATCCACCACTTGCGGGCCACGGACGCCGAGGCCCCGGCCGCAATGGTTTCCTCGATCTCGTCCAGGACGCCGGCGTTCACCACGTCGCGGAATTCCAGGTCCGAGTAGCCCCAGTCCGCCTTGAGGCGCTTGCGGCGCTCGGCCGGGGGCTCGGGCAGCGTGGCGCGCAATTCCTCCACCCATTCGCGGGAGGCAACCACGGGGACCAGGTCCGGCTCCGGGAAGTAGCGGTAGTCGTCCGCGTCGGACTTGGGCCGGCCCGAGGTGGTGGTGCGGGTGTCCTCGTGCCAGTGCCGGGTCTCCTGGACCACCGGGCTGCCGGAGTCCAGGACGGCGGCGTGGCGCTGGATTTCGTAGCGGACGGCGTGTTCGACGGCGCGCAGCGAGTTCACGTTCTTGGTTTCGGACCGGATGCCGAATCGTTCGCGCCCGTGCGGGCGGAGCGAAACGTTGGCATCGCACCGCACGTTGCCGCGTTCCATGCGGGCATCGGAGACACCAAGGTTCTTCACGATCTCGCGGATGGCGGCCACATACGCCTTGGCCAGTTCCGGGGCGCGGGAACCGGCACCTTCGATGGGCTTGGTGACAATCTCCACCAGCGGAACACCGGCGCGGTTGTAATCCACCAGGGAGAAGTCGGCACCGTGGATGCGGCCGGTGGCGCCGCCCATGTGGGTCAGCTTCCCGGCGTCCTCCTCCATGTGCGCGCGCTCGATCTCCACGCGGAACACGGTGCCGTCCTCGAGTTCAACGTCCAGGTAGCCGTCGTAGGCGATGGGCTCGTCGTACTGGGAGGTCTGGAAGTTCTTGGGGGTGTCCGGGTAGAAGTAGTTCTTCCGGGCGAACCGGCAGGATTCGGCGATCTTGCAGTTCAGCGCCAGGCCGATCTTGATGGAGGACTCCACCGCCGTCTTGTTGACCACGGGCAGGACGCCCGGCATGCCAAGGTCCACCTCGTTGACGTTGGTGTTGGGCTCGTCACCGAAGACGTTGGGGGCCGAGGAGAACATCTTGGTCTTGGTGTTGAGTTCCACGTGGACCTCGAAGCCCAGGACGGGGTCGTACTTCTCCATGGCCTCGTCGAAGCTCAGGATTGCCTCGGTGTTCATTATTTTGCCTCCTGGGTTTCGAGGGTGACAGCTGCGGCGAGGTCGGGAGCCTGGGCCAGCAGCGGGCCGCCCCACTTGGCTTCGAGCAGCGATTCCAGGACCGCGCCCACCCGGTAGAGGCGGGCGTCCTCGCGGGCCGGGGCCAGCAGCTGGATGCCGACGGGCAGTCCGTCCTCGTCGGCCAGGCCGCCGGGCAGCGACAGGCCGGGAACACCTGCCAGGTTGGCAGGGATGGTGGCGACGTCGTTCAGGTACATCGCCAGGGGATCGTCCAGTTTTTCGCCCAGCGGGAAAGCCGTGGTGGGGGCGGTGGGCGAGATCAGGACGTCGGCCTGTTCAAAGGCGGCGTCAAAGTCCCGCTGGACCAGCGTGCGCACCTTCTGGGCGGAGCCGTAGTAGGCGTCATAGTAGCCCGCGGACAGGGCGTAGGTGCCCAGGATGATGCGGCGCTTGACTTCGTCGCCGAAGCCGGCGGCGCGGGTGGCACCCATGACGCGTTCGATGGTCATGGGACCGTCCTCGGGGAGGACGCGCAGCCCGTACCGGACGCCGTCGAACTTGGCCAGGTTGGAGGAGGCCTCGGACGGCATGATCAGGTAGTAGGCGCCCAGGGCGTACTGGAAGTTGGGGCAGGAGACCTCCACGATCTCTGCACCGGCTTCCTTAAGCAGCTCCAGGGCGTCATTGAAGCGGTTTTCGACGCCGGCCTGGTAGCCCTCGCCGTGCAGTTCCTTGATGATGCCGATCCGCAGGCCCTCCACGTTGCCAGTCTTTGCGGCGGCGACGAGGTCAGCGAGCGGGTCCGGCAAGGAGGTGGAGTCACGGGGATCGTGGCCGCCGATGACCTGATGCAGCAGGGCGGAGTCCAGGACGGTGCGGGTTACGGGGCCGATCTGGTCCAGCGAGGAGGCCATGGCGATGGCGCCGTAGCGGGAGACGCTGCCGTAGGTGGGCTTCACGCCAACGGTTCCCGTGACGGCACCGGGCTGGCGGATGGAGCCGCCGGTGTCCGTCCCCAGGGCGAGGGGTGCTTCGAATGCGGCAACGGCAGCAGCCGAGCCACCGCCGGAACCGCCCGGGATCCGGTCCAGGTCCCATGGGTTGCGGGTGGGGCCGTAGGCCGAGTGCTCGGTGGAGGAGCCCATGGCGAATTCGTCCAGGTTGGTCTTGCCCAGGATGGGCATCTTCGCGGCGCGCAGGCGCTCCACCACGGTGGCGTCGTACGGGCTGTGCCAGCCTTCGAGGATCTTCGAGCCCGCGGTGGTGGGCTGTCCAACGGTGACGATGAGGTCCTTGACGGCGATGGGGACGCCGGCGAGGACGTGCAGTGCCTCGGCCTCAGCGCCGCCGGCGGCACGGATGGCGTCCACCTCGGCGGCGACGGCGAGCGCTTCCTCCGCGTTGACGTGCAGGTACGCGTTGACCAGGCCGTCCACGGCGGCGATGCGGTCCAGGTAGGCCTGGGTAACTTCGACGGCGGTGACCTCGCCGGCAGCGAGCTTCCCGGCAAGTTCGGCGGCGGACAGGCGGATCAGGGTGTCGGCGCTGGTGCCGGCGGTGTTGTGTTCAGTCATGGTTATGCCTCATCCAGGATGGCCGGGACCTTGAAACGGTTGTCATCGGAGTCCGGGGCGCCGGAGAGGGCCTGTTCCGCCGTGAAGGTGTGCCCCACAACGTCCTCGCGGAAGACGTTGGTGAGCGGAATGGGGTGGGAGGTGGCCGGGACGTCATCCCCGGCGGCCTCGCTGACGGACTTGACCGAATCGACGATGACGGCCAGCTCGCCGGCCATCCTGTCCAGCTCTTCGGCACTCATCTCGATGTGAGCGAGCCGCGCGAGATGCGCGACGTCGTCACGGTTGATCGCAGCCATGGATCTCCCCTGCAAAGTTCGAATTGTTTTCCGATCCAGTCTAGTGCGGAAACGAAGATGCCCGTCTGACGGCCCCCAGCGGGCGTCAGACGGGCACCTTCGAGACCCGGTCCTGCCACGGGGGCAGGAGCGCGGGCAGCTAAAGACTAACCGATTCCAATGGCTCCAGTCAGCAGTCCGACGCCAAGCATTACCAGGGAGATGACCGCAGTGCGCCACAGGACCTTCTTGTGGTGGTCGCCGAGGTCCACTTTGGCCAGCGACACCAGCAGCAGGATGGCAGGAACCAGCGGGCTCTGCAGGTGGAACGGCTGGCCGGTGATGGAGGCACGGGCCATGTCGGCAGCGCCAACCCCGTAGTGTGCGGCGGTCTCGCTCAGCACGGGCAGGACGCCGAAGTAGAACGCGTCATTGCTCATGAAGAACGTCATGGGGATGCTCAGGACGCCGGTAATGACGGCCATGAACGGGCCCATCGAGGACGGGATGATCTGGACCAGCCAGGCGGACATCGCCTCCACCATGCCCGTGCCCTTGAGGACACCGGTGAGGACGGCGGCGGCCATGACCATGCTGACCACGGCAACGATGGACGGTGCATGTGCGATCAGCTGGGCGCCCTGGTCCTTGACCTTGGGGAAGTTGACCAGCAGGGCGATGGCGGCGCCCACCATGAACACGAACGGCAGCGGGATGATGTTGGCCACGAGGACCACCATGACAGCGACAGTCAGGGCCAGGTTGAACCAGAACAGCTTGGGACGCAGGGTGCTTCGGTTGGGGTCCAGGGCGGTGTCCGCCATGGCGGAGTCGTGATCGTCCACCAGGGTCTCGGTGCGCTCCAGGACAGCCACGGATCCACCGGTGGGGGCTGCGCCGCCGGGGTTGCCGCCCTTGCGCCCACGGCCGGCGCCGGAGGCAGCCGCGGAGGTGCCGCCGTCGAACTCTTCTGCAGTGTCCGGGACGCCCCAGATCTCGGGTGCGGTGGCACGGAGGCGGTTGCGCTCCTGCAGGCCCAGCAGCCAGGCGAAGGCAAAGACGACCACCAGGCCGGCCACCAGGGACGGGATCATGGGGACGAAGACGTCGTTGACGTCGATCTTCAGGGCGGTGGCGGCACGGGCGGTGGGGCCGCCCCACGGGAGGATGTTCATGGTGCCGTTGGCCAGGCCGGCTACGCAGGTGAGGACCACGGGGCTCATCTTGAGGCGCAGGTAGACCGGCAGCATGGCGGCGGTGGTGAGGATGAACGTGGTGGACCCGTCGCCATCCAGCGACACGGCGGCCGCCAGGATGGCGGTGCCCAGGACAACCTTGGCGGGGTCGTTGCCCAGCTTGCGGAGGATGAACTTCACCAGCGGGTCAAAGAGCCCGACGTCGATCATCAGGCCGAAGTAGATGATGGCGAACATCAGCAGCGCGGCGGTGGAGGTCATGGACTTCATGGAGTCCATGACCATGTCGCCGATGCCGAGGCCGGCGCCGGCGAAAAGGCCAAAAACAGTAGGGACAATGATCAACGCCAGCACTGGCGTCAACTTCTTCGTCATGATCAGCACCATGAATACCGCGATCATGGCGAATCCAAGTATTACCAGCACAGCCGGCTCCTTCTTGTGAACGGCACCACAGCGTTGTGATGCGTGCTACAGACTGTAGGGTGGCGTCCGTCACGGCAGTGCCTTTGGCTCAATTGATTGGCATACTGCTTATTGGGAGCATTTTGCTCATTGTGCTCACAGCGCTTTCGCGCTGAAACCGCAGACTTCAACCGCACCGCCAACACCGTCAAGGAGGATAAATGCAGCGTTCCGCGCCCCGGCCGCCGCTGCGGTTTTCCACCCAGACGCTGCTGCTGCAGCTGGCGGTGGTGCTGCTGGTGGTGCTGCTCAGCGCGGCCGTACATGCCTGGCTGACGTACGACCGGGTAGGCAGCGACGCCGAAAACCAGGCGCTGACCCTGGCCCGGACCGTTGCCTCCGATCCGGAGGTCAGGGCCAATGTCCTGGCCATCAGCGAACAGCCCGGCACTCCCCCGCCCGCCGAACTTCTGGCCGGGCCGCTCCAGTCTTCAGCCGAGGCAGCGCGGACACGGACCGGCGCGCTCTTCGTGGTCATCACCGACGAAACCGGCATCCGGCTGGCCCATCCCGATCCGCAGCGGCTGGGTGAGAAGGTGAGCACCGATCCGTCCGAGGCGCTGTCCGGGCAGGACATCACCACCCGGAACACCGGCACCCTGGGACCCTCCGCCGGAGCCAAGGTTCCCGTCTACGCGCCGGGCACCAGCACGGTGGTGGGTGAGGTCAGTGTGGGCTACTCCATGGAGACCGTGGCCCAGAGCGTGGCCCGCGACATCGGACCGGTGGCGCTGACGGCCGCTGGCGCCTTGCTGGCCGGGATCCTGGGGTCCTTCCTGCTGCGCCGCCGCCTGCAGCGGCTCACCCTGGGCCTGGAGCCGGAAGAGATCAGCACGCTGGTCCACGACCAGGTGGCGGTACTGCAGGGGGTGGACGACGGCGTCATCGGCGTCAGTGCCGACGGCCGGGTAAGTGTCTTCAACGCTGCCGCCCAGCGCCTGCTGGAGTTGCCGGACCTGGCCGCTACGCGGTGGGAGGATGCGCCGGTTCCGGAGCAGCTGAAGTCACTCACGCGGACTGGCGGGGGCTCCCCCGTGGAAGCGCTGGAGTTGGTGGCCGGCGGCCGCGTCCTGGTGGCGAACGCCCGCAAGGCGCTGCACCGCAGCGAGGACCTGGGCTGGGTCATCATGCTGCGCGACCGCACCGAGCTGCAGCAGCTGACCCGCCAGCTCGATGCCGTCGGCACCATGTCCACGGCGCTGCGGGCCCAGCGGCACGAGTTCGCCAACCAGCTGCACACGCTGGCGGGCTTCCTGGGCATCGGCCAGCACCAGGACGCACGCGAATACCTCGCCCGGCTGGCCGCCACGGGACCGCTGAAGTTCCCGGTGGACCAGGCCGAACTGCTGCAGGACCCGTACCTTCAGGCCTTCGTGGGCGCCAAGGGCGTGGAGGCGGATGAGCGCGGCGTTGCACTCCGCATTGGCCCGGAGACCCTTGTCAGGGGGCAGGTCACGGAGGCCCAGGATGTCACCACGGTGCTGGGCAACTTGATCGACAACGCCGTCAACGCGGCCGTGGCGGGGTCGGCGGCGGACCGCTGGGTTGAGCTTGAGGTGCTGGATGAGCCGGGCGACGACGGCGGCACGCTGCATATCGTGGTGGCGGACTCCGGCGACGGGCTGGCAGAGGGCACGGACCCGGAGGGCGTCTTTGCCGAAGGCTTCACCACGGCCTCCGGCCCGGTCCGGGCAGGTGGCGGGCAGGGCTTTGGGCTTGCCCTGGCGCGCCAGCTGGCGCGGCGCCGCGGCGGCGACGTGAAGGTACTGGAGCGCGGAACCAAGGGCGGACCGGGTGCCGTGTTCATGGCCACCCTTCCGCATACGACGGCGGGAAACCCTGCCGCCACCACCCCGGGGGCAGCCGGAAAGGATGAGAATGGCTGACGATTTTCGGGTCCTGATCGTGGATGATGACTTCCACGTGGCCAAGCTCCACGCAGCCTATGTTGACTCGGTGGCAGGGTTCATGGCCCTGGCGCCTGTTGGCACGGCGTCGTTGGCGCTGCAGGCCATCCATAGCCTGCGGCCCGACCTGGTGCTGCTGGACGTCTACCTGCCGGACGCCTCCGGCCTGGACCTGCTGCAGCAGCTGGATGTGGACACCATCATCCTCAGCGCCGCCTCCGATGCCGCATCCCTCCGGGTGGCGTTCCGCCGCGGCGCCTTGGGGTACCTGCTCAAGCCCTTCACCGCGGAGTCGCTGTCCCAGCAGCTGCGCTCCTATGCCCGCTACCGGCGCCTCCTGGGCCAGCCCGGGGCATTGGACCAGGAAGCGGTGGAACGTGCGAAACGCTCGCTGATTCCGGGCGATGTCACGCCGTCGTCGAAACCCCGCTCGGCAACCGAAGCTGCGGTGCTGGAGTCCCTGGTTGCGGGAGAGCAGTACTCCGCCGCCGAAGTTGCCTCGCGCGTGGGCGTTTCCCGGGCCACCGCCCAGCGGTACCTGTCCTCCCTGGCCGACGACGGCGCGGTGGACATCCAGCTCCGCTACGGGACCACCGGCAGGCCGGAACACAGGTACGGCCTGCCGGCACGGTAGGACAGGGTGGAACAGGAAGAGCGTTAATCAGCTTTCTGGGCGACCAGTTCGATCTCGACGAGCATCTTCGGATCCAGGAACGGCAGGACGTGGACCAGGGAGAGGGTGGGGCGGATCTCCCCGAACACCTCGCCGTGGGCCCGACCGGCTTCTTCCCATTTGCTGATGTCCGTCAGGTACAGCTTGGACTGCACCACGTCCCCGTAGGCGAAGCCGGCGTCGGCCAGCACCTTGCCGAGTTTCTGCAGGATGTACTGGGTCTGGGTGTAGAAGTCGTCCCCGACGATTCCGTCGTCCCCGCTTGCCGCGGTGGCGGAGATGTAGAGGGTGTTGTCCACCTGGACGGCGCGGGAATATCCGAGGGTCTGTTCCCAGACGGATCCGCTGCCGAGGGTTTTGCGCATGGGTGGCCTTTCAAAGCTGGAATGGGTCGCCACCACTGTAGGGCTGCTACAGGTTGCGCCGGTAAACCAGCAGTTTTATGTCGGTTCCGGGGACGAACCAGTCCCGTTCGGGCACGCGCTCGAAGCCGGTCTTGCGGTACAGGCCGTGCGCGCTTTCCCAGGCTTTGCCCGTGGTGAGGGACACGCCACGGATGCCCGGAAGGGTCTTGGCGTGGTCCAGGATGGCTTCCACCATGGCCTTGCCGGCGCCGCTGCGCTGGACGGCGGGGTCCACCACCAGCATGCGGAATTCCAGCTCGTCCTGCAGCGCAATGTCCGCGTAGGGTTCGCCCGCGAGCGCCAGGGTGACGGAGCCGATGACGGTTCCTTCCCGTTCAGCCACCCAGATAGTGGCCTGCCGGGCACGGTCCGCAACGTCCATGATCTTGACCATGTACGGGTGGGCGGGGTCGTCGAAATAGCCTGCCGAAAGGTAGGAGTCGCCTGTAATGCGGGCCACGGCGGGGAAATCGGCTTCAACGGCGGGACGGATGGTTAACGGCTGCTGCACCCATCAATGGTAGTGGCGGGGAGGTCCCTGGTCCGGCGGAAACGCGCTTTCCGTGATCGAACTATCAGTACGGGATGGTCCGATGCGTCGCCCGGGCTGTAGGGACCGGCGGGGGCCGGGAAGCAGGTTTTTACAGCGGAAACTTGCCGGACAGTTCCAGGCTGGCCGCGCACGTCCAGGCATCCAGGCGCTCATCATCGGTGGGGCCGCCGTCGAGGGGGCTGGTCAGGCGCGGTCTGCGCACCCAGCACCCGGCTTCCTCCGCGATGAGTGCCCCGGCCGAGAAATCGTGCTCGTTCAGGCCCCGCTCGCCGTAGGCGTCATGGGTTCCATCGGCCACCATGCAGAGGTCCAGGGCCGCGGAGCCAAGCCGGCGGACGTCCGCGAACCCGTCCATCAGGGTGGCGAAGGCGGCGGCCTGCTGGGAACGGATGCCTGGTTCGTAGCTGAATCCGGTGGCCAGGATCTGCCCGGTCCGGCCGGGGACGGGGCCCTCGAGCCTGGTGACCGTGCCGCGCTCCTCCAGCCAGGCACCCTGGCCGCGGGCAGCGTAGTAGATGCGGCCCAGCGCAGGAGCGTTGACGACGCCGGCCAGCCAGGCGCCGTCGGCATCTGCAACTGCCACGGAGGTGGCGTAGTAGACGATATTGCGGATGAAGTTGGTGGTGCCGTCCAGCGGGTCGATGGACCAACGGTAGCCGCTGGGGTGTGCGGGGCGGGTGCTGCCCTGTTCCTCACCGGTGATGCTGTCTGCCGGGCGGGCAGCGGCAATGACGTCCCGCACCGCATTTTCGGCGGCGACGTCAAAGGCAGTGACCCAGTCCCCCGCCGCCCCCTTGTTGCTGGCGTCCAGCGCGTTGCCGTCCCGGCCGGAAAGGACCCTGGCACCGGCAGCGGCTGCCCGTTTGGCGACCTCCAGCAGTTCCGAAGCGGACGTCATGCGTTCTCCTCCACTGTGTCTTCCCCTGCAAAAGCCGGGACGGTCGCCTCTTCGTCATCATCTGCGTCCGGTGCAGCCTCGCCGCCACCAGGTGCCGCGCCGTCTGCTGCCGACTCCCCCAGGGCTGCCGGGCCGCCGTCGAGCAATTGCCGGAACCCGTCCTCGTCCAGCACCGGAATCCCCAACTGCTCTGCTTTATCCAGTTTGCTGCCGGCGCTTTCACCGGCCACTACGTAGCTGGTGTTTTTCGAGACGGAGCCCGCGGCCTTGCCGCCGCGGAGCAGGATGGCCTCCTTGGCCTCGTCGCGGCTGAAGTTGGGCAGGGAACCGGTGACCACTACGGTCAGCCCTTCGAGCGTGCGCGGCATGGACTCGTCGCGTTCGTCCTCCATGCGCACCCCGGCGGCTGCCCAGCGGTCGATGATCTCCAGGTGCCAGTCTTCGGCGAACCATTCCTTCATTGCCGCAGCGATGGTGGGGCCCACCCCGTCCACGTGGGCCAGTTCCTCCTCCGACGCTGCCCGGATGCGCTCCATGGAGCCGAATGCCTGCGCCAGGGCCCGTGAGGCGCGCGGGCCCACGTGCCGGATGGACAGGGCAACCAGCACCCGCCACAGCGGCTGGGTCTTGGCTTTTTCGAGTTCCTTGAACAGTTTCTGCGTGGTGGCCGTGGGCTTGGACGGCGACTTGGCCGTGCCCTTGCTGAAGAAGTAGGGAACCAGCTCGTACTCGCCGGTGGGAACGCCCTTGGTTTTCTTCTCCCGCCGGATCCTGACGCCGTCCAGGTCCTCGGGCGTGAGATCGAACAGCCCGGCTTCGGAGGTCAGCGGAGGGACTTCGGGTTCGGCCGGCTGGGTCAGCGCAATGGCCGCCTCCCAGCCCAAGGCCTCGATATCAAAAGCGCCCCGGCCTGCAACGTGGAAGACCCGCTCGCGCAGCTGGGACGGGCAGGACCTGGCATTGGGGCAGCGGACATCCACGTCCCCCTCCTTGGCCGGTGCCAGCGGAGTCCCGCAGGAGGGGCATTCGGTAGGCATGACAAAGTCCCGCACCGGCGGGTCCTGCTGGTCGCGGAGGGACAGGACGGGGCCCACGATCTCGGGAATGACGTCTCCCGCTTTCCGCAGGATCACGATGTCACCGATCTTGACGCCCTTGGCCTTGACCACATCCTGGTTGTGAAGGGTGGCCATCTCCACCGTTGAGCCGGCGACCTTGACCGGCTCCATGACGCCGAAGGGGGTGACGCGGCCGGTGCGGCCAACGTTGACCTGGATGTCGAGGAGCTTGGTGTGGACTTCCTCCGGCGGGTACTTGTAGGCCACGGCCCAGCGGGGAACGCGGGTGGTGTTGCCCAGGGCGCGCTGGGTGGCGAAGCTGTCCACCTTGATCACGATGCCGTCGATTTCGTGGAGCAGCTTGTGCCGCTGGTCCCCGTACCGTTTGATGAAGCCCAGGACGTCCTCCCGGGTCTCCAGCACCTCGAAGTAGGGGCTGACCGGCAGGCCCCACTCCTTGAGGAGCCCGTACGTTTCCGACTGGCTGCCGGCCGCAAGGCCTTCGCGGGCGCCGATGCCGTGGACGAACATCTTCAGGGGCCGCTTGGCCGTCTCTGCCGGATCCTTCTGCCGCAGGGAGCCGGCGGCGGCGTTGCGGGGATTGGCCAGCGGTGCCTTGCCGGCCTCGATCAGGGCCTCATTGAACTCAGCGAACGCCTTGGACGGGATGAAGACCTCGCCGCGCACCTCCATCTCGGCGGGGAAACCGCTGCCGCGCAGTTCCTGCGGTATTTCCTTGATGGTGAGCAGGTTGTGGGTGATGTCCTCGCCGGTGGTGCCGTCGCCGCGGGTGGCAGCCCGCACCAGCTTGCCGTCGCGGTACAGGAGGTTGACCGCCAGGCCGTCGATCTTGAGTTCAGTCAGCCAGGCTGCCTTGGCGCTGCCGTCCCCGATCTTTTCGATGCTGGCCTCGGCCCGGTTGAGCCAGGCCTCGAGCTCCTCCAGCGAGAAGACGTCTTCCAGGCTGTACATCCGCTGCAGGTGTTCCACGGGCGCGAACGCTGCGGAGACCTCGCCGCCCACTTCCTGGGTTGGCGAGTCGTTGGACACCAGTTCCGGGTGCAGCGCCTCGATCTCCTCGAGGCGGCGGAAAAGGGTGTCGAACTCGGCGTCCGAAACCAGGGGGGAATCCTCCTGGTAATACGCGAACCGGTACTTCCGCACCAGGTCGGCGAGGTTTTGGTATTCCTCGCGGATGGCTTCGGTGGGGACGGCTTGGGGCTCGTGGGTTGCCGCGGTCCGGGTGGCGGTCTGTTCTGCGGGTCCTGGTCCTGTGCTCACAGACCTATCTTGCCTTACACCTCTGACAGTCGCCCGGCACGGCGGCCAAACGGCTCTCAATGCGCGCGGAACCGGTTCCTGTTTCGGTTCCACCATGCGAAGGCACCGGCAGACGCCCCCACCAGCAGCGTGCCAAGGGCTATGGGCAGGGGCGCTGGTCCGCCGGGACCCTGGCCATGGGCGGGAGCGGCAGCAGCCATCTGGGCGGGTCCGGCAGCCCGGGTTACGGGGCTGTTCCAGTCCACACCACTGGAGGGGCCTGTGGGCGGGCGGTAACCGGCAGCGGCTGAGGGGTTTTCGGTGGCGGGTTCCGCCGGGACGTCCGCTGCCGTGGCGGGTGGAGCGGCCGGGGCAGGAGCGCCTGTCCTGGGCGGCTGGGGCTGGGCAGGCTGGACGGGCCGCTGGGTGGAAGGCGCCGGCTGGGCCGTCGGCTGGACGGGCGCGCCGCCCTGCCCCGGTGGTTCGTCAGGCTTGCCCGGCCGCCCGTTCGATGTCTTGTCCGGTGAGGGTTCCGGGCCGGGTGCGACAGTGGTGGCAGCGGGCGAGGGCTCGGGAGAATCAGCCAAGGCCAGCGAAGTAGTGGACAGGCCTATTGTGAGCGCCAGGAACGCCGCGGAGGCGGTGGCGGGCACAGCACGGATGAGCGGGGTGGAGGGGGTCACGGTTACCTTTCGACGCCCACGGATCCCCCCGTCCGCGGCCTTCTGGTTCCGCAGCAGTCTTCTACACTCAGCCGGACGGCCGCAAATCCGACGCAGGAGCGGCCGTCCGGTTTCGGCGTGTTCAGTCCCGGTTTTCCGGCGGGAGCGCCACCTGGATTTTCCTGGCTTTGCCCCGTCCCACCACGTACCCGCGGCCCGGAATGAAGTCGGGACTGACCCTGCCGAGCGAGGTATTGAGCAGGCTGTCGCCCTCGATGTCCCCCGGGTTGAGCAGCAGGCCGCGGCGGCCGGATTTGAAGGGCTGGGCAAGCTGCCAGGCGGAGGACCAGGTGGAGGACTCGGACTCGCCGATGACCCATTGGTCTGCCTTAAGGGACGCGGTGACCAGCTGCGCCATCCCGGACTCGGCAATGGTGTCGGTGAACTCTGTGAGGCCCTCGATGAAGAAGGCCACGGCTCCCGGGTTTCCGGTGGAGTGCTCCACCAGGTCCTCCGCCACCTCGGCGAGGTCGTCCGGGCCCACCACGGCCCGGTTCCAGATGGGGAGGGATGCGACGGCGGACCGGCGGGACCCGAGGTAGACCAGCTCGGTGGCGGGGTTGGAGCGGCGCAGCGCGTAGGCAAGGGTGACCAGGGCAACGGTGCGCCCGGCACCCGGCGGGCCGGCCAGCAGGAGCGGGCCGCGGGCCATGATTTCGGCCGGCTGCAGGGACTCGTCGTCCACGCCGATGACAGGGACGTCCGGGCTGCCGGCGGGCAGGACATCCAGGTCCACCTGCTCGGGGAGCCGCTCGATGCCCGGCGCGGTTTCCAGGCCCTGCCGAAGCATGGCTTCGCTGAGCTTGTGGACCTCACGTGCCTGCAGGGCCAGGTTCGAGTTCCCGCCCAGGACGGCCAGCTGGACTTCAAGCCCGTCCAGCAGGCCGCGGCCCGGGGGCGAGGTGGCGGTGAGGACGTCCCGGGGCACGTCCATGGAAATGTAGTCGTCCTCCGAGGAGAGGCGCAGGACAAGCCGGCGCTGGATGGAGGCGAGCAACGAGGCGGGAACGGCGTTGGGCCGGTCCCCCGTCACCACCAGGTGGATGCCCAGGGTCCGGCCGTCCGTGGCCAGCTGCAGGAAAATGTCCCAGAGCCCCGAAAGCTTGCTGTGCTCATACGCCTCACGGAAGGCGGACATGCCGTCCACCAGCACGAAGATCCGCTTCTCATCCGGCCGGTTGGCCAGCTTCCGGTACTCCACAATGGTGGAGGCGCGCACCTCGGCGAACTGCGCGGAACGCAGCTCGGCGATGTCCCGGAGGAGCCGCAGCAGCCGTCCCACCCGTTCGACGTCGTCGCCGTTGATGATCTCCCCCACGTGCGGAAGTTCCTCCAGCATCCGCAGCCCGGCAGAACCGCAGTCGATGCCATAGACGTGGACCGGGCCGCCGCGCGGTGTGACGGCCGCGGCAATCGCAATGCCGCGCAGGGCTGCGGACTTGCCGGAACCGCCTGTGCCGTAAATGGCCATGTTGCCGTCCCGGTCCGGTTCATAAAACACGGTGGGCTGGTCCTGGTGCACGGGGTCGTCCGCCACGCCCAGCAGAAGCTGTTCGTCCGTCCGGGGATTGGGCAGCTTGGAGAAGTCATAGGTCTTGGCCAGTTCGTCCAGCCATGGCTTCCGCGGCGGCCGCAGGGCCAGTGTGTCCGCGGCGTGCACGATGGTGGAGGTCATCCTGGCGATGTCGTTGGGGCCGGCCGGTTCCGGGGCCGCAGGCTTCTCAAGTGCCGGCGCTTCCCAGCTGGGACCGGAGCCAAAGGCCATCTCCACGATGTCGATCTGGGGACGTTGCGGCTTATCCGTGGTCCAGCCGCCGGCATAGCCCGTCTGGAAGCCCTGGATCCGGCCAGGACCGGTCTTGGCGGCACCGCGGCCCGGAATGGCGGGGTCGAAGTAGGCCGCGTCCGGAACACCCAGGATGTCGGTGGCGTCGTCCTCGTCAGCCATCCGCAGCGCCACGCGGAGGTTGGTGTTGGCACGCAGGCTGTCCTTGATGACGCCGGCGGGCCGCTGGGTGGCCAGGATGAGGTGCAGGCCCAGGGAACGGCCACGGGCGGCCACGTCCACCACGCCGTCCACGAACTCGGGCACGTCGCTGGCCAGGGCGGCGAACTCGTCCACGATGATCACGAGGTACGGCGGGGCTTCCGGGTCCGCCTCCCGCTGCAGGGCCAGCAGGTCCTTGGCCTTCTTCCGGTTCAGCAGCTGCTCGCGGTAGTGCAGTTCGGCGCGAAGGGAGGTGAGGGCGCGGCGCACCAGGTGCGGCGAAAGGTCCGTGACCAGGCCCACGGTGTGCGGCAGGTTGATGCAGTCGGCGAACGCGGCCCCGCCCTTGTAGTCCACGAAGAGGAAGCTGACACGGTCCGGGCTGTAGGCCGCCGCCATGCCCATGACCCAGGACTGCAGGAACTCGGACTTACCGGCGCCGGTGGTGCCGCCCACCAGGGCGTGCGGCCCTTCGTTCTTCAGGTCCAGGTACAGCGGCTCGATGCCCTTGGACCCCACCAAGGCCCTGAGGGTGCCGTTGTCCTTGCGGTTGGCCACGGCGGTGGCGTGCAGCGAATTGTTCTCCGTCCAGCGCTCCACCACTGCCTGCGGATTGTCCAGGAAGTCCTTGCCGATCAGGGTCACGTAGGACACCGCGCGCGGCAGGTCGGAATCGTCGTTGACGGGCTTGCCTACATCCACCACGGGTGCCAGCATCCGGGCCAGCTGGGCGGCGAGCTCCGCGTCCACGCTCTCACAGCTGACCGGGTAGGTGTGGCGGCCCAGCCGGACCTGGCCGGTGGTGGCTCCGTGGTCGCCGTCCACCACCATGAAATCGCGGCAGGCGGCCGGGAGGGACTGGACGTCGGTGGCCACCCACAGGATGTGCACGCCCGAGTCAGGGCCGCGTTCGGCCAGCCGGGTCAGGCGGCCGCGGTCCACGGGGGCGTCATCTTCCACGATGACCAGCACGGACGGCAGCACGGGCTCTTCGACTTCGTGCTTTACGGGGTCGATGCCGGGGCGCAGCTCAGGGCCTGAGCGCTTGGCCGCTGCCTCCCGGGCCTCGACCAGGTCCTCGAGGCGGGCCAGCAGGGAAGAGCCGCCGGCGGAACCGGCGGCCAGGTGGTCCCCGCCCAGCGGGCTGTGGCCCGAGCCAACGTGCGGCAGCCACTGCAGCCAGTTCCAGCGTTCCCGGGACCGGGCGGACGTGATGGCGGTGAGGACCACTTCGGCCGGGGAATGCAGTCCCACCAGCTGCAGCACCATGGCACGGGCTACGTCGTCCACCAGTCCGCGGGTACCGGCAATTCCCAAAGCTCCGGAGGTGCGGAGCTGGGAGACCACGGGGACGCCTTCGATCTCGCTGAACTGCTTGATGCAGTCCTGGATTTCGCGGCTGTACTGGACTTCCGTGTCGTTGTTGGACGGCTCTTCCAGCGGGATGCGCGACGGCGCGGTCCCCAGGCCGAACCGCAGGCCCAGGAATGTGGAGTGCTCCGGCCGGTGCGTCCACAGCAGCGGCCCCAGCTTGTAGATGGCGTCCACGGTGTCACTGACCGACGGCGCTTCCTGCAGCCGGACCGCCCGTTCCACCTGCTGCAGCCCGGTGAGGTCCTGCCGGAACGCGGCCATGGCGGCGCGGAACTGCTTGAGTTGTTCCTTTTGCTGCTTCCGGGTCCGCATCTTCTGGTCCACGTAATGGCCCACGATGAACAGTGGCATCATCAGCATGAACACCATGGACAGCACGTTCTGCGTGACGGCGAAAATGACGGCACCCATCATCAGCGGCGCCACCAGCATGATGTAGGGGAAGGGATGGTCCTCGGGGCGCTTGGGCCCGGCAGGCAGGACCCGCTTGGGGACCTCGAAGCGGGGCACCACCCGCGGAGAGCGGTTGAAGTCCACCAGGGGCGACGTCGGTGCTGCCGCATGGTTGTGCCCCAGCGGCACCACGGTGACGGTGGTGTCGCCCAGGGTCACCGTGTCGGAGGAGTTCAGTGTGGCACGGGTGACGGGCAGGCCGTCCATCAGGAGGCCGTTGGCGGAGTTGGTGTCAACGATCTCGACGGCGTCGCCCACCGTGATCCGGGCGTGCCGTTTGGAGGTGAGCGGGTCCGTGAGGCGGATGTCCACGTCCCGGTCCCGGCCGATGTAGCTGGTGCCGGTGGGCAGCGAAAATTCGCGCCCGACGTCGGGTCCGGACAGCACGCGCAGGGTGGCGGCAGCCGGTCCCCTGCCGGCACCGGCTTCGTGGAACTGTGCACTGACCTGGGCCAGCGATACCACCGAGCCGGGGCGCAGGCCGGATTCGAGGAGGTTGTCCTCCCGGGTCAGGATGTTCCCGCTGATCCCGGCACCCACGAAGGCTTCGTCGATCCGCAGGGAAAGGTTGTCCGGGGCGGGCGTACCCTTGCGGTCGGGGTCCGCCGCCCACAACACGGTGGCGATGTCGGCCACGGTGGCCATGCCGTCCACCGTGACGGCCAGGTCCTTGGCGTCGGCGGGTTCGCGGCGGAGTGTCAGCCGGATCCTCATCCTTCGTCCACGCCCCTCATCTTCTCCAGGAGGTACAGGTCATCGGGCGTCACCAGGTGGGTGGTGACGGCGTGCTCCACCAGGCGTGCCCGGCGGTTGGTGGCGAGCTTGCCGCCCCCGCCGCGCAGTCCCACCACGCCCACCCGGTCCAGCTTGTCGCAGACGTTGTCCAGCTTGCGGTTGAACCGGGTCAGTGCCCAGCCCAGGGTCTTGGCGGCCGCCGCGGAGGACGGGATGGTGCTGAAGCCGGTGCCTTCGCGCCGGAGCACGGGCTCGGCGAGCGCCACGATCAGCGCCTTCTGGGCGTCCGTGAAGACCACGGGGCCGATGGTGGTGTCACCGCTGGACACGCCTTCCCGGGTTTCCTGCCGGAAGGACGGCGTCTTCAGGTGGACGGCGAACTCGTAGGTGGTGGGCCCGGCCGTGAAGATGATGTTGGTGTGGCTGAAGACCAGCGGAATCCGGGCTCCGGGTGACAGCCAGGCCTGCATGCCGCCGGAGGCGTCGGCGACGGTGGCGGACAGCATGCTGCCCACGTTGCTGAGCCACCAGATGCCGTCGTAGCGGGCCACCTGCAGGAACTGCCGGTGCAGGTACGGGTTGTCGTCCACCTCCAGGTCGCCTTCACGGCCGATGTTGAAGATGTCCTCATCCGATGGCTCGTACCATTCGCCACAGAAATCGATTGCTAGATCCCCCATGATCTGTGCCTCCTCAAGGCAGAACTGTTGCGGTAGTCGAAGTGCTGGTCATGCCGCGGAAACGGCGGCTGGCTGTGCAGCGGATTCATTGGCCGGCGCACGCGATGGACCCGGACCCCAGCGGTGAGAATGCGCCGTCGGTCCGCACGATCATCACCTGGATGCAGGTTTGTCCTGTCGGGTTGGGACGGACCCGTACCGGCGGCTGTGCGATGGCCTGGAATCCCCCCTCGCCGCCGCCGATGGTGTACACCTTCCACTTGTAGGTGTCCCCGTCCTTGGGCTGCGGGTTGGTCCACGTGAAGCTGGCTTCCCCGTCGCCGCCGATAGCGCCTTTGAGGCTTTCGACGTCAGGCACGGTGCCGTTATCCAATGCGTCGACCGGAGGTTTGCTGGCCTGCTGGGTTTCCACAACCTTGGGCGTGCCGGTGGCCGTGTTCGCCACCACGATGCCCACCACTGCCGCCAGCGCCAGGAGGGTGCCGCCGGCGAGCGCGAGCCACAGGTTGCGCTTGCTGTGGTCCGCTTCCGGTATTTCGCCGGGCTCGTCCACCTGCACGGCCCGCTGCACTGTTGCGTCTGCGGTGTAGGCGGTGTCCTGCGCAGCTCCCGCCGTGCCCGTTACCGGCGCACCGTAGTTGGCCGTCCCTGTGCTGCCGCGCAGGACGGTGGACTGGGCCCACTCCCCCTGCCCGGCGCCGTCGTCCGTGCCTGTAAGAGGCGCGGCTGCCCCTGCCGACGCCGTTCCGGTGGCTGCAGCCCAGGTGGTGCGGGCCGGAATGGAGGGCACCGCCGGGGCCGGTTTGCCTTGGCCGGGCGTCACGGGGGCAAAGTGCGACGGCGGGACGGCACCTCCCCCGCGGCCCGTTGCGCCTGTCCCGGCGCCGCCGGGGTTGGGGCGCGTACGGGCCGGGAACGTGGGCGCGCTGCCGGTCCGCTCCGGGTCGATGGCGGCAATGCTGCGGACGCGCGTCTCCTCGGTCCCGTCGTCCGGGTGGCTCTCCTCCTGCTGGGGTTCCTCCAGGACCTCGAAGGGCGTGACGGAAAGGTTGAGCTCGGCCTGGATGCGCTGCAGGGCAAGAGCGAAGGCGTGCGCCGAGGAGTACCGGGACCGGGGCGATTTGGCCATGGCCGTGGCCAGGGCAAGTTCCAGTGATTCCGGCACATCGGCACGGCCCAGCTTTGGCAGCGCCATGTTGCTGATCCGGTTGATCAGTTCACGCTGCGAGTTGTCCGCCCCGGGCATGACGAAGGGTGAGCGTCCGGCCAGGAGGGTGTACAGAGTGGCACCGAGGGCCCACACGTCCACCATGACGCCGTCAACGCTGCCGTCCCGGAACTGCTCCGGCGGGGACCAGGGAATGGACATGCCCGAATCGTCGTCTGAGTCCCCGGCCAGGGTGCCGGAAATGCCGAAGTCGGTGAGGGCCGGACGGTTGTAATCCGTCACCAGGATGTTGGCTGGCTTGATGTCGCGGTGGGCGATGCCGGCCCGGTGGGCGGTTTCGACGGCGGAGGCCACCTGGATGCCGACAGCGAGGACCTCGTCCACGCTGAAGCGCTGGCGCCGGTACCGCACGTCAAGGCTGGGCCGGGAGCAGTACTCCATGGCCAGGTAGGAATGCCCGTCGTCCGTTACTTCCGCTTCGAAAATGGTGACGATGTACGGGTGTGACGACAGCTGGGCCATGAGGTTGGCTTCGGACTCGAAACGCCGCCGCGCGCCCTCGGTCTTCAGGTCCGAGAGCAGCACCTTGACGGCGACCTTACGGCGCGGCCGGTCCTGTTCATACAGGTAGACGTCGGAAAACCCGCCGGACCCCAGCAGGCTGATATAGCTGAACCCCGGAATGCGGGGCGGCGGCGCAACAGGCCGTTTGGAACTCAAGGAATCTCCTCAAAACGCAATGAGATGTTGTCGCCCAGTTCGGCGATGTCGCCGTCGAGCAGGATGGCCATCTCGTTCTGGGCCAGGCGCCGTGGCGGCTGCCCTTCCCGGACCAGGACCGTGCCGTTGGTGGCCTTGAGGTCGCAGAGCATCACGTGCCAGCCCTCGAGCCGGACCTCCAGGTGGGACCTGGAAATGTCCCCGCCGGGGCTTGCCACCTGGACCAGCCGCGGCATGACGCTGCCCTGGACCCGGGACACGGACGGCTGCCGGCCGATCACCATGGACTGATCGAGGTCCAGGAGTTCGCCGGTGGACAGGCGCATCCGCCCCAGCCGGGGACGGGCCACCTGCACGGCATCAGGCAGCAGGGCACCCCCGCAGGCGCTGCAGTGGGCACGTGTGGGCGGATTGGCGTGGCCCTGCGAGCAGACGCGGGCCAGCACCAGCGGCCCGCCGGCGGGGTCCTGCTGAACGGACGGCAATTTCGTTGCCTGGCCGGGTGCCGTTCCCGGGAGGCTGCTCTTCATGACCGTCTGGCCATCGTGGTCGGGGTCGAACCCGGCATCGGCTTCCTGGTGGGCGGTGTGTTCCTTGCCCGCGCCGGATCCGGGCGCGGGAATGGATCCTGATGCTGGCATGGATCCGGGCGCTGGGCCGGCGGGGCCAAGGTTGGGTGCAGCAGGCACCGGCGTGGATGGAGCCGGAACGTGACCTGCGGGCGGCGCGGCCGGTGTGGCTGCGGTTGGCGGCGGAGCGGGTGCCGGGGCGGCCGGTGCCGGAACCGCTCCCCCGATGCGCCATGGCACTGAATCGATGAGGCCTCCGGCGGAGGCAGGGCGGGGCAGCACGGCAGGCCCGTCTTTCGGGCTGGCGTCAGGTCCGGAACCGGCACCGGGCTCGGCGCCGCCTTCTGCTTCTGTGCCGGTCCCGGAACCGGCCGGCGGAACTTCGGGGGCAGGTTCCCCTGCCGCGCCGAGGGCGGGCAGCGGTTCGGCCGCGGGCAGTGCCGGTTGCTGCCGGGAAATGTGGCCCGAGTCGGCGTCGGCGTCCTCACGCACGGCGGCGTCTTCGATATGCCGCATCACTGTTCGGTCCCAAAGGTGGTCGTAGGACGTCGTCATCTCCCCTGCGGGCCCGGCGCCGGCTGCGTCGGAGCCGCCGCCCGCAGCAGCTGCAGCCGATGCGTTGAGGAGTTCGGGCTCCGCGTCAGCTTCCCCGGCCGACTCCCCGTCGGCACTGACATCCCCGTTGTCCCCGTCCGGATGGTTCTCCCCGTCGACGCCTATCATGCCGTCCGGGGCAATCGTGGCGTCCGGGTCCAGCCCGCCCGCGGCCGGGAGATCCACAGCGCCGCCGGCCGGGTGTTCATCGGCAGGGTCCTCGTCAACGACTCCCATCACCGTTTCGGCCGAGGCTCCATCTTCGGGAAGGAGGGTGGCTTCGGAAAGAAGGGTGGCTTCGGAAAGAAGGGTGGTCTGCGGCACGTCCTCCTTTTCGGGCAGGACGGCAGGGCGCACTGGGTCAGCGGCGGGAACATCAGCAGCCAGGACATCAGCCGCTGGGCCGGCCGCGGAAGTTTCCATAGGTGCTGCGGCATCCGCAGCGGCCGGGCCACCCACGGCAGCGGGGCCGGACGGTGCGGCCATGGTCAGGGACTGCAGCAACACCACGCCCTCAGCGAGCGGCAGTTCGGGTTGCTCCGCAGCGTGCGGGGAACTGCCGGCGCCACCGTCCGCGATCCTCACCCGGCACGTCCCGGCCAGCACGAACCTGCGTTCGTTCCAGGTGGTCACATCCCGGCCGTCAAGATCGATGGTTCCGGCGGGCTGCTCGACGGTGAGGTCGATGTCGCCGCGCAGGAAGACCCGCAGGGACCCGTTGAAGTCCAGGATGCCGAAGGACGGGATGCGGGTGAGGGATCCGCCGGAAGTGCTGGTGACGGCTGCGAGGACCTCGTGCGGCTCGGGACGGTCTGCGAGGAGTTCCCACAGCGCACCTGCGAGTTCGGCGGGGCACCCGGGGCCCAGGAGGACCGCGGTCCGGGACCTGACAACGCCCAACCAGGTGCCTGGGATGTAGCTAGCGTCCGTCATTGCCCTGCTCCCCGTGCTGGACTGGAGCGTGCTGGTCGGCCGTCTCCTCAACCGGTGCGGGCAGGGGCTGCGTCACGGCTGCGGATGCCTGCGGACGCGGCAGCGTCACTTCGTCTCCGTCAGCGGAGGTGAGGCGGGGCGCTGTGGTGCCTGCGCCGTCGTCGTTCGCAACGTTCCTCGCGTCCACCACGATGGCCGTGACATTGTCCCGCCCGCCCTTGCGCAGCGCAGCCTGGATCAGGGCGTCCACAGCCTCCTGCGGATCCGCCACGGTACTGAGGATCCCCAGGATTTCCTCGTCCGGGAGTTCCCCAGTGAGTCCGTCGGAGCAGACCAGGACGCGGTCGCCTTCCTCCACGGGGAGAAGCCAGTAGTCCGCCTCCGTCTCGTCCCCTGTGCCCAAGGCCCGGGTGACCACGTGCCGGCGCGGATGGACCGTTGCCTCCTGGGCGGTGATTTCGCCCGCGTCCACAAGTTCCTGGACCTCCGAGTGGTCAACGCTGATTTGTTCGAACCGCCCCTGGCTGAGCCGGTAGGTGCGGGAATCGCCGATGTTCAGGACCAGCCAGTACGGCATGCCCATCTGTTCCACCACCACCGCACCGGTGAGGGTGGTGCCGGCGCGGGCTCCGGTGGCCTCACGGATCGAATTGTCTGCACGGGCCACGTACTGCTGGAGGACGGCAGCGGTGATGCTCCGTTCCCCCGTGCTGACCTGGGGCATTTCGGCGAGCGCCCGCACGCAAAGGCCGCTGGCGATTTCGCCGGCTTCGTGGCCGCCCATGCCGTCGGCAACGGCGAAGACGGGGTCGGCCGCGATGTACGAATCTTCGTTCAGCTCCCGGCGGAGTCCCCTGTCCGTCCCGTAGCCATAGCTGAGGCTGGGTCGCGGCCCCGGCTGGATGGTGGAGGAAACACTGGCGGGGTGCTGGTTCATGCCTGTCCTAGGTAAAAGGTACGGTCTCCAAAATGCACGCTGGATCCCGGGGTAACAAATGTGGGGACGCCCGGCACCAGTGGGGTGCGCAGGCCGTCCGGGGTGGTGACGGCGCTTCCGTTGGTTGACTGCCGGTCCGTCACCCAAATACCTGCGCCGTCGGTGAGCAGGTGCAGGTGGGTCTTGGAGATGGAACGCCCGGGATCATCAACGGCCAGCAGCTGTGCGTGCTGTTCCCCGGCCTGCCCCACCGGGTTGCGGCCCACCAGGACGCTGCGGTCCAGCTGGAAGTCGCGGCCGTCGTCCAGGCGGATACGGAGGACGGCCACGGGGCCTGGGCCGCTTATTCCGGGCCGCACCTGCGTGCGTTCGACGTCGTCATCCAAGTGCTGCGGAGGAACCCGGTGGCCGGCGGAACCTGTCGGTGCAAAAACCTGCGGGAAAGCGGGCATCATCCCCTGGGCGGCAGCCTGCGCGGGTGCCGGCGGCGAAAAGGAGGCCGGCGCGGTGTAGGGCATGGTCTGCGACGGCATGGTGGCCGACGGCGAAGGTGCGGGGGGTGCCGCAGGCTGGGGTGCGGTGGGTGCCGCAGGCTGGGGCATCCGGGCTGCAGCAGAATGTGGCGCCGCGTTTTGCGGCGGCGGGGCCTGGTACACACGCGCCTGGGCTGCGGTAGCCCCGGCCACCGGGGACAGCACCTGCTGCACGGGCGGAAGGTCCAGCGGCGCGAAGCTGTAGGGGCCCTGGATGCCGCCGGTGGTGATGGGGTCGCGGCCGGCCTTGACGTCGAATGCCAGGGTCTTGGCGGCGGCGTCATTCCAGCCGCGCAGCCCGCCGTTCTTGTCCCAGCGGCTGGAAACGACCACCAGCACCGCCCAGACGGCACCCACCAGGAGCAGCGGACCAAGGATGAACACGGCGGCGTCGAACCACTTGAAGACCATCACCAGCACCGCGGCCAGCACGGCCAGCAGGATGCCTGCCCCGGTGATGAGGCCACGCAGGAACACGGCACCGGCGCCGGGAGCATAACCGTCCTGGTCCGCGCTGCGGATCCCCATGAGCAGGTTGCCGGGCGTCTTGCCGGTGCGGGCCTCCAGGCCGAGCACCACGAACAGGTAGGCCAGGGTCAGGCCAAGGCCGATGCCGCCAAAAAGGACCAGCGAGGAGGTGTCGTAGACAATGAAGCCGCCGCTCCTGGTCCGGGTGATCCCGGCAAATCCGATGGCAAACGCCACCACCAGCACCGCCACCCCCGGCAGCCAGTCAATGACCGCAGCGCCAAGCCGCTTGCCCGCCGCAGCCGGAACAAGCTGAAGGTTCACTGCCATTCCCGTTCCTCCCCCTGGAGCGGCCTCCACCCGTGTGGAACCGCCGGTCCTGCCCGGCGCGATTCCCGTGGGCAAGGTGCCCGCCTGCGCGGTGCCCGTATATGCGGTGCCCGCCGGCTGACCTGCCGGGGGCATTTCTACTATCGGGATAGTACCGGGATTCCCGGGCGCGTGCGCGGGGCGCGCTTCCCCCGCGGCGCTCCTTCCGCGGTCCGCGGGCAGGCCCGGGCTGCGGGGACGGCGTGCCGCCCGGTTGGGCAGCGGCGCCCCGCAGGCGGGGCAAAAGGTGGCCCCCGCCCGGATGGGCTGGTGGCAGCGCGGGCAGTGTTCGTCGCCGCAAGTCACTGCCGGCCGGATCCTTCCTGGCCGCGTCCTTCCCGGGCCGGCGGCGCGTCAGCACTTCCGGAGGCACGACGGCGGCGGGCGGCAACGAATGCGGAGACCGCAGGCAGTGCCAGCCGGCCCCCGCGAAGGCTGGGGGCCTTGCCGGAGTTCATGGCGGTCCGGGCGTCGGCAAGCAGCGAGCGCGGCGAGAACCGTGCCTGCTGCCGGCGCCAGAACCCCATGCCCGAGGTCATTTCCTTGAGCGACCCGTCAACGATGGTCCAATACTCGCGAACGTCCTCCTCTGTGGGCTCCCCCGCGCCAAAGATGGAGGCGTCCGCCCGGCGGGCCAACAGGGTGGTGGTCCCTTGGGTTCCAGGGAACGCTTCGGCCAGGACGGCAGCGCTTTCGCGCCGCGTCGAGCGGGTGTCGACGGCGGCACCCAGGTCGGTCGCCAGGCTCACCACCTCGTTCCAGCCTCCGCCCACACGCTGGGCGGGGTGGCCGTCGCGGAAACGCGACTTCCGCCGTCGCGCCTTCAGCAGGGCAATCAGCAGCAGCGGCAGGGCAAGGACCAGCAACGGAATGGCGGCGACACCCAATGCACCCAAAAGGGCGCCCCAGAACAGCCATGGGTTGTTCTTCTTCTGGTCCGCGTCCAGGGCGTCCGGTGAGGAGTCCGGCGGCAGGTCCGCGGGCTCCTGCGGCGGGGGCGGCGGCTGCAGCACCTGGGGCTTGGGCTTGGACTTGTTCTCGGGGTCCGGCGGGATGGGGATGTTGTCCTTGGGCGGGGTGGGATCGAAGCTGACCCAGCCTACCCGCTCAAAGGCGACCTCCACCCAGGCGTGGACGTCCTTTCCGGTGATCTTCACCTCGCCGGCACCGTTCTCCGGGCTGGTGGGCTCCGGATAGAACCCCATCACCACGCGGGAGGGGATGCCCAGGTGCCGGAGCATCAGGGACATGGCCACGGCGTACTGTTCATCGTCGCCGAGCATTTGCTTGGCGGTCAGCAGGTTGCGGATCCGGGCGGCGCCATGGCCTGAGACGCTGGGCAGCTGCCCCTCACTGACCAGGCCGTTGCTGAAGGCACCCGTCTTTTGAAAGTGCGCCTCGATCTGGCGTACCCGGTCGATGGCGGTGGGAGCGTCGGCGGACAGGTCGTTGGCCTGGGAACCGATCACCGGCGGCACCTCCAGCGGGGCCGGCAGGGAGATTTTGGCGAAGTCGTACTGCGTCAGCTGCCCGTGTTCGAGCTTGGCCGGATCGGACACCTGCACGGTGTAGGCGTCGCCGCGGGACAGCCCGTTGGTGGTGACGGCGGTGTCCGTTCCCGTGTTGAAGTAAAGACCGGCAGCAGCGGCGGTACCTGACTGGTCAAAGCTGATGCCGGTGGTCTTCCGGCCGCCCGGGACAAAGTAGCCCTGGTAGTCCTCCACATTGATGCTGATCGAGTAGTCGTTGGTGGGCACTACTCCGGACGTGTCAGCGAGGGTGTTGATGGACTTGGCGTCGCCCACCTTGCTGAAGTTGCCGGAACCGTTGGGGTCCATGTTGTAGTTGGTGCCGTTGAAGGCGTCCAGGGCACCCAGGCGCACCCGGCCGTCGCGCGGGAGCCCCTTGACCACGAACAGGGTGTCGTCCTTCTTGTCCTTGACGTAGGTCCGGAAACTGGCCAGGGGCGTGATGTAGTCCTTGGGATCAAACGGCGGCACCACCACGTTGCGGAGGACTTTGCGGTCCTCGCCGGCGCTGACCAGGGGTGCGGCCACCGCGGTAATTCCCACGCTGGCGGCAATCACTCCCGCAGCCATGCCCAGCCGGCGGATCCTGGCGCGGCGGGCGGTGCCGTTGTCCGCCTGCGGATTGTTGACCGCCACCCTGCGTGCGCTGTTCCGCCGCAGGGTGTCCCGGCGGAAAGTTGCCCACGCGATGCCAAGGACCGTCAGGCCGATGCCACGTTCGAGGGTCAGGAATGCCGCGTTGGTGCTGAAGGCAATGCCCGTGACAAACAGGACCAGGACAGGGATGAGGGGCAGGTAGGGGCTCCTTGCCCGCCAGGTCAGGAGCGCTGCCACGAGTGCCGTAATCAATGAGCTCAGGAAGGGGACAATGAGCACGCCGCCGGCGGTTCCCACCGGCACCCCAACCGTGAGCATGTCCTTCCAGGCGAAGACGACGCCCAGGAGCAGGGTCCGCAGCGAGTCCAGGGAGGGAACGAATCCGGCAATGGCGGAGTCCGGAACGGCCAGCCAGGTCCCGAACACCAGGTAGGCGGCCAGGGCCAGGGCGGTGGTGATCAGCAGGCCCAGGCGCAGGTGGGCGTTGGCAGCGCCGATGGCCAGTCCCAGGATGATGCCGCCGAACCCGGACAGGAGGTAGTAGGGGTCACCCCCGAAGCTCAGGCCGAAGCCGAGCAGGCCCAGGCCCAGCAGGACCACCAGGGCTCCGGCGTCGAGCATGAAATGCCAGGGCGGCTGGCCGGTGGTGAAGGCGGAGTCCGGGTTTGCGGCCTTGCGGCGGGTACGGGTTTGCGGGGACCGCCTTTGTGGGGGCTGGCCCGTTGCGGTGCTCATGCGGCGGCCTTTCTCAGCACGATGGCAAGGTCGGCAAGATCGCCGAGCGTCAGGACGGTGAGGTCTGCGATGTTGGCCCGGGTGGGCGCTGCACCGGCGTCCACCCGGACCGCCAGGCTGCGGACGCCGGGCGGGACGGAGGCGGCGGCGGAGCGGAGCTGGGTGGCCGTCACATTGCTGCCCACCACGAAGAACACCACGGAGGCGTTGGGCACGGTGTCGGCCAGTGTCCTGGCGAGGTCGACGGCGGTGCGGCGCATCGGAGTGCCCACGATCCGGGTCATGTCATCGAGCAGGTTGCGGCCGGTTTCGCAGCGGAGCGGGCCTTTCTGCGTGAGAACGTCGAGTTCGCGCTGTTCGCGGATGGCCTGCCGGCCGATGGAGGCAGCCACAGAGATGGCCATTTCGAATTCGTTTTCGGAGGAGTACTCGTCGGTGTTGATGGACAGCGAAATGGCCAGGTGGGCGCGGCGGGTTTCCTCGAACTGGCGCACCATCAGTTTGTTGGTGCGGGCCGTGGTTTTCCAGTGGATGTGCCGGCGGTCATCGCCGGGTACGTAGTCGCGCAGGGCGTGGAAGGACACGTCGGCACTGGAGAGGTCGGTCGTGGGCATGCCCTCAAGGTCGCGGATGAAGCCTGCGGCAGAGCCTGCCAGGGCAACCGTGCGGGGATGGACGAAGAGGTCCTCGGGTTCGGTCCAGAGGACCTGGCGCCGCAACAGGTGCAGGGGGTCGGCCCGGACGGAGCGGACCGGTCCCACCACGATCACGGCGCGCCGTGCGGTGGGGATGGTGAACAGGTCCTCATGGACCTGGCCGGGCTTCATCCGGGGAAGGTGGAAGACGGCCGTGGTGCTGCCCACCGGCAGTTCCAGCGCGGCCGGCAGCAGCGGGCGGGCCGAGGTGTTGGAGACGGCGATACTGCCGACGGCGCTGTCCCCCACCGCCACACGCGTCCGGGCGAGGTCCAGCAGCACGCCATAGGAAGACCGGCCGAGGATGAACGCGACGGCGATCACGAACATGGCGAAGGCGGCGATGGACGCCGCCGTGGCTTCCTGCCAGCCGAATGCCTGGCCGGTGGTCCACAGCAGGATGGCGGCGGCCAGGACGGACCAGCCCAGGATGCTGACCACGGACAGCACCGGCCAGGCGTACTTCAGCCAGATCTCCCGGACTCTCCGCCAGGCGGGTGTCAGGGCCTGGAGGGCCGTGCTGCTGGCTTCGGACCAAACCGCTGCGGGGTGCAGGCGGGTGGGGCGGCCGTTCCGGTGGAAGGGCTGCTGGAGACGCTCCGCGAGCCGGGTCAGCCGGGTGCCGCTGGACGTGCCGTCGGACATAAGGGTTTGCCTTCGTTGTAGCGCTGGAATGACAGTGGCGGCAGCTGCAGCTTCAGGCTGCAGGCCGGGCGGCTCAGGCGTTGGTGCGCTGCTGCGGGGCGGCGACGTCGGCCAGGATCCTGGTCAGCACAGCCTCGGCGGTGGCACCGGAGAACTCGGCTTCGGGATCCATGACGAACCGGTGGGTCCACACCACGGGTGCCAGTTCCTTGATGTCATCCGGCAGCACGAAGTTCCGTCCCTGCGCGGCAGCCCAGACCTTCGAGGCACGGACCATTGCCAGGGCGCCGCGGACCGAGACGCCAAGCCGGGTCTCGGGTGCGCTGCGGGTTTCCTCGCAGAGCCGGGAGATGTACTCCAGCACCGCGGTGTCAACGTGCGCCGTGGCGGCGAGGTCGGCCATGTCCGCCACCGCCTGGGTGGTGATCACGGCAGTGAGGTCCTTGGAGCGGTCCTTCAGGTTGTTCCCGCCCAGGAGCCGGACTGTGGAGGCGTGGTCCGGGTATCCGATGGAGGTCTTGATCAGGAAGCGGTCCAGCTGGGCCTCGGGCAGGCGGTAAGTGCCTGCCTGCTCGATCGGGTTCTGGGTGGCCATGACCATGAAGGGGCGGCCTGCGGAGTAGGTGATGCCGTCCACGGTGACGCGGGACTCCTCCATGACTTCCAGCAGCGCCGACTGGGTCTTCGGCGAGGCACGGTTGATTTCATCGGCCAGGACGATGTTGTTGAAGATTGGCCCCTTGTGGAACTCGAACTTCTGCGTCTTCTGGTCGTAGATGGTCACGCCGGTCACGTCCGAGGGAAGCAGGTCCGGGGTGAACTGGATGCGGTTGTTGGAGCCCTGCACAGTGGCAGCCAGGGCCCGGGCCAGGGAGGTTTTACCAGTACCGGGCGCGTCCTCGAACAGGACGTGTCCCTCGGCCAGCATGGCGGTGAAGGTCAGCCGGATGACGTGTTCCTTGCCCAGCACCGCCTGCCCCACGTTGGCAACCAGCTTTTCGAATGTGCCGGCAAACCACTCGGCCTGCTCCATGGTCATGGTCATGACAGTTGCTTCCTTCTTCTGGGTCGAATTTCTGTGCGGGCCCGGACGGACTCCGCGTTGCGGTGCAGTGTTTCCTGCTAACGGTTTGGCATGCCGGCCGGCGGATTGCAGCCGACGTTTGACGTGTCACAGCGGAGCCAGTGGCCGGACGCCATGCCGGAGCTCAGGTGGTACCAGATGCCGCTGGGGTTGTTGGACGTCTTGTACCAGACCTGGTACCGGTCGGCAGTGGACGGGGCACCGGCGTCGAGCCATATACCCTCGCCCGTGCACTGGGACGGGTTGCCTGCAACATAGCTGTCAGTGCCCTTTCGCGGCTCCGTGCAGCTGCGGACTGGGCTTGCCGTGACGTTCCAGGACGTGGGTACCGGGGGCGGTGGCTCCGATCCGCTGCGGGACGTGTCGCTGCCAATCCGGCCGGGCTGGCCTGCGCTGACGGCCCGCACCTCCAGTTTGTGCGTCTCACTGTATCCAACAGTCTTGGAAAAGGTTCGCTGCTGGGTGTCCTGCCACGGACCGTTGTCCAGGCTGTACTGGTACCCAGTCACTGCCCGCCCGTTGCCGCTTGGCTGGTTCCACGTCCACGACACTGTCTTGTCGCCAACTCCGCTGCTGTTGCTGCCGTTGACCGTTGGAGCGAACGCGAGGCCGTAGGGGTTGACGGCGTTGGAGGGTGTGCTTGCGTCGCCGGCGTTGGTGCTCCGGGACGATACAGCCCACACCACCACAGAGGTCTGCGTGCCGTTCGGCGCCGGGACGATGCCCCCGCCGGCGGGGATGCTGCCCGAGCCATCTCCTGACGTGAGGCTGTAACGGTAGGTGATCTCGCTTGGCGCGGAGCCGTTTCGCTGGGCATCAGTCAACACCGGGAACCGCACGTCGATCTTGCCGCCGTTGGCGTTGGTATCCACCAAGGTCGCGCTGGGCTGCCCAACAGTTCCAGGTTTACCCACTGCACGGGTTGCAGCCGACTGCGCACTGGTGGCACTGGTGCCGGCCTTGTTCGTGGCTGAGACCGTGAAGGTGTAGCTCGATTCGGAGTTGTCCACCGTCACGTTCTGCGAGGTGGCAGCAACCTGTTGACTGGAGACGACGGACCCGCCGCGAAGCGTGGTGAGGGTGTAGGACGAGATGGCATCACCGTTGTTGTTGGGGGCAGTCCACACCACCCTTAGCTGGCTCTGTGAACCAACCGGGGTTGCCTGGGCCACGCTGGGCGCGGCAGGAGTTGCGGGGACGCCGGCCGGTACTTCTGCCGCCGAATAGGGGCTCCACTCGGACGGGTCCTTGGCGTCGTTGCGGGCCAGGACCCGGACCTTGTAGGAGACGCCGTTCTGCAGGCCCTTCCAGACGTAGCTGACGGACGTCAGTCCCTGGATTTGGGCGTTCTGGCCGGCGGGCGCCGGGGAGATCTCCAGGTCGTAGGACTTCACTGGGGAGCCCTTGCTGGCTGGAGCGGTCCAGTTGACCGTGAGTTGCTTGTCACCGAACTTCAACGACGGCGCTAACGGGGTATCCGGCTTGACGTCCGGGCGCACATCCGCGGAAGCCGGCGACCGGTCCGAGTCACCGAACTCGTTGGTGGCCGTCACCTGGAAGTGGTAGGTGGTGTTGTTGGTCAAGCCGTTCAGTGTGCAGGTGTTGGCGGGGCAGTCCTGCTGGAATCCGCCCTCACCATAGACCGTGTACTTGGTAATGGGTGAGCCCCGATCAGCCGGTGCAGACCAGTTGAGCAGCGCGGTTTGGTCACCGACGCTCTGCGCCTGCGGTGTGGTGGGTGCTGCAGGTTTGTCCTTGACGGTCAGCCGGACACGTGCCGTGGCATGCCGCGAGCTGTCCTGCGTCTTGTCCTCCACTGTGTAGGCCACCACCAGGGTTCCGGTGAAGCCGGGAGCCGGGGTGACCGTCACCGAGTCGCCGTTCACGCCCACGTTGCCGCTGCCCGTTTCGGTGTTGGCGGCGATGATCTTCAGCGGCGTTTCAGGGAACGGGTTTGCATCATTGGCAAGGACGTTGATGGTCACCGGTTTGCCCGCGGCAGCGTTGGGCTCCACGTCGTCGTTGGCCACCGGTTTGGGCCGGTTGGAGGCGGTCACCGCCAACTGGTAGGTGGCCGTGGCTTCGAGGCCGCGGGGGTCCGTGGCCTTGACCTGCACGGCTGCCCTGGTTCCGGTGGCCGCGGTATCCGCCGCGGAAACCTTCAGGGTCCTGCCTTCGATGCGCGCGCTGAAGCCGGCGGGCGAGTCTCCCACGAGCTCATACTTCATCTTTCCGACGTCGTCCTGGTCGGGATCCGAGGTCAGCTTTCCCAGGTCGGTGCTGGCGGACTCGCCCTTGGGGACATCCAGGCTGGCGCCCAGCAACTCTGGCGGGTTGTTCTTGTCGGGATTCGGGAGGACCTTGGTGCGGATGCTCAGGGTGGACTTCAGGCCGGCTGCATCGTCCGGTCCGGTGCCGTCGGTCACCTCGAACGTGAGTGATCCCGGGCCCACGTAGTCGGCTCCCGCCGCGTACTTCAGGCCGGCGCCGTCGCGCGTGACGGGGTCGCCGCCGTCGGCCCCAATGAGCTTGATCCGGTCCGCCTGGGTCAGCCGGGGCGATCGGCCTTCCCGTACCTTGACCCACTCCTTCAGGTCCACGTCGACGGACTGCCCGGCGACCACCTCGATGACCTCATCCTTGGCCAGGGTGGGAACCTGCTGGCCCAGGCCCGGCACCCAAATGATGGCGGTGGACTGCTGGCCGTCCACGTCTTCCACCGTGTAGGGGATGAGCTGGGGCTGTTCGGTGAGGTCCACCAGCACGTTGCCGTTGCCGCCGGGCCGTGCTGTGGTTGCCTCGGTGCTGATCTTCAGGTTCTCACCCACGCCGTCGGGATCCTCGTCGTTCTTGAGGACGGGAACATCCACGGCCGTCTTGCCCATGGCCTGGGCTGAGGTCACCCTGTCGTCGCGGGCAACCGGCGCCTTGAGGGGCACGTCATTGTCCACCACCAGTCGGATCGTGGCCTGGGCGGCAGCGTCCCGGTCGTCCGCGACGGTGTAGCGCACGTTGACGGTTCCCGCCTCGTTCGGGGCCAGGAGGATGATCCGGCCACTGTTCCTGCTCACGGTCGCCTGCAGCGCGGGGTCCGCCTCGATGCCGTCGGTGAGGATGCGGATGCGGTCGCCGTCGGGATCGGTGTCATTGGCGGTCGCGTCAACGGCGATCTGCCGGCCGGGACGCACCCGGACCTCGTCATCCACCGGGGTGGGCTTCTGGTTGGTCTCGCCGCGCGGCGCGACGCCAACGGTCACCGTGCCCGTGTTAATGGCTCCCTGGCGGTCCACCACCTTGTAGCGGAAGGTGTCGGTCCCGGCACCGTCGCCTGCAGCGGTGAAATCGATGAAGTTGCTGCCCACCGTGGCGGTTCCCATGGCAGGGGTGCTGTCGATGCCGGTCAGCTGCACGGAGTCGCCGTCGGGATCGATTCCGTCCAGCGGCACCGGGATCCGGACGGTGCCGCCCGCTACCACCCGGGCGGTGAGGTTGCGCGGCTGGGGCCGGGAATTCTCCGCGCCCTCCAGGGGCAGGATGTGGATGGTGACTGCGGCTGCGCTCTTCTGGCCCTGCGGATCCACTGCGTTATAGATGGCGCGTACCGTCTTGGGCTGGGCGCCGGCGATGAAGCGGAGCGTGTTCTCCGAGACGAAGCTCTTCCCGTCGCCGGGATCCACTGGCTGCGGCAGGACGGGGTCCACGGTAAGTTCCTGCCCCTGCGGATGGGTGTCGTTGTCCAGGACCGGGATGGTGACAACGTCATTGACGCGGACATTCACCTCATCCGGCTTGGGCTGCGGGGCTTCCACCACGGCGGGAGCCGGGACGGGCACCACGGAGACGCTGCCGGTGGCCGATTTCCTGCCGTTGGACATGGTGTATTCGAACAGGACGGGGTCCTTGGTCCCCAGGATGTCGGTGATCCGCAGGACACTGTGGTTGATCACGCTGACAGATACGGTGGCGTTGTCAGGGAGTTTGACGGACTGCAGCACCAGGACGCCGCCGGAGGGGTCGGAGTCGTTGGCCAGGGGGTCCAGCAGCACGCTGCCGCCGGTGGGCATGAGTGCCACGTCATGGACCGCCACGGGGTCGCCGCCGTCGTTGCCGGATTCGACGTCGACGCGGATGAGGCCCTGGCTGCTTTGCGGCCCGTTGCTGGCAATGTAGGTGAGGTAGACCGGGCCGGGGGTGGTGCTGCGGAAGGTGAAGGTACCGCCGTCGGTGACGGGTCCAAGTTCGGCTGGGCCGTTGGCTTCCACCTGGGCCAGGCGGAGGGCGCCGCCGTTGGGATCGACGTCGTTCTTCAGTGGGGAGATGACCAGGTCCTGGCCCACGACGGCGGTGACGTGGTCGGCGTTGACCACGGGCGCCAGGGCGCCTGGCGGCTGGACGTTGACCACTACCTTGCCGGTGACGGTGGCGCGGCCGTCCCAGATGCTGACCTGGACGTTTTTCTTGCCGGCGGTTGCGCCGGAGTCCTGGAAGGTGAGCAGGCCGTCGCGCCGTACCTTGACCTGGTCCTGGTCGTTGTCGGCTTTCGCGTCCAGCAGGACCAGGTCGTCGCCGTCGGGGTCTATCCAGTCGGTAAGGATGTTCTGGCTGACCGTCTTGCCCTGTTCCACCAGCATGGTGGTGTCTTCGCCGCGCTTGAACTTCGGCGGTTTGTTTTCGTCCGGTCCCACCACGCTCAGCGTGACCTGGCCGCCGGCGGACAGGCCCCGGCCGTCCGAGGCACTGTAGTTGAAGGTCTCGGTGCCGGGTTTGGCGTCGGCCGGGACAGTGATTTGGAACGCTGTGCCGCCGTAGATGCTTTCCAGGGTGCCGGACTTGGGCCCGGAGTCCCCCACGGCCGCGGTGAGGACGTCGCCGTCGGGGTCAGAATCATTGTCCAGGACGCTGAGGATGGTGGTGCGGCCCGGGCGGACGCCGACGGCGTCGGGCTTGGTTTCCGGCGGCCGGTTGGGTTTGGTGCGGTCCGGCAGGATGTTGATGGTGTTGTTGTCCGCCGATTCCTGGTCCTGGTCATCGGATTGGTTCTTGGGTGGGATGACGTCGTCCCAGTTGTTGACCAGCTGCATGTTCTGGTTCACCAACCACACATTCCCCGAGTTCACGTCATTCAGGACCACCAGGTCCCGGTTCACCCGGAAAACATACGACGGCGACGCACTCGCCTTGGGCACGTCCACCTTCTTATCGTCCCCATCATTGACACAATCCCGGACGTACTTGTTCGCCCCCGACCACGCCGCATGCACACACCCGCCCAACTGCACCGGCGCAGCCGGAACACCCTCGCCGTCGAACCCCACCGTCTTCGCCGTGGAACCATCAAGGGGCTGCTTCAACAACGCCTTCCGCGTCGCCACCGCAACAACATCACTGCCCGGGCCCGCCTGCTGCAACTTCGCATCCCGCGCCCCCTCCAACGCCAACCGCTTACCACCGGGCAAAAACAGGTTCCCCGCCGCAGCATCCAACACCACCGGCTTATCCCCCACCACCGTGAGCTGCAGATCCCCGGCACCCTTCAACCCATCCCAGGTCTCCGACTCCGACGACACCACCGCACCGTTCGCGTCCACCCCCGTCACCGATACAACACCGGTCTTCGGATCCGCCGAATAGATCCGGTCATCAGAGCCGACCGCCGAAACAAGACCCGCCGAACCCACCAACACGGGCTCCGACGATTCCCTATCAAAACCATTCACCGTGGACGGCGACACCGCCCACACCTTCCCCGACGCAGCATCCGTCACCGAAATCGTCCGCGCCCCAAAACTCACATCAGCAGCCCCCGGCAACTGCTTATCCCCACCCAGACGCATATTCGCCGGCGACACCTGGTTCAACGTCGAACCCGTCTCATCATCAACAAACACCTCGCCCGCATGCTGCAGGACATCAAACGTCGTCGACGCCGGCGTCACCGCACCATCAAGCACCCGGGAAGGATAATTCAACCGCCCCACAGCATTCCTCGACTTCGACACCACCCACACGCCACCGTCATTCAACTCCACCTCAGTGGTCTTAAACCCCGGATACAACACAGCACCCGTCACCACCACCGCCACCACAGCACCAAACGCAGTACCAGAGGCAAGTTTCCTATGCCGCTTTTTCAGCCCAAGCTTCCCCAGCAGAGTTGTCACAGCGTTACTTTTCCCTCAGATTGTGTGGCCGCACGGCAGCCGTGTCAGAGACCGGGACAAGGCTCTCTTTTCCCCGGCGCAAGCCTACCGAACCGGCGCAACCCCCGCGATGGGGAGCGCTCCCCACGGGCGGGCATGGGCCGCTCATGGCGTTGCCCCGACCGGGAAGGTGCACAGCGGCACGCCGCTCTGGGCGGGCGAACCGATGGAGGTGTGCAGCGACTGGATCCAGCGCGTGGCGTTCGGCGAGCCGCGCATGATGTAGTACCACTGGCCGTCCCCGCTGTACGTGGTGCCATGCGGTTTCCAACACATGACGTCGAAGGTGTCCAGGTGCGACATCCAGGGCCGGTCGTAGCCGCCTTGGCCGTCGCAGGTATTTCTTGCCGGGTCGTAGGACGTGGCACCCGGCAGGTCGGTGCAGCTGCGGTCCATCCCGGAACCAAGCCGGGTAGTCCAGCGGGTCTTGGCCGCGCCGGACTGTGCGGATGCCGAGGCGATGGGGCCGCCGGTCCCGCGCGAGTTGACGGTCTGGACGTCGATGGAATGCCGCTCGCTGAAGCCGCCGGTGTTGATGGTCCGGCTGCCGGAAGCTGCTACCCGTTCCCAGCCTCCGCCGTCGATCCGGATCTGGGTGTAGGCGATGTCATGGCTTCCGGCAGGCGGGGACGCCCAGTTCAGGGTCAGGTTCTTTTGGTTTTCGGCCCCGTCCGTGCCGGACGCGGACGGCGTTCCGGGTGCACCATAAGGGTTGGCGGTGGCCGCGGCGCTGGCGTCCGAGCTGGGTGCGACGGCGGAGTTCGCTATCACGGTGATGGCGGTGGCGTCGCCGTTGGTGAAGCCGCCCACGGTCTGCCCGGGCCTGATGGGACCCGTTTGACCCGTGCTGGCACGGAAGGTGTAACTGACCTCAGCGTATGTTGAGCCGTTGCGTTCGGCGGCGCTGAGCTCGCGGAAGTTGATGGTGACGGAGCGTCCGGCGCCCCCGGTGTTGGCTTCCGCTGCACTCACGCCCGAGACTTGGGCGAGCTTGCCCGTGGCACGGCGCGGAGCCGACGGCGCACTGACCGCCCCCTTGCCGGCCTTGTTCTCCGCCTGGACCGTGAAGGTATACGAGGCCTCCGAGTTGTTGGCGGTGAAGTTGGCGGTCCGGACGGTTCCCGCCACGACCTGGGTCTGGTCCGCCCCGCCTCCGCCGCTCATGGTCACGTAGTAGTTCCTGATGGCGTCGCCGTTGATGTTCGGCTCGTTCCAGTCCACCTTGAGCTGGTTGGTGGTTCCTACGGCGGACGCAACGGACGACGTCGGTGCTCCCGGAGCGGCGGGGACGCCGGCAGGGTTGTCCTCGGCGGAGTAGAGGCCCCAGTCGGAGGGCCCGAGTTCGTTGACGGCCTGGGCGCGTACCTTGTATCGGACGCCGTTGGTCAGCCCGGTCCAGGTGTAGCTCAGCCCCGTCACGCCGTTCTTGACCGCTGCCCCGTTCGCGGGCGGCGGCGAGATCTCGAGGTTGTAGTTCTTGACCGGGGAGCCCTCTGTCCTGGCAGCAGGCCAGGAGATCTCCATGGTTTTGTCCCCGGCCTTGACGGCAGGGGCATCCGGCGGTGAGGGCTTCTCGTCCGGGCGGATCTCGTTGGACGAGGGCGAAGAATCGGATTCGTTGACCTCGTTGGTGGCGGTGACGGTGAAGACGTATTTGACGTCGTTGGTCAGGCCGGTGAGCGTGCAGGTGGTGGTGGCGCAGTCCTGGCTGAACCCGTTGGCTGAGCGGACGGTGTACTTGGTGATGGGGGCGCCGTTGTCCGACGGGGGTGCCCATTTAAGCACCGCCGTCCGGCTGCGTACATCCGTGGCTGTGGGCGCCGAGGGCGCGTCGGGCCGGTCCCGGACAGTGATCCGGACCCGCCCGTCCGTCTGCCGGGACACGTCTTCTGTCTTGTCCATGATGGTGTACCGCACCACCATCACGCCCTTGAATCCGTTGGCGGGAGTGACGGTGATCGAGTCGCCGGAGACGGCAGGCTGCCCGGCGGCGGAGCCCGTTTCCACGATGGCGGAGGTGATCCGCAGCGGGGTCTCCGGGAATGGGTTGAAGTCGTTGCCCAGGACGTTGATGGTTTCAGTCTTGCCGGCGTTGGCCTTGTCCACCACGTCTTCGCTGGCCGCGGGCAGCGGGCGGTTGGAAGCGACCACTGTTGCGGTGACGGTGGCCCGGACGGGTTCGGAGCGGCCATCGGTGACCTTGAGCGGAATGCTGCCCCTCCAACCCGCGGCCTTCGCGGAATCCGGCGTCACCTTCAAGGAGGCGTTGTCCAGAGTGGCCTTGAAGCCGTCCGGCAAAGCACCATCGAGTTCGAACTTGAGCTTGTCGTGGTCGCCGGAATCCACGTCCTTGGCCAGGTTTCCCAGCTCCAGGCTGGCGGATTCACCCGTGGGCACATCAAGCGTGGCACCACTGAAAGTGGGCGGGTGGTTGGCGTTGGGGTCCGGGATGACCTTGGTGACGATGGTCAGGGTGGACTTTAGACCGGCGGGATCGTCCGGTCCCGCGCCATCGGTTACCTCGAAGGTGACCGAGCCGGGACCCACGTAGTCCTTGAGGGCAGCGTAGCGCAGGGCGTTACCGTTTCCGGCCACCACGTTGTCCGGCTCGGCACCCAAGACGCGGACCTTGTCCACCTGCGTGATGCGCGGTGTGCGGCCCTCCCGGACACGGACGTACTCGGCAAGGTCCAGGTTGATGTCCTTGCCTGCCATGACTTCGACGACGTCGGTCCTGGCGAGCGTGGGATGCTGTGCACCCTGCCCGGGAACCCAGATGACCGCCGTCGCGCTTTGCCCGTCAACGTCCGTGACGGTGTACGGCACCAGCTGGTCCGCCGGCCCAAGCGTGACCCGGATGGTGCCGTCACCGGTGGCGCGGGCGTTGGGGTTGCCGTCCGGCAGGCTGATCTTCAGCTCGGAGGCCACGCCGTCCGGATCGGCGTCGTTTTTGAGAACAGGGACATCGACGGCGGACTTGCCCAGCGTTTCTGCCTGGCTGACCACGTCGTCCTTGGCAACCGGGATCTTCAGCGCGGCGTCAGGGCTGATCTTCACCCGGATCACGGCGCCGGCCTGGGCCTTTTTGTCATCCTGGATCTTGTAGCTGACGCTTTCGTTCCCTGCCGCAGCCGGTGCCGTGAGCAGGACCTTCCCGCCCTCAACTGCCTCGACGGCGAGGTCGGGACGCGCTTCGAAGCCGTTCGACACCAAGGTGATGGGGTCGCCGTCGGGGTCGGAATCGTTGGTGAGCGCGTCGACGGCGATCTTCCGGCCGGGCCGGACATCGACGGCGTCGTCAACGGCAATCGGTTTTTGGTTGGTGGCTTCCGCGGGGGCGATACCGACGATCACGGTGCCGGTGTTTTCAGCGCCGATGCGGTCGCGGACGCGGTAGGTGAACGTGTCCGTGCCAGCTGCGTTGCCGGCGGCGGTGAACTCAAGGTAGCCGTCCCTGAGCAAAGCGGTTCCCATGGCGGGAGCCTTGTCCACGCCTGTCAGCTGGACGGAGTCACCGTCGGTGTCGATGCCATCCAGGGGTACGGGGATGCGCACAGTCATGCCTGCGACGACCCGGGCGGTCAGGTTCTTCGGTTCTGGCCGGGTGTTGAGCTGGTCATCCCGGGCGCGGATCCGGATGGTCACCTGCTGGGAATCGGATTGGCCGGATTCGTTGGTGACCTTGTAGATCGCGTATACCGTCTTGGCCACATCCCCTGCGATGAACCGGATGGATCCGCCCGATGTGAAGATCCGGCCATCTGCTGCGTCCGGCTTTTGCGCCAGTTCCGGTTCAAGGGTCAGCCTGCCGCCGCTCGGATCGGTGTCATTGGCCAGCACCGGAATGGTCACCACGTCGCCGGCGCGCACCGTGGCCTCGTCAGGTTTAGCCTGGGGCGCCTGCAGTTTCGCCGGCGCGGGGACCACCAGCACGGCGATCTCGCCGGTGGCCGAGGCCTTGCCGTTGGAAATGGTGTATTTGACCGTGACCTGGCCCTGCGCACGGACATCGGTGATCCGCACAACGGAATGGTCCAGCACGGAGACGCTGAGCGGCAGCCCGTCCGCTGCGGTCACGGACTGGACCACCAGCACCCCGCCGGAGGGGTCGGAGTCGTTGCCGAGGACGTCCACCAGCACGCTGCCGCCGCTGGGGAGCAGGGCTGTGTCGCGCACTGCCACGGGTGCGCCGTCGCCGCTGCCGGGCACGACGTCGACACGCACCAGTTGCTGTGCGCTGGCCGGCCCGTTGGTGGCCAGGTAGGTGACGTAGTGCGCGCCCACGGCGGTGGAATTGAACGTGAAGGTTTGCTGGTCTGCACCCATGGTTGCGGTGGAGTTGCCGTCCGGGGTGACCTGGGCAAGCCGCAGCGCGCCGCCCTGCGGGTCCGAGTCGTTCTTCAGGGGTGCGATCACCGTGTCCACCCCGGCGACGGCCACCACGTGGTCGGCGTTGGCGATCGGCGGCAGCGCTCCGGGCGCCCGCACGTCCACGGTGACCTTGCCTTCTGCCGTTGACCGTCCATCGGAGACGGTGACCGTCACGGTCTTCCGCCCCGGGTCCGCCCCGGAGTCCTGGAAGCTGAGCAGGCCGTCGGGGCGGATGCGGACCTGGTCGCGGGGGTCGCTGCCGGTGGCGCCCACCACGAAGAGGTCATCGCCGTCGGGATCGGTCCAGTCTGGAAGGATATTCTGGCTGACCGCCTTGCCCGCCTGCACCACCAGGGTGGTGTTGCGGTTCGGTTTCTGCCGCGGAGCGGAGTTCTCCCCCGGCGGGACCACGTTAAGTGTGACATCGGCGGAGGCGGAAAGGCCGCGTCCGTCATCGACCGTGTACTTGAAGGTTTCGGCGCCGCTCTTGTCGGCGCCAACGCTGACCTGTAATCCCGTGGCTCCGTAGATGGGTGCGATGAGGCCTGACTGGACCGGATCCGGCGCCCGCACGGTCAGGACGTCGCCGTCGGGGTCGGAGTCGTTGTCCAGGATGGGGAGAATGGTGGTCTTGCCGGCGCGCACGCCGAAGGTGTCCGGTTTGGCCACCGGGGCGCTGTTGGGTTTGGTGCGGTCCGGCAGGACGGTCTGCTGCACTTCGTCGGCTGAGTCCTTGTCGGCGTCGTCCGAGGTCTGCTGCGGCGGGATGACGTCGTCCCAGTTGTTGACCAGCTGCATGTTCTGGTTCACCAACCACACATTGCCCGAGTTCACGTCATTCAGGACCACCAGGTCCCGGTTCACCCGGAAAACATACGACGGCGACGCACTCGCCTTGGGCACGTCCACCTTCTTATCGTCCCCATCATTGACACAATCCCGGACGTACTTGTTCGCCCCCGACCACGCCGCATGCACACACCCGCCCAACTGCACCGGCGCAGCCGGAACACCCTCGCCGTCGAACCCCACCGTCTTCGCCGTGGAACCATCAAGGGGCTGCTTCAACAACGCCTTCCGCGTCGCCACCGCAACAACATCACTGCCCGGGCCCGCCTGCTGCAACTTCGCATCCCGCGCCCCCTCCAACGCCAACCGCTTACCACCGGGCAAAAACAGGTTCCCCGCCGCAGCATCCAACACCACCGGCTTATCCCCCACCACCGTGAGCTGCAGATCCCCGGCACCCTTCAACCCATCCCAGGTCTCCGACTCCGACGACACCACCGCACCGTTCGCGTCCACCCCCGTCACCGATACAACACCGGTCTTCGGATCCGCCGAATAGATCCGGTCATCAGAGCCGACCGCCGAAACAAGACCCGCCGAACCCACCAACACGGGCTCCGACGATTCCCTATCAAAACCATTCACCGTGGACGGCGACACCGCCCACACCTTCCCCGACGCAGCATCCGTCACCGAAATCGTCCGCGCCCCAAAACTCACATCAGCAGCCCCCGGCAACTGCTTATCCCCACCCAGACGCATATTCGCCGGCGACACCTGGTTCAACGTCGAACCCGTCTCATCATCAACAAACACCTCGCCCGCATGCTGCAGGACATCAAACGTCGTCGACGCCGGCGTCACCGCACCATCAAGCACCCGGGAAGGATAATTCAACCGCCCCACAGCATTCTTCGACTTCGACACCACCCAAACGCCACCGTCATTCAACTCCACCTCAGTGGTCTTAAACCCCGGATACAACACAGCACCAGTCACCACCACCGCCACCACAGCACCAAACGCAGTACCGGCGAGCCGGCGGGAGCGCAGAAATCCGCGGGCCCGTGACGTGCCTGCGGCAGGACTTTTAGGGCGCGCTTGTCCGCGACGGTTCATGGCTGGAAATCCCCCAAATAATCTCGGCGCTTTGCCGGCAGCCGGGGTCACAGGACCCCGGGCACCACAACCATACCGCTATACACCAACAAGTGGACAAATTCGTTCGGACCGGCTGCGGCAGCCCAGGCGTGGGCTGTCTGCTAGTCCAGGACCAGGCCCTTGCCGCGGCCGCGGGTGAGGCGGACGGGGTTGATTTCGCCGAAGCCGCGGACGTTTTCCGGGGCCTGGGGAATCATGACGAACCGCTCGTCGTGCTCCAGGGCGGAAGCGGTCATCGAGTCCACCAACACAGTGCCGGGGTCGGCAAGGGTGGTCAGGCGGGCCGCCAGGTTGACCGTGGGGCCGTAAATGTCGCCAAGCCGGGAGAGGATCCTGCCCCATACCATGGCCACCCGGGCTTCGGGAAGGATCTCGTCCTCGGTGAAGGCCTCGGCCAGCGCCAGGGAAATCTCGGCACCGGCCGCCGGAGTTTCGGCGATGTAGAGGACTTCGTCGCCCACGGTCTTGACCAGCCGGCCGCCGCCCACAGAGATGATTTCGGCGCACTTGTTTTCGAAGCGCTGGACCAGCCGGGCCAGGGTCTTTTCGTTCATCCGGCGGGACAGGCTGGTGTAGGAGACCAGGTCCGCGAAACCCACCGCACGGGCCAGGGGCAGCGGAGCGTCGTCCTCATCGCCTTCCCGGCCCTCCTCGCTGGCCTGCAGCCCGGCTTCGGCGCGCACCGCCAGCCGCTGGACCCCGGCGTTGAGCTGACGCCGCCAGGAGTACACCAGGACCTCTTCGAGGGCATCCACCAAAGCGGGAAGTTCGTTGACCAGGCGTTTGCGGGCCACGGCATCGGTGACGCCCTGCTCGTGGACCATGTCCTCCACCAGGGCTTCGATCTGCCAGACCACCATGCGGTCCGTCATTTGTCCGATGGAGCGGGTCACCGAAATGGCAGCTTCTTCCGTCAGCTTTCCGGCCCGGACCAGATCCACCACAGTGGACAGGGCGGCCTGGTCGCGTTCGGTGAAGGCGACGTCCTCGTCGCCGAAATTCGGGAATCCAAGGGCACGCCAGAGTTTGCGGGCAGAGAGGAGGGACAGTCCCGCGCCGGCAGCAACTTCACGACGGCGGAGCTTGCGTTCCCCGCCCAGGAGGCGGGCTTCGAGGGCCTTCATGGCCAGCCGCTCGGCGGACATGGCCCCGGTGGGCGGGTGCCGGTCCACAGCCGGCGTGGCCGGGGCCGCGTCCGGTGTGGGCGCCGCGCCGCCGCCAGGGTTCAACCCGGCGGATGCATCGGCTGGTTCAAAGGCGGCAGTGGCAGGGGCGATGCTGTCAACGCGTTCCTGCTGGGCCTCATCGGTCATCCCGTCCACCTTCTCTCATGTCCTCCGGAAAAGCACCGGCGGGGTAATGCGTCGCGCCACCCGGCTGGGGCCCGCTGAAATCCGGGCTGTCATCCGGCAGTTCCCCGATGGCGTCGAGGATAAAGTCGCGGAACCTGGCAACCTCAGGCACGTCGCGAAAGATCACCACGCCCTGGTACCCGGCTTCCAAGGATATATTCCCCGAGCGCACCAATCGCTGCGGCAGGGATTCGTGGACTGTCAGGTTACGCACCGATGCCAGGTTCACCTGCTGGTCCCGCCTGTTGAGGAGTCCGTAACGGGCCACGATGCGCTGGCTGGTCAGTGTGTATCGGGTTCCCTGCCAGCGCAGGAGACGGGGCAGGCAATAGGCCAGCCATACGGCCGCGGCGGCGGCCACACATGCGGTGACAAGCCACGGCGTCCACTGGCGGCCAAGGGCAGGCGCCAAACGGGTTGCCCCGCCGCGGATGATCCAGGCACTTGCGTAGGCCGCCAATGCCGGCGCCAGCACGAAGGCCACCGCTGCCCCGGCCAGTTTCCTGGGCTGGGGGCGGGTCGTGACGATGACCTGCTCCCCGGGAAGGAGGGTTTTACGCATAACCGCCTTGGTTGGGCGCGTCCGGCGCCGTCCAGGGCCGCAGGTGAACCACGTCTCCGGCGGTCACCACGTGCTCCCGCGCGTCACGGTCCACCACCAGCAGGGAGCCGTAGTCATCCAGGCGGGACGCGTGTCCGATGATTTCGTGGTCGCCGGGCAGCTGCGCGCGCACCTGCTTGCCCAAGGTGACCATCACGGCTTCCACCCTCTTGTGCAGGGACGGACCACCCGCCATTCCTGCCGCGGGGTCGCCGTCGGCGTTGCAGAAACTGCGGTACAGGACAGCAAAGTTGGTCAGGTAGCTCTTGAGCAGCGCCGTGCGGTCGGTGGTGCGGGCACCTTCCAGGGCCACGGAGGTGGCGGTGGGAACCGGAAGTTCGCTTTCGCGCAGGGTGACGTTCAGGCCGGTCCCCAGGATGACCGGGGGCACATTGCCGTCGACCATGGGGCCCAGCTGGGCCAGGATGCCGGCGATTTTCCTGCCGCGGACCAGGACGTCGTTGGGCCACTTGAGTTCGGCCGGGACGCCGGCAGTCTCCAGGAGGGTTTCGCGCAGCGCCAGGGCTGCGATCAGGGACAACCAGGAGTAGCTCTGCGTGGGCAGGGGCCGCCCCTCGGCGTTGACTGGACGCAGCACCACGGATACTGACACCGAGCTCAGCGGTGGAGCTTCCCACCGCCTGTCCAGCCGTCCCCTGGCGGCGGTCTGGTACTCGGCGGTCAGCACGGAGAGGTCCGGCCATGCCGACGGTTCCACGGTGACACCGCGCAGGAGGTCCGCATTGGTGGAGCCGGTGGAGTCCACGACATCGATCCGCGGTATTCCGGTGGCAGCGAGGAAACGCTGGTCGGCCAGGTCGCCTCGGTTCAGGGGGGTGCCCGGTGCGTGTGCGTCGTCCATATCCAAATCCTACCGAGCCCGGCCAGTCCCACCGAGCCGGTCACTGCCCAGCCCGTCGCTGCACGAACTGGACAGTCCGGTCACGGCAGGAGATGCGGCTAAAGGAAGATGTCGGGAACCAGCTGGTCTTCGGGGGCTCCCAGGCTGTAGGGGCGGAAATCGTTGACTCCCGCTGCCGCCAGCACCTGCTCGTCGGTGTAGAAATTGCCCGACGCCGGGTTCCCGGTGGACAGGTTGCCGCCGGTGAGGATGGCGTGCGCTGCGTCCGCCATGATCTGCGGGCCGCGGGCGGCCAGCACCATGGTTTCGCCGTGCGGCATGTTCCGGATGGCGGCGGTGTCGATGAGGGTGCATGGCCACAGTGAGTTGACCCTGATGCCGTCAGCCTTCAGTTCCTCCGCAAGCCCCAAGGTGGTCAGGCTCATCCCGTATTTGGCCATGGTGTAGGCAAGGTGCTTTCCCGCCCAGGAGGGGTGGAGGTTCAGCGGCGGTGACAGCGTAAGGATGTGCCCCTGTTCCGATTTCCGCAATGCCGGGAGCGCCAGTTTGGACAACAGGAAGGAGCCGCGGACGTTGATGTCCTGCATCAGGTCGTACTTTTTCATGTCCACGGCGTCCGTGGTGGAGAGGTCGATGGCGGAGGCATTGTTGATGACGACGTCGATGCCGCCGAACCGTTCAACAGCTGCGGCCACGGCGCCCGCCACGTCTTCATCCCGGCGCACATCACCCACCAGCGGCAGCGCCTGGCCGCCCGCCTGCACCAGTTCCTCGGCCGCCGTAAACACGGTGCCGGCGAGTTTGGGGTGTGGCTCGCCGGTCTTGGCCAGGAGCACGATATTGGCGCCGTCCCGGGCCGCCCTCGTGGCTACGGCCAGCCCGATCCCGCGGCTGCCGCCGGAGATCAGGATGGTCCTGCCCGCCAGGGAACCTGCTGCCCGGTAGGGGCTTTCAGGAGCATGCACAGCATCATCGCTAGAAGTCATGGGAACACTGTAACCCAACTAAGTTACCGGTGAGTAACATTGGAGTGGTGCTGGTGGAAACGCAGAAAATTGTAGGTTCCCTACAGCTGTGGGGGCCTAAAGCGTCACTAGACTTGCCAGCAGGGTTGGTCTTTTGTGTGGATGCTACTTAATGCTCCGGACAACACAGGCCGCCAGCCAACAGAACTGACCTGCTACAGAGCCGGAGACACTTGATGAGCCACGATCTGACAACGACCGCGGGAAAGATTGCCGATTTCCGCGACCGCCAGGCGCGCGCCGAAAAGCCCTCCGGCCCCGAAGCCATCGAAAAGCAGCACGCACGCGGTAAGAACACGGCCCGCGAACGCATTGCCCTGCTGCTGGACGAAGACTCATTTGTTGAATTCGACGCCCTCGCTGTGCACCGCTCCACCGCCTTCGGCATGGAGAAGAAGAAGCCCCTGGGTGACGGCCTGGTCTCCGGCTACGGCACTGTCGACGGCCGCCTGGTGGCGGTCTACAGCCAGGACTTCACCGTCTACGGCGGCTCGCTGAGCCAGGTCAACGGCGAAAAAATCGTCAAGGTCCAGGAGTTCGCCCTCCGCAACGGCTGCCCCGTCGTCGGGATCCTGGACGGCGGCGGCGCCCGCATCCAGGAAGGTGTGGCCTCCCTGGCCATGTTCGCGGACATCTTCCGCAACAACGTCCACGCCAGCGGCGTGGTGCCGCAGATCTCCCTGATCATGGGCCCGTCCGCCGGCGGCGCCGCCTACTCCCCCGCCCTCACCGATTACGTGGTGATGGTGGACAAGACCTCGCACATGTTCATTACCGGCCCCGACGTCATCAAGACGGTCACGGGCGAAGACGTGGACATGGAAACCCTGGGCGGCGCCCGGCAGCACAACGCCACCACCGGAACCTCCGCCTACCTGGCCTCGGATGAAACCGATGCCATCGAGTTCGTACGCGAATTGCTGGACTTCCTGCCCTCCAACAACCTTTCCGAAGCACCGGTGCTGGGGCACCAGCAGGAGTTGGAGGTCGACGACGACGATCTCGCCCTGGACACGCTGGTCCCGGATTCGGCCAACCAGCCCTACGACATGCGCGCCGTCGTCGAACAGATCGTGGACGACGGGCACTTCCTGGAGATGCAGGCCCTCTACGCCCCCAACGTGATGATCGGCTATGGCCGGGTGGAGGGCCACACCGTGGGCATCGTGGCCAACCAGCCCTTGCAGTTCGCCGGCACCCTGGACATCGCCGCGTCGGAGAAGGCCGCCCGGTTCGTGCGGCACTGCGACGCGTTCAACATCCCCATCATCACCCTGGTGGACGTCCCCGGATTCCTCCCCGGCAAGGACCAGGAGTTCCAAGGCATCATCCGCCGCGGCGCCAAGCTCCTCTACGCCTACGCCGAGGCAACCGTCCCCAAGCTCACCGTCATCACCCGCAAGGCCTACGGCGGCGCTTACATCGTGATGGGCTCCAAGAAGCTCGGCGCCGACCTGAACCTCGCATGGCCCACCGCCCAGATCGGCGTCATGGGCGCGCAGGGCGCGGTGAACATCCTCTACCGGCGCGACCTGGCCGCCGTCGCGCAGGACGGCGGGGACGTTGAGGCGCGCCGCGCCGAAGTAATCCGCCAGTACGAGGAAGAACTCCTCAACCCCTACCAGGCAGCCGAGCTGGGTTACGTGGACGCTGTCATCGCCCCCTCCGACACGCGCCTCCAGATCATCAAGGGACTGCGGGCCCTCCGCGACAAGCGCGCCAGCCTCCCCGCCAAGAAGCATGGGAACATCCCCCTGTGACCGCCGCACACGATCCCGAGGCGGGGGCCGTTGAAACTTCCGAAGCCCAGGCCGCTCCCCTGCTCTCTGTTGTCAAGGGACAACCGAACGCCGAGGAACTCGCCGCGCTGACCGCCGTCGTGCTTTCCCTCGGCGGTGCAGAACCGGCACGCGCAGACAAACCGTCGGTGCGGCACTGGGTGCGCCGGCAGCAGCTCAAGCTGGACCCAACGCCGGGACCGGGCGCCTGGAAACGAAGCCGCGGCTGATCCCCACCGCCTCCCAAATCTCGCTTCGCTCGACTTGGGTCCCTCGGCGGCGTGGGCCCAAGCTTTCACACGGTCCGGGCGATTAGTCTCGTGATGTGACTACAGACACTGCACCCGCCGCGCGCCCGCATACCCGGATCGACGCCGTCGCGGACAACTACACGGACACCCTGATCAGGCTCAACCCGACGTTCGCCACCACCCTTGGCCTGCCCGGACATGAGACGGAGTACCAGGACTTCTCCCCTGCCGGCATCGCCGGGTTCGCCGAGGCGGCACGGGAAGCCCTGGCTGCACTGGAGGGCCTGGAACCGGAAGACGACGTGGACGCCGTCACCCTGGACGCCATGCGGGAACGGCTGGGCCTCCAACTGCTGATCCACGCCTCCGGCTGGGAATACGCGGACCTGAACAACATCGCCTCCCCCGCCCAGGACATCAGGGCCATCTTTGACCTCATGCCCACGGACACCGAACAGGACTGGGAGCATATCGCCGGGCGCGCCCACAACGTACCCGCGGCGATCAGCGGCTACACGGACTCCCTGCGCATGGCCAGGGACTCCGGCAGGGTGGCCGCCGCCCGCCAGGTGCGGATCGTCATCGAGCAGGTGGCCAGGTACGCCGCTCCGGACGGCTTCTTCGCCAAGCTCGCCGCGGAGGCCGCCACCGCCGGCGGGCCGCTTCCCGCTGCGCTGCAGGAAAAGCTCGACGCCGGCGCTGACGCAGCCCGGGGTGCCTACACCCGGCTGGCGGAATTCCTGCGTACCGAACTGCTGCCCGCCGCGCCCGAGAAGGACGCCGTGGGCAGGGCACGCTACGCGCTGGCTTCCCGGTCCTTCCTGGGTGCGGAAGTGGACCTGGAAGAAACGTACGCGTGGGGTGTCCAGGAACTGGACCGGCTCATCGCCGAACAGGAACGCGTTGCCGGCAGCATCAAGGCAGGCGCCACGATCGCCGAGGCCAAGGAGATCCTCAACAACGATCCGGCACGCCAGCTCAAAGGCACCGAGGCGCTTCGCGCATGGATGCAGGACCTTTCCGACAAAGCCGTTGCCGAACTTGCCGGGGTGCACTTCGACATCCCCGACATCATGAAGAAACTCGAATGCCGGATCGCCCCCACCGACGAGGGCGGCATCTACTACACCGGCCCGTCCGACGACTTCAGCCGCCCCGGCCGGATGTGGTGGTCCGTGCCCGCCGGCGAGGACACCTTCACCACCTGGGCCGAAACCACCACCGTCTACCACGAGGGCGTTCCCGGCCACCACCTCCAGGTGGCCACCGCAACCTACCGCCGGGAACTGCTGAACAAATGGCGCCGGAACGTGTGCTGGACCTCGGGCCACGGCGAAGGCTGGGCACTCTACGCAGAGAAGCTCATGCAGGAACTGGGCTACCTCAACGATCCCGGCGACCACATGGGCATGCTGGACATGCAGCGCATGCGTGCCGCCCGCGTGGTCTTCGACATCGGCGTGCACCTCGAACTCGAGATGCCCCCGCGCTGGGGAACCGGCACCTGGACCGCCGACAAGGGCTACGCCTTCCTCAAGGAAAACCTCCCCATCAGCGAAGGCCAGCTCAACTTCGAGTTCACCCGTTACCTCGGCTGGCCCGGCCAGGCACCCTCCTACAAAGTGGGCCAGCGCCTCTGGGAACAGATCCGCGCCGAACTCGAAGCCCGGCCCGGGTTCGACCTCAAGGAGTTCCACACCAAGGCCCTCAACATCGGTTCCGTAGGACTGGATACCCTCCGCCGGGCGCTCTTGACCTGACCCACGACGTGGCCGGGGTCCCGCCCCCTTTGGTGGACAGTACCCAGAGCGATCAATAAGCTTGCTTACTAAATTGCGCTGTGCTGCGTATTGCCAAATGAACAGGGAGACCGCATTGCCTGACTTCCAAGGGACACCGGCCGGGACGGGAGTCCGGGGTGAGCTGCGCCAGGACACTTCCGTAGGAGGCAAGGACCTTACCCGATGGGACAGCCGAACGGGCCGGAGCCTGGTCGGAGCAGTCCACCGCATCAGCCAGGTGCTGGGCCCGCACGGCGCATTGATCCTGACCCTGCTGGTAGGTGCAGTCATTTCCGCTGCCTTGACCGCCGCCTTCAGTGAGGTCTACGAGGCAGTGGTGGCCGCCGATGGGGTGGCGGGACTGGACCATCCTGTTCTCGCCGCCAGCAAGGACCTCCGCACCCCCGCGCTGGATCTGGTTGTCACCGCCTTCACGGATGTGGGCGGGACCATCGGCATGCCGGTCCTGGCCATCATCATCATGGCGGTCCTCGCCTTGCGCCGCCGCTCCTGGACTCCAGTCATCCTGATCATCACGGCAGGCCTGGGATCGCTGCTGATGACCATTGCCGGCAAGCGCCTGGTGGGACGCACCCGTCCGGACCTCAGCGACGCCGTCCCGCCCTACGAACACTCTGCCTCTTTCCCCAGTGGACATTCACTGAACGCGGTAGTGATTGCAGGCATCGTGGCCTACCTCGTCATCCTGCGGCTTCATTCGAAGCGGGCCCGCATCCTCACAGGGGCAGCAGCAGCCCTTTTCGCCGTTGCGATTGGCCTGAGCAGAGTCTTCCTGGGCCACCATTGGCTCACGGACGTCCTGGCCGCCTGGGCCCTGGGTGCCGCCTGGCTGGCGGTCGTGATTACTGCCCACCGCCTGTATCTGACGGTGCGGAAACACCACGCCTCGCGAGATATTAAGCACACGTTGCCTGGGAATAAGTAACAAACCCCTGTATCGCCCTTGATTTCCCGGTGCTTTAGGGCTCCAGGCGCGAATATAGGCGCGTAATATTTCTCAATATTCTTTCGACGTGGTATTTGCTGTGGGTCTAGCTTGTTTTGGTGAGCACTCAGACAAGCACCCCCTCCTCCGCAGGGAAGACCGGATTCCAGCTGCCCAAGTGGGCGGGATCGTTCGGCTTCCAGATCATCGCCGCCCTCATCGTGGGCCTGGGCCTCGGCCTGCTGGCAAAGTACACCGGCAGCACCAAGGCCAGCCCCAACGCCCTCGGCGCCACCCTGCAGACCATCGGCTCAAGCTATGTGTCGCTGCTGCAGACCGCCGTGGTCCCGCTGATCTTCACCGCCGTCGTCAGCTCCATCTCCAACCTGCGCCAGGTGTCCAACGCCGCGCGGCTGGCGTGGAACACGCTGCTCTGGTTCGCCATCACGTCACTGATCGCCGTGCTGATCGGCATTGGCCTGGGCGTGCTGCTGCAGCCCGGCGCCAACACGGGCATCAGCGGGGACGCCAAGTACACCGGCAAATCCGGTGACTGGTGGGCTTTCCTCGTGGGCCTCTTCCCCAAGAACTTCCTGGGCCTGGGTGCCAGCTCCACCGTCGCCGAGTCCGGCGCCGTCACCACCTCCATCAGCTTCAACGTCCTGCAGATCCTCGTGATCGCCATCGCCGTGGGCGTCGCCGCACTCAAGGTGGGCAAGGCCGCGGAGCCGTTCCTGAACCTCAATGCCTCGGCCCTTGCCGTGATCCAGAAGGTCCTCTGGTGGATCATCCGCATCGCACCGCTGGGCACCGTTGGCCTCATCGGCAACGCCGTGGCCGTCTACGGCTGGGACACCATCGGCTCGCTGGGCAAGTTCACGGTGGCCATCTACGCCGGCCTGGTCCTGGTGCTGTTCGTGGTCTACCCCATCCTGGTCCGCAGCCACGGCCTGTCCATCAAGCAGTACTTCTCCGGCGTATGGCCTGCCGTCCAGCTGGCCTTCGTGTCCCGCTCCTCCGTGGGAACCCTGCCGCTGACCCAGCGCGTGACCGAACGCAGCCTGGGCGTCCCCCGCGCCTACGCCTCCTTCGCCGTGCCGCTGGGCGCCACCACCAAGATGGACGGCTGCGCCGCGATCTACCCGGCAATCTCGGCGATCTTCGTGGCCCAGTTCTTCGGCATCCAGTTGGACTTCAGCCAGTACCTGCTGATCGCCCTGGTCTCCGTGCTCGGTTCCGCCGCAACCGCCGGCACCACCGGCGCCGTGGTGATGCTCACCCTGACGCTCTCCACGCTGGGGCTGCCGCTGGCCGGCGTCGGACTCCTGCTGGCCATCGACCCCATCCTGGACATGGGCCGCACTGCCGTGAACGTGGCCGGCCAGGCCCTGGTCCCCACCATCGTGGCAAAGCGCCAGGGCATCCTGGATGAGACGCTGTACAACGCACCCCGCAACGGCACGCCCTTTGTTGAGGAAGAATCAGGCAGCGTCGCCGACAACGGCGAATCCGCCACCGACGGCACCACCGCAGACACCGCACCCCGCGAACTGCAGGATGCCAAGGCGTAACCAAACGCCGCCATAAGAAACGTCCCCGGGAGATTCTCCCGGGGACGTTCCTGCTTTAAGGCTCAGACCAACCGCCAGCTCAGGTCAGCGGCCGCCACCTCCGATGATCCCGTTCTGGACCGCTTTGGTAACGGCGTCGGCCTCAGCCTGGGTCAGCTTGCCGTCGGTGACGGCCTGGTCCAGGCGGGTCTTGAGCCCGGCGGCGCGTTCAGCCTGGGCCTCGGTGCGAAGCTCCTCCAGGGCCTGGGTCACCTTTGCCTCGTCGATGCCCAGCGATTCAGCCAGCGACTTGGCCAGGGCCGCCTCGTGGGTGGCCGGATCAGGCTTCTGGCCGTCAGCGGGCGGTGTGGTGGGCTTGTTGGCGTCACGGAAGGCCTTCAGCGCGTCGCTCACTTTGGCTTCGTCCACGCCAAGCTTGGCAGCGAGGGCGGAAGCCTGCGCCATGCCGTGGCCGCCCCGGCCGCCGTGGCGTCCCATGCCGTCAGGGGCCGTGCCGGTGCTTCCATCGGCCGAGGCGCTGGAGCTTGCGCTCGGTGAGGGGCTGGGTGTGGTGGTGGTCGCAGAGGCCATGCCGGCGAAACCGATGCCGGCAGCAAGCGCCAGCGCTGCCCCCGACATGCCCAGGGTCATCTTCTTCGTGGGGTTCATATCGTGTCTCCTGATCGAGCCGCCGCCTGACGGCTACTGGTGATGTGCCTCGTGGCGAGACATACCAAGCATCGCCAGGCCACTTCAGGAGAGGCTGTCGGGAAGCTTTCGTTCTCCTGTGAATGTAAGTTGCATGGAGTGCAAACTTGCACATAGTGTAAGAGCGTGACCGATCCCATCGCACATACCGACGCCGGGCCTGCAGCCCCTACCCGGCGCGAACTGAACAAGGCCGCCACCCGCCAGGCAATCACCGACGCCGCGCTGGGACTCCTGCGGTCCAAAGGGCCGGGAAACTTCACTGTCGAGGACATCGCCGACACCGCGGGGATCTCCCGCCGCACCTTCTTCAACTACTTCAGCAGCACCGACGCCGCCCTGGCTTCCATCGTCCACGGCTTCCTGGATAACGCGATCAAGCAACTGCGCCTGCGTCCGGTGGACGAGCCCATGCTGGAATCGGCCCAGGCCGCGTTGGTGGCGCTTGCCGACCCCAAGGCCGTGGCCCCGCTGGCAGAACTGTTCACGCTGACCCAGCAGAGCCCGCTGATGTCGCACACCGAACTCGAGGCATGGGACCACTGCCGGGCGCAGGTCTTCACCGTGGCCCGCGAGCGCCTCGCCGGAACCCCCGGAGCGCAGGACGAGTTATACATCCACGCGCTGGCCGGCTCCATCATCTCCTGCGGAAAAGCCGCCATGGAGGTCTGGTTCAGCCGGCGCGGCCCGGACCTGACACCCGCATCCCTGGCAGAGCTCCGCCAACTGCTCATCGATGCCATGGCCCTGCTGGCCACCGGCTTCAACACCCCCGCTCCACCATCCGCCACCCGTTCCTCCTGATCAGATCGGTTCACCCGCATGGCACTCCTCCTCTACCGCCTCGGCACGTTCTCCTACCGCCGGCGCTGGCTGGTCATCTCCCTGTGGCTTGCCATGCTGGTGGCCGTGGGCGGCTCGGCCGCGGCATTCCACGGCACCCTGTCCAACAACTTTCAGATCCCCGGAACGGAAACCCAGCGGATCGCGGACAAGCTCAAGCAGGAACTGCCCTCAGCCTCCGGCGGCAGCGCCACGATCGTTTTCCAAGCCCCGGACGGCGGCTTCACGGCCGAAAGCCGGGCGGCCGTGACCGACGCCCTGAAGAAACTCCAGACCCTCCCCGAAGTCCGCGGCACGGTGGATCCCTTCGCCACCCAGGCTCAGGTGGACCAGGCCGGCAAGGCCATCACCGACGGCGAGCAGCAGTTGGCGGCCGGACAGGCACAGCTCGAGGCATCCCGGACCCAGCTGGAGGCCGGCAAGGCGCAGCTGGCCGCGGCCGAGCAGCAGCTCGCCGCCGCCGGGGCACCGGCAGCACTGATTGAAGCCCAGCTGGGCCAGCAAAAAGCAGCTTTGGCGCAGGGCCAGGCCAAGCTCGACGCCGGCACCCAGGAACTGGCGGCCAACAAGGCCAAGCTGGAACAGGGCAAACGCCAGGCCCAGGCAGCATCGGCCATCCGCTTCGTATCAGAGGACAACAAGGCCGCGGTGGCACAGGTGCAGTTCAAGACCTCCATCAACGGACTCGCCCCGGCCGTGCGTAAGCAGGTGCAGGCGATCGCCCACGAAACCTCCGCCGCCGGCGTCACCGCGCTGGCCAGCAAGGAAATCACCGAGGACATCTCAGCCCTGTTCGGCACCGCTGAAATCGTGGGCATTGCCGTGGCAGCGCTGGTCCTCATCCTCATGCTGGGCACGCTGATCGCCGCCGGGCTGCCGCTGCTGATGGCCATCATCGGCGTGGGCGTGGGTGTCGGCATCACCTTCGCGCTCTCCGGCTTGTTCGACATGAGCTCCATCTCCCCCATGCTGGCCCTCATGCTTGGCCTCGCTGTGGGCATCGACTACTCCCTGTTCATCGTCAACCGGCACCGGACCCAGCTGCTGGCCGGGATGGACCCCCAGGAGTCCGTGGCCCGGGCCAACGGGACGTCCGGCAACGCCGTCGTATTCGCCGGCCTCACCGTCATCATCGCCCTTGCCGCCCTGGTGGTCCCCGGTCTGCCGTTCCTCACCGTCATGGGCCTCGCGGCAGCGGGAACCGTGGCAGTGGCAGTCCTCGTGGCCATCACCCTGACGCCGGCCATGCTCTCCCTGATTGGGCCGCGCATCATCTCCAAGAGGGCCTGGGCCAAAGCGGAAGCCCACAACGCCGAACCGGACCATGAAGCGGCAGACGTTGCCACCGACCGTGAACGCAGCACCCGCGGCTGGGGCGGCCTGGTCACCCGGCACCCGTGGGTTGCCCTGGTTGCCGGTGTCCTCCTGCTCGGCACGCTGGCCCTTCCTGCCGCCCAGCTGCAGCTGGCCCTGCCGGACGGCGGCTCCGAGCCCGTGGAATCCGAGGCCTACCAGGCCTACGACCTGACCGCCCGCAGCTTCGGCGAAGGCGTCACGGGACCCATCGTGGCCGTTGGTGAGTTCCCCGCCAACCTGGACGAAGCGCAGGCGCAGACGCTGCAGTACGACATCGCCGACAAGCTTCGCGCCGTGGACAACGTGGTGGCCGCCGTGCCGGTGGCGCTCAGCGAGGACCGACGCACCGCCGTGTTCCAGGTCATCCCCAAGGAAGGCCCGGCCAGCGCCAGCACCGTCAAGGTGGTGTCCGAACTGCGCGGGCTGAACGGTGAGATCAAGGCGGACTACGACGTCACCATGGGCCTGACGGGGCAGACCGCCGGCAACGTGGACGTCTCCACCAAGCTCGGCGACGCCCTGCCGCCCTACCTGGCGATCGTCGTCGGACTCTCCCTGATCCTGCTCCTGCTGGTGTTTCGCTCCATCGTGGTCCCGCTGCTGGCCACGGGCGGTTTCCTGCTGTCCCTGTCCGCGGCCTTCGGTGCCGTGGTTGCCGTGTACCAGTGGGGCTGGCTGGGGAACGTGTTCGACGTGGCCAACCCCGGCGCGGTGCTCAGCTTCCTGCCTATCATCCTGATCGGCGTGCTGTTCGGCCTGGCCATGGACTACCAGGTGTTCATCGCCTCCGGTATGCGCGAGGCGTACATGCACGGATCGTCCGCCAAGGAAGCGGTGCGGGTTGGCTTCCGGCACGCGGCCGCCGTGGTCACCGCCGCCGCGATCATCATGGTCAGCGTCTTCTCCGGCTTCATCTTCAGCCACCTCACCATGGTGCGGCCGCTGGGCTTTGCCATGGCGTTCGGCGTCCTGTTCGACGCCTTCGTGGTCCGCATGACCATCGTCCCGGCCGTGATGTACCTGCTCGGCGCCAGGTCCTGGTGGCTGCCGCGGTGGCTGGACCGGATCCTGCCGGACGTGGACGTGGAGGGCGCCAAGCTCAACCGCGGCAAGACGGCACCGGTCTCCGGCGAGCTGGTCCACTAGGCTGAAGCGGTGCTCCATCTGATCCTCGCCTCCCAGTCCCCCGCCCGCACCAAGCTCCTGGCCGAAGCCGGCATCCGGCACACCGTGCTGGTTTCCGACGTCGACGAAGCAGCCGTGCAGGCGCACTACGGCGTCACGGACCCGCACGACACCGCTCTGCTGCTGGCCCGCGCCAAGGCCGAGGCCGTGGCGGCCCTGCCGGAAGCGGACGGTGCCCTGGTGCTGGGCTGCGACTCGGTCTTCGAGTTCGACGGCGAGGCGCACGGCAAGCCCTACACCGCCGACGTCGCCCGCGAGCGGATGCTCCGGATGAGCGGCAGCGCCGGGGTACTGCACACGGGGCACTGGCTGGTGGACTGCAGGGACACGGACGACGCCGGCAGCGGCGGCCGCGGCTCGGGCGCCACGGTGGGGGCGGTCGCCTCAGCCGAGGTTTCCTTCCTGGAAATGGACCCGGCAGAGATCGACGCCTACATCGCCACCGGTGAACCACTCCACTGTGCCGGCTCTTTCACCATCGACGGCCTGGGCGGGGCCTTCATCCGGAAGGTCGACGGCGACCCGCACGCCGTCGTCGGCCTTTCGGTCTCCACCCTGCGCGGCCTGCTCGCGTCCGCCAACGTGCGCATCACGGACCTCTGGCCGCCGCGGTAAAACGCTCCCTTTCCGCACAGCTTGTAGCTTCCCTACAAAGGAAGGCCGCTTTACACGCGGATTCCGCAAGTAATATCGGCGGAACCCTCAAAACCGCGCTAGGCTCCCTGAAGGAAAGAAGGAGACGCCTTGTCAGCAAATTTGGAGCAGTCCGCAGGTACCACGCAGCCCAGCCTCACAAAGGTGCTGATCGCCAACCGGGGTGAAATCGCCGTGCGCATCATCCGTGCAGCGCGCGACGAAGGCATTGCCTCCGTGGCCGTCTACGCGGACCCGGACCGCGACGCGCTGCACGTGAAGCTCGCCGACGAGGCCTACGCCCTGGGCGGCAGCACCGCCGCAGAGTCCTACCTGGTAATGGACAAGCTGATCGAGGTGGCCCTGCGTTCCGGCGCCGATGCCATCCACCCCGGCTACGGCTTCCTGGCCGAAAATGCCCAGTTTGCCGCACGCGTGATCGAAGCCGGCATCACCTGGATCGGCCCCTCCCCCGAGGCGATCTCCGCGCTGGGCGACAAGGTCCAGGCACGGCACATCGCCGAGAAGGTCGGCGCCCCGCAGGTCCCCGGCACGGCCGATCCGGTGGAATCCGCCGAGGAAATCCTCGAATTCGTGGACAAGTTCGGCCTGCCCGTGGCCATCAAGGCAGCCTTCGGCGGCGGCGGACGCGGCATCAAGGTGGCACGAACCCGCGAAGAGATCCCCGAACTGTTCGAATCCGCCGTCCGCGAAGCCACGGCCGCCTTCGGCCGCGGCGAGTGCTTCATTGAACGCTTCCTGGACGCACCGCGGCACGTCGAGACCCAGTGCCTCGCCGACGCGCACGGCAATGTGGTCGTTGTCTCCACCCGCGACTGCTCACTGCAGCGCCGCAACCAGAAACTGGTCGAAGAGGCCCCGGCACCATTCCTCACCGACGAACAGAACCAGCGGCTCTACGAATCCTCCAAGGCCATCCTGAAGGAGGCCGGCTACCTCGGCGCCGGCACCTGCGAGTTCCTCGTCGGCCAGGACGGCACCATCTCCTTCCTTGAGGTCAACACCCGCCTGCAGGTGGAGCACTGCGTCTCCGAGGAAGTCACCGGAATCGACCTGGTCCGCGAACAGTTCCGGCTGGCCCGCGGCGAGGAACTGGGCTACGGCGACCCCGAGGTCCGCGGCCACTCGATCGAGTTCCGCATCACCGGCGAGGACCCCGGCCGGAACTTCATGCCCGCCCCGGGCACCATCACAGGCCTGAAGAACCCCACCGGCCCCGGCGTCCGGATCGACTCCGGCGTGGAGCAGGGCGACGTCATCAGCGGCAACTTCGACTCCATGCTCTCCAAGCTGATCGTCACCGGCGCCAACCGCACCCAGGCCCTGCAGCGCTCCCGCCGCGCCCTGGAGGAAATGGTGGTGGAGGGTATCCCCACCGTCATCCCGTTCGACCTCGCCGTCGTCTCCAACCCCGATTTCGCCCCCGCCGAGGGACCGTTCAAGGTCCACACGCGCTGGATCGAGACGTCCTTCGTGAACGACATCCCCGCCTGGACCCCGGACGGCACCGCGGACGCCGACAGTGCTGGCGAGGAGCGCCAGCGCGTGGTGGTGGAAGTGGGCGGCAAGCGCCTTGAGGTGGTCCTCCCCGCCTCCCTGGGCACGCCGGGCACGGCGGCAGCCGCCGCCGGCAAGCCGGGCAAGTCCAAGAAGCGGTCCCGTTCCGCCGGCCCCGCAGCCGCCACCGGCAACGCCCTCACCTCCCCCATGCAGGGCACCATCGTGAAGGTGGCCGTGACGCACGGGGACGTGGTGTCCGAAGGCGACCTGGTGGTGGTCCTCGAGGCCATGAAGATGGAGCAGCCCCTCACCGCCCACCGGTCAGGCACCATCACGGGCCTGACGGCAACGGCCGGCGAAACGGTGTCCGCGGGCGCCATCATCGCCACCATCGAAGACTAGAAAGCAGCCCGGCAGCCATGCTCGCACCAAGCTTCCAGGAAGAAGTGGACCGTTACCACCAGGCGGTTCCCGAAATCACCCAGGGCAATCCGGCCCCCATCAAGGAGCTCTACTCCCGCCTTGACGACGTCACCCTGGCCAATCCCTTCGGCGGCATAGCCCGCGGCTGGGCGCAGGTGGAGGCCCGCCTGGACCAGGCGGCACGGCAGTTCCGCGATGGCGAAATGCTGGGCTTCGATACCGTCACCTCCTACACCGCCCGCGACACCGCCTACCTGGTGGAGACCGAGCACTTCCGTGCACGGCTGGACGGGGCAGCCGCCACAGAGGAGTTCGCGCTGCGCGTGACCAGCATCTTCCGCCGCGAGGAAGGGTACTGGAAGCTGGTGCACCGCCACGCCGATCCCGCTGCCCGGCCGCAGTCCCGCCGGTCGCTGACCCAGCCCGCCGGCTGAGCCGGTGCTGGCCGGGGGCGAAGCCAGGATGCAGACTTAGCTCATGCTGCCTTTCCTGCTCCTCGCCTCCCGCGCGGAAGACGCCGCCGCGGAGGACGAATACGCCGCCTACCTGAGGTACGGCGGCCTGGAGGAACGGGAGCTGCGCCGGGTTCGGCTCGAGGCCGCTCCCCTGCCCGCGCTGGATCTTTCGGAGTTCTCCGGCGTCATCGTGGGCGGAAGCCCGTTCACCTCCAGCGACCCACCCGAGCAGAAGAGCCCGGTCCAGCACCGGGTGGAGCGGGAGTTGTCAGCCCTCCTGGACCAGCTGGTGGCCCGCGACTTCCCGTTCCTGGGCGCCTGCTACGGGGTGGGCACCCTGGGTAGGCACCAAGGCGCCGTCATCGACCGGACCTATGGCGAGCCGCTGGGCGCCGTGGAGATCGAGCTGACCGACGCCGGGCTCCAGGACCCGCTGCTGCAGGGCATGCCGCGGACCTTCACTGCCTTTACCGGACACAAGGAGGCCGTCAGTTCGCTGCCACCGCATGCGGTGCTGCTGGCGAGCTCAGCCACCTGCCCGGTCCACATGTTCCGGATCAAGACCAATCTCTACGCCACCCAGTTCCACCCAGAGCTGGACGCCGACGGCCTGGTGACGCGGATCGACATCTACCGGCACGCCGGCTACTTCCCGCCGGAATCCGCCGAGGAACTGATGGACAACGCCCGAAGGTTCACCGTCACCGAACCCATGGCCGTGCTGAAGAACTTCGTGGCCCGCTACGCCCGCTGAACATGACAATGCCCGGCGGGCCGGATGGCCACGCCGGGCATTGCCGCATTCGAAGAGTCAGGCCACGTTGTTCTCGTAGTCCAGGTCGCGGGTTTCGCGGGTGAGGAACAGCGCAACCAGGGTGAGCACGGACATGACCGTCAGGTAGACGCCCACCAGGACGGGGCTGCCCTTGGCCGCTTCCCACAGGGCCACGGCGATGAACGGAGCCACGGCGGCACCCAGGATGCTGGAGAAGTTGTAGCTGATTGCCGAGCCGGTGTACCGGACGTTGGTGGGGAACAGCTCCGGCAGCAGCGCTCCCATGGGTCCAAAGGTGAGGCCCATGAGGGAGAACCCAAGGATCAGCAGGCCCATGGTGCCCACAAAGCCGCCGCTGAACAGCGGCACGAACAGCAGGCCGAACACGAAGATGCCCGCAGTGACGGCCAGGAGCATCTTGCGGCGGCCGTACTTCTCGGCCAGCGGTCCGGAGACCAGGGTGAAGATGCCGAAGAAGACGACGCCGGCAATCAGCATCCAGAGGAAGTCGTTGCGGGTGTAGCCAAGGCCCGGAACGAACGCGGCGGCAGCCGCCTCGGTCATCGGCTTTCCGGCCTTTTCGGCTGCTGCCTTGGCAGCCTCGACGCTCGCGGGCCGCGTGCCGTAGGTCAGGGTGAAGGTGGTCATCAGGTAGAACAGCACGTACGTGGCCAGCATGATGAAGGTGCCCAGGATCAGCTGGCGCCAGCTGGTCTTGAAGACGCGGCCCAGGGGCAGCTTTGCCACCTCCTTGGACTCCACCACCTTGGTGAAGGCGGGGGTTTCGATGAGCTTGAGACGCACATACAGGCCAATGATCACCATGATGGCGCTGAGCAGGAACGGCACGCGCCAGCCCCAGTCCATGAAGGCCTGCGGAGACAGCGTGTAGCTGGCCACCAGGAAGATCACGTTGGCGATGATGAAGCCGATGGGTGCGCCCAGCTGGGGGAACGTGCCGTAGATGGCGCGCTTGTTGGCAGGGGCGTTCTCGGTGGCCAGCAGTGCGGCACCGCTCCATTCACCGCCGAGGGCCAGTCCCTGGGCGAAGCGCATCACCACGAGCAGGGCCGGAGCCCAGAATTCCCAGCCTTCCACCTTTGCCGTGGGCAGGCAGCCGATGAGGAACGTGGCGATACCCATGGTCAGCAGCGAAGCCACCAGCGTGCCCTTGCGGCCGAATTTGTCGCCGAAGTGCCCGAAGACGATCGAGCCGAGGGGGCGGGCAATGAATGCCACGCCGAACACTGCGAACGAGCTCAGCAGCTGGGTGGTTTCGTTGGCGCTCGGGAAGAAGAGCTGGGGGAAGACAAGCACGGCTGCGGTGGCGTACACGTAGAAGTCGTAGAACTCCACGGTGGTGCCGATCAGGCTCGCAACAATGACGCGGCCGCGGGAGTTCACCGGCTGGTGCGAACCGGGCACCGTGCTGGTATCGGTGGATGACATAGGTAAACGCTTTCGTAAGACCGGCCGGGCACAGCGGACTGCCTCCCGGCTCGAATAGTTAGAGTTCGATCTTACTTCCCCCCGTCCAGTCAATGGACGAAACGTCCACTATGCGGACCAGTGTTGTGAGTCTCACGTTCTGGTCCTTCACCGGCGCCTCACGCTGCCGCCGCAGGCCGGATAGGCAAAAGTCACAGTGCGGAAACATAGATCGCCTGTCCTCGAAACGCGCCGTCCCTACCTTGGAGGAACAACATCCCCCAAAGGAGGTAACCCGTGACTGTTGAGCGCACTGTCGATGCCGGCGTACAGCCCGGCCCTACCAGCACCACAGACACCCTTGCCCTTGAATTCCGCCCCGGCCGCTGGATCGCCAACTGGGATGCCGAGAACAAGGAACAATGGGAAACCGCCGGCCGCGCCATCGCCCGCCGCAACCTGAACTGGTCCATCTTCGCCGAATTCCTCGGCTTCGTCGTCTGGCAGCTGTGGTCCATCGTGGTGGTCCAGCTTCCCGCCGCCGGCTTCACCTTCTCCACCTCGGAAATCTTCTGGCTCATCTCGATGCCAAGCCTCGTGGGTGCCACCCTCCGCATCCCGTACACCTTCATGGTTCCCCGCTTCGGCGGCCGCAACTGGACCATCGTGTCCGCCCTGCTGCTCCTGATCCCCTCCACCGGACTGGCCCTGTGTGTCTCCAACCCGGAAACTCCCTTCGGCGTCATGCTGCTCGTGGCCGCCCTCGCCGGCTTCGGCGGCGGCAACTTCGCCAGCTCCATGGCGAACATCACCTTCTTCTACCCGGCCAGGGAAAAGGGCTGGGCGCTGGGCCTGAACGCCGCTGGCGGAAACCTGGGCGCCGCCGTCGCACAGCTTGCCGTTCCCATCGTGATCACCCTGCTGGCCGTCGGCACCGTCAACCTGCCCATGGCCGGCTGGATGTGGGTTCCCTTCATCCTTCTGGCGGCCTTTGGCGCCTTCAAGTACATGAACAACCTCACCAGCGCCAAGGGCGACGTGGCCGGCTCGGTCGCGGCGCTCAAGGAACCACACCTGTGGATCATGGCGCTGCTGTACATCGGTACCTTCGGCTCCTTCATCGGCTTCGCAGGGGTATTCCCCAAGCTGATCAAGGACTACTTCCCCGCGTTCTCCTCCATCGGAGTAGGCACCGTGGCACTGTCCCTTGCATTCCTGGGCCCCCTGGTGGGCTCGCTGGCCCGCCCCTACGGCGGACGCATGGCGGACCGCATGGGCGGGGCCCGGATGACCGTGGCTGCCTTCGCTTCCATGGCCGTCATCACGCTCACCATGATCTGGACCCTGCCGTTGAAGAACTTCTGGCTCTTCCTGGTCCTCTTCCTGATGCTGTTCACCGCCAGCGGCTTTGGAAACGGCGCCACGTACCGGATGATCCCGGTCATCTTCGCCACCTCCAGCCGGGCCGCACGCAGGGGCGCAAGCCCGGTGGCCACCCAGCGCCTGGCGTCCTCGGCCCTCGGGCTGATCTCCGCGATCGGGGCGTACGGCGGGTTCGTCATCCCCCAGGTCCTGAACGCCTCCAGCACCGCCAGCGGCTCCTACACCCCGGCCTTCTACGGATTCGTTGGCGCCTACGTCCTGATGCTGCTGGTCTGCTGGGCCTGCTACATCCGCAACGCCGGCCGGAACGCGATGGGACACGTCTAACATGACCAAAAGCGCCGACACGCACTGCCCCTACTGCGCCCTGCAGTGCGCCATGACGCTCACGTCCCCTGCGGGCCTGGCCCCGGCTGCCCAGCCGGGGCCAGGCCCCGCGCCTGCACTTCCCGCTCCTGCACTGGAGGTTGCAGGCCGGGACTTCCCCACCAACCGCGGCGGCCTGTGCCGCAAGGGCTGGACCTCCCCCGCACTCCTGAACCACGCCGGCCGGATCACCGAACCGCTCCTGAAAGGTCCCGACGGCGTACACCGGCCCATAACCTGGGACCAGGCCCTGGACCTCGCCGCCCAGGCCGTGAAGGACGCCCGCGCACGCTACGGGGCGGACGGCGTCGGCGTTTTCGGCGGCGGTGGCCTCACCAATGAAAAGGCCTACATGCTGGGGAAGTTTGCCCGCCTGGCCCTCGGCACCTCCCGCATCGACTACAACGGCCGGTTCTGCATGTCCTCCGCCGCCGCCGCGGGAATGCGTGCCTTCGGCGTGGACCGCGGCCTGCCCTTCCCGCTCGAAGCCCTGGACACTGCCAGCACCATCCTGATGCTCGGTTCAAACGTTGCCGAGACCATGCCGCCGTTCGTGCAGCACCTGCGCGGAGCCCGCGACGCCGGCGGGCTGGTGGTGGTTGATCCCCGCCGTTCCGCAACGGCAGCCTTCACCGCGGACGGCGGCGGCCTCCACCTCCAGCCGCTGCCCGGCACCGACCTCACCCTGCTGCTGGGCCTGTCCCACGTGGTCATCCACGAGAACCTCGTGGACACCGCCTACATCCAGGCGCGCACCTCGGGCTATAACGCCGTGGTCCGCAGCATCAACGCCTTCTGGCCCGAACGCGTCCAGTCATTGACCGGCGTCCCCGCGGACCTTATCCGCCAGACTGCCCGCATGCTTGCCACGGGGGCACGGGAAGGCGGGAGCTACATCCTCACGGGACGCGGCGTGGAACAGCACGTCGACGGCACCGACACCGCCACCGCCGCCATCAACCTCAGCCTCCTGCTGGGCCTGCCCGGTACGGCCCGCAGCGGTTATGGAACCCTCACCGGCCAGGGCAACGGCCAGGGCGGCCGCGAGCACGGCCAGAAGGCGGACCAGCTGCCCGGGTACCGCAAGATCACTGATCCCGCCGCCCGCGCGCACGTCGCCGCCGTCTGGGGGGTTCCGGAGGAGACCATCCCCGGACCGGGCCTGCCCGCCGTACAGCTGCTGAAGTCATTGGGAAAGCCCGACGGCGTCCGGTGCCTTTTTGTGCACGCCTCCAACATTGCCGTGGCAGCACCGGATGCCAACGCTGTGATCGAGGGGTTGCGGAGCCTGGACTTCCTGGTGGTCTGCGACTTTTTCATGTCCGAAACCGCCGCCGAGGCGGACCTGATCCTCCCCGTGCTGCAGTGGGCCGAAGAGGACGGGACCTTGACCAACCTGGAGGGACGCGTGCTGCGCCGCCGCCGCGCCATCTCCCCTCCCGCCGGCGCCCGCGGCGAGCTGTGGATCATGGCCCGCCTCGCCGAGAGGCTCGACGCCCCGTCCACCTACAGCGAGGATCCGGAAACAGTTTTCGAGGAACTGCGCCGTGCCTCCGCGGGCGGGCTGGCCGACTACTCGGGCATCGACTACGCCATGCTGGACCGCGGCGAAGCCGCCTACTGGCCCTACCCGGCCGGCAGCAGCGGAACACCGCGCCTGTTCGCGGATGGCTTCGCGCACCCCGACGGGAAGGCGCAGATGGACCCGGTGGTGCCGCGCCGCCGTCGTACTCCTGCCAACGACGCCGCCGCCTCCGTGGACCCCGCCGGCAAAGCCATGACCCTCATCACCGGCCGGCTCCTGGAGCATTACCAGTCCGGCGCCCAGACCCGGCGCGTGGCCGAACTCGTCGCCGCCCAGCCTGAAGCCAGGGTCCAGATCCATCCCTCTGCGGCAGACGCCATGGGCATCGCCGCCGGATCACTGGTCTCCGTGGTGAACGGGCGCGGTGAGGTGGTCTGCCGGGCGGAACTGAGCACCGCCATCCGTCCCGAGACGGTCTTCCTTCCCTTCCACTTCCCCGGCGCGGAAAGCGCCAACCGCCTCACCGAAGCCGCCACCGATCCCATCTCCGGGATGCCCGAATTCAAGTTCAACACCGTATGGGTCCGGCCCGTGGCCGCACCCGATTCCGCCCGCATGCTGCAAACGACGGAGGCCTCATGACCGAGCAGATTGTCATCGTGGGATTCGGCCCCGTGGCCGCCAGGCTGGTGGACGAGCTCCTCCCCGCTGTGCGGACAGGGCAGGTCCAGCTCACTGTGCTCGGCGAGGAGAACGAGGGCGCCTACAACCGCGTCCTCGTGGCCGACCTCGGCGTTGGCCGGACCACCGCTGACGCACTGGCCCTTGCCGACGCCGCCGAACTCGCCGCCGAGGGCGTGGAGGTCCGGCTGGGCGTGCGCGTCAAACGCGTGGACAGGGCCCGGCAGCAGGTCCTGCTCGCCGGCGGCGCACCCGTGCACTACGACCGGCTGGTGTTTGCCACCGGGTCCCGGCCCGTCATCCCGAACCTGACCGGGATCAACCCGGATCCGGCCTCGCCCGTGCTTCCCGCAGGTGTCACGGCACTGCGGGACCTCCGTGACGCGGCTGTCCTGCGGCAGGCGGTGGACGGCGGCAAGCGGGTGGTGGTCCTGGGCGGCGGAGTCCTGGGCCTGGAAACGGCGCTGGCCGCCGCCGAGGAAGGCGCCACCGTCACAGTGGTCCACAACGGGCCGCACCCCCTGGGCCGCAGCATCGACCGCGGCGGCGGAGCCGTGCTGGCTGCCGGACTCCGGCGCTGCGGTGTCCGCGTGGCCGGCAACGCCCGCTCCACCGGCGTTGAGCACAACGCTCCCGACGGCGGCTTCTCCGCTTTGCTGCTGGACGACGGACAGGCGATTGACGGCGACCTCCTGGTCATCTCGTGCGGCGTGCGTCCCCGCACCGAGCTGGCCGATGGCTGCGGACTTTCCACCGGGACCGGGATCCTGGTGGACCACCGCCTGCGGGCACACCACGAACCGCACATCTTTGCCATCGGCGACTGTGCGGAGGTCCGCTGCCCGGACCCCGGCTGCGCCGCGTGCCGGAACTCCACCGGGCCGTCCGGGCTGGTGGGCCCGGGCTGGCGGCAGGCCGAGTGGCTGGCTGGCTATCTCACGCTGCTGGCCGCCGGCGACGCGGAAGAGGCGGAACTGCTGCCCGCCCTGCCGCCTGAACAGCCCGGCGTCGTGGTCCTGAAAGCCCGTGGCATGAACATGGCTGTGGCCGGGAACAACGCCGCCGATCCCTGGGATGACGAAGCGCTTACGGCCGGGGCAGCCAACGGCAGGGCCCGCCTGCAGGTAGCCCAGTGGGCTGATCCCGAGCATGGCCGGTACGTCAAGATGACCACGCGCGGCGGAGTGCTCGAAGGTCTGGTGGCGGTGGGCATGCCCCGCACCGCCTCAGAACTGGTGGGACTCTTTGAACGGGGCGCCGAACTGCCTGCCGACCGCTCGCTCCTCCTCCGCCTGGATGGGCCGGACCAACTGGCCGCCGCCGCCGCGGCAGACCCCGCCGGGACCGTGTGCAGGTGTGCGGGCGTCAGCGGTGCTGCCATCCAGGGAGCGGTGGAGGAAGGGTGTTCCACGGTGGCGGACGTCTCCAAGGCCACCCGCGCGGGCACTGGCTGCGGCGGCTGCCACGAGGACATCAAGGGCCTCATCGAACGGCACTTCCAGGCGGTACCGGCAGCCTGACCGTGCCCTGCACAGGATCGGCAGGGCCGGCAGCCGCTTTCTAGGCCGTACCTGCCGGGTCAAGCTCCCCGTTGGCCACGGCCTCCGCGTACTGGCTCAGGTCCGGACCCGGCTGGAAGTCCACGAACTGGTCCTTGAGCTTTTCAAACAGGAATTTGTACACCTGGTCCTTGCCAGATCCGGACAGCGACGACGCCGCTTCGCGGACAGCCTCCTGCAGGGCCCGGTCGGCGTCCAGCAGGATCTTTTCACGCGCCTGCTCGTTCCATTTCACATCCTGCAATTCCATGGGCTTCTCCTCGCGTTGACGGGTCATAAAGGTACGGCCGGGAACTTCGTTGGAAATTCCCGGCCATGCCTTGTTCGAGTTTATGCAGATGCCCGTTCAGCGGTCCAGCCTCCAGGACATCCTGCTGCTGGGCGCCCTTTTACACCCCGAACATACGACCCGCGAGCAGGTAGATTCCGTAGACACCGGAGGCCAGGAGGACACCCAGATAAGCCAGCACCAGCCGCGTATCGCGCAGGTAGCACTTGGACTTCTTGAGGCCGCGTCGGCGCGCTTTCCAGTATCCAATGAGTCCTATGGCTGCAAAGACGGACAGCGCCAGGGGGCCAGCGAGCCACCCCAACAGGGCAACTGTGGCGAAGATGCACAGACGCAGGGGATCAAAAGGCGCTTCTTCGGTGCCGTCAGGGCCGGAACCTGGTGGGGCCGAGGATGCTTCAGGAGTTGTACCGTGCCTGCCGGCCAGCAGCTGTGAGGGCAGCGGCCCGGCAGCGATCCGCCTGGCACGCGAGGCTGGGTCCATCATTCCCCCTATACCTGGCGCATCGGGAGCAGCCGGACGCCGGTGGCGGTGCTCATGCGCTGCCTCGCCAGCGAAGGCCATGCCTGCACTGCGCAGAACGGAGCGCACTGGTGTGCGCCGGCGTCGCTCTTGGTTCCTACGTGGACGCAGCATTGGGTGAGCCGCTCCTCGATCATCGTGGAGATGTCCATGAAGGGTTTGACCATGATCCGGGTGACGCGCTCCGCAAGGAGCCTGCGAAGGCGTTGTTGCTGGCCGGGGAGCTTGCCTGCCGCCAGGGTGGTCAGCGTCCCGATGCCCAAGTCGCACTGGGAGCAGATGTTCTTCCAGAGGTCCATGGTGCGGGGGTGGGACAGCGATGCCTGCTCGCTCAGCAGGTCCAGCAGCGAGGTTTTCATCAGGTTCCGCAGCTCCAGGGGGATGGAGCTGTCAGCGATCCGGTTCGCAAGGCTGTCAGGGTTCAGCTCCAGCCACGTCAGCAGTTGATCGTGCCCGATCAATGCCGTCAGGGACCTCCAGACTCCCGCGTCGTCCTTCAGCATGTAGCCCACGGAGGCGCAGTGCGGGTGGGAGCAGGGCAGTGCCGTCAGGTCATGCCAGGACACCACACCGTTGGTTTGCTCAGCCAACCTCTCCAGGACGCCTGTATGGGTGAGCCGGTCCAAGGGGTCGATGCCGTGTCCGCGTCCTGAACCGAAGACGGGCTGCAGCGCCACCCCGCCAATAAAGGGAGTCTCCAGGGCGCGCATCACCACGGCACCGACTTCGCCGTCGTTGACGCCAAGGGATGCCGTCATGGTCAGCGTGGTGAAGATGCCGGCTTTCGACAAGCGGGAGATTGCCGCGTCTTTGTAGCGGGTCAGGTCCCCGCCGCGGTGGTAAATCGACGATTCCCTGGACGGACCGTCGTACTGGAGGTACACCTCCACCCTGTCCCGGTGCCGTGCCAGCAAGGCGAGGAGGTCGTCATCGGTAGCAATCAGCATGCCGTTGCTGTTCACCATGATCCGGACGATCGGCCGGGACACGAGTTCGTCCAGCAGTTCGGCCAGATAGGGGTACAGCGTAGGCTCACCGCCGGAGAGCATCAGTACATCCAGCCGGTTGTTCTCACGGCCCAAGCGGGTGTCCACGTTGTCGAGCACCTCCTGGAGCGGTGCGACTCCCTGCAGTTGCGGGCCCGACGCCGTAAAACAGGTGGGGCAGCGCAGGTTGCAGTGCTCGATAATGTCCTGCAGGAGGATGCAGGTGTGCTGCGTCTGCATGGCCGGAAGGCCGAAGGCATAGGCCTCAGGGACAGCGCGGAAATTGTCGGCTTGGTCGGGGATGTGCTGCTTCGTGGGCGCCTGCCACTTCTCCAGGTAGCGCAGGATTTCTGCCGACTCGTCGTACAGGGTGCGGACCAGGCCATGGTCCGGGCAGCCGCGTTCGAGCCACACCCGGCCGTCACGGACAAGCAGCGCCCCGGACAGCCGCCGGACCTCGCTGAGTGGCGGGTTGGTTTCGTGGCATTGGGGGCAGAAAGCGGTCACGTAACGGTGGATCCTGTCACCGCGCAGCGGCTGGCCTGGCCCTGGCAACTGTTGAGTCGTCATGATTCGGCGCCCTTCTTTAAATTTCGGCCTGTGTGAGGGCACCCACGCAAAGTCCCCCGCCGAGCAACGTGAAAACGCCGAGCCCAATCAGTAAGCCCGCTCCGGTGCGTGACGTGCGGGGATTAACGGCAAGAACAATGGCCAGCCCCAGATAGACGGCGATCGGGACGAAGGCGGCCGGCCCGGCAAAGATGCTGGTTGCCCATGCATTCGGTGCTCCGATGCCGACTGCTGCCCCAAGGTAGAGGATGTACAGGGCCAGAGCGCCGAAAACGGCTCCGGACCCCAGATAACCACCCCGGTTTTCCCGCTTCTGCCCGCTCCCCTGTTCCCTTGGCGGCGGAACCGGCTGGTCGTCGTGGTTCATGTCAGCCCCGGACCTGGGCGAGGAACGTAACGCAAAGGCCACCGCCCAGCAGCAGGAAGGCGCCCAGGCCGATCAGCAGCCCTGTCCCCAGGCGCGAAGTCCGGGGAAAGACTGCCAGTGCGATCGCCACCACCAGATAGAGGGCGATGGGGATGAACGGGGCCGGTATGGAGAGGAAGGTGGCCGACCAGGCATAAGGCCCCCGCGCCATCGTTCCCAGGACATAGATGGCGTACAGCGCCAGGGCCCCGAAAAAAGCCCCCATGCTCATTGAGCCGGATTTCGGGGACGGCGCCGGGCCCTCCTGGTGCGGCGGTGACGGCGGGATGTCGGGCGTGTCGTCACTCATGCTGCGGTTCCTTCCATCTCCCGGCGGAGCGGTGAACCGAAGACGCGCCGGACCCGCCATACCAGAAGGGGCAACACCGCCAGCAGGAACCATTGGGGCCTGCTCATCTCCAGCCACAGCACCTCGTTGCCCCGGACGAATTCGACGACGAACCTGAAGAGGGCATAAGCGCTGACGAAGCAGATAAAGAGGTCGCCGGGGTGGGGCAGGCGGTCACGGTAGCGCCACATCAGGGCAAAGGCCGCAACGTGGAAGACAATCTCGTAGGCGAACGACGGATGAAGTCCCACCCCGGCCTGGGCCCCGGTCAGCGCGGCCTGCTCAGGAGTGAGGATGACTCCCCAGCTTCCCCCGGTCGGCGTTCCGGGGAGCTCTGTCAGGAGGCAGCCGATACGCCCGATGATGAGCGCCAGGGCTACTGCCGGGGCCAGCAGATCCCCCGTCGGTTGCCGGTAGCCGGTCAGCCGTTTCGCCAGGAGGACGCCGAGCCAGGCTCCCACCAGGCCGGCCAGGATGCTGCGGTCACCGTTGCCCCACCAGTCAGCCAGTGAAACCTGACGCGAGATGTCCCAGGTGAGCACGCGGGAACCGATGGCCCCGAACGCAACGGCAAAACCTGCAATGGGCCACAACCGGGGATCGGCAAGTCCGCGGCGGCGCTTCTCATACGCGTAGAACAGCAGGGCTGCGAGGATTCCCAGCCCGACGAAGCCGGCATGTACCAGCCCGTTTCCCGCGAAGGGAAGCCCGATCATGAGCAGAGTGTAACAACGTGTTGCCCGTGGAATGCGGGCCCTTCGGCCCTTACATGGGCGGGTGCCCTACATGTGGACGTGCAGGCGGCGGGCGGCCTCGGAGATGGATCCGGTCAGCGACGGGTAGACCGTGAAGGTGCTGGCGAGGTCGTCCACATGCAGCTTCTGCTTGACCGCGATGGAGATCGGGAAGATCAGTTCGGAGGCGTTGGGGCCCACCACCACGCCGCCGATCACCGTGCCGGAGCCCTTGCGCGCGAAGATCTTGACGAACCCGTCCTTGGCGTTGCGCATCTTGGCGCGGGCGTTGCTGCGCAGGGAGAGCTTGACGACGTCGGCCTGGTACTTGCCGGACTCGATGTCGGCTTCGGAGATGCCCACGTTCGCGATCTCGGGCGAGGTGAAGATGTTGGATGCCACCTGGTGGAGCTTGAGCGGGGTGACGACGTCGCCCATGAAGTGCGCCACGGCGATGCGGCCCTGCATGGCGGCCACGGAGGCCAGCGGCAGGACGCCGGTGCAGTCACCGGCGGCGTAGATGTTGGGGGCGGTGGTGCGGGAGACGCCGTCCACCTTGATGTGGCCGCTTTCGCTGACGGCCACGCCGGCTTCCTCGAGGCCCAGGCCTGCCGTGTTGGGGATGGACCCGAGGCAGAGCAGGCAGTGGCTGCCGGTTACCGTGGAGCCGTCGGAAAGGGTGACCAGCACGCCGTCGTCCGTACGTTCCACGGTCTGGGCGCGGGAGCGGGACAGGACCCGGACCCCGCGGCGTTCGAAGACTTCCTCCAGGACAACGGCGGCGTCAACGTCGGAGCCGGGCAGCACCCGGTCGCGGCTGGACACCAGGGTGACCTTGGAACCGAGGCCGTTGTAGGCGGAGGCGAACTCCGCACCGGTCACGCCAGACCCCACCACGATGAGTTCCTCGGGCAGCTCGTCCAGGTTGTAGATCTGGGTCCAGTTCAGGATCCGCTCGCCGTCCGGGCGGGCCGTCTCCAGCTCGCGGGGGTGTGCGCCCACGGCCAGCAGGATGGTGTCCGCTTCCACGGTTTCGGTGCCGTCCACCGTCAGGACTTCGATGGTGTGGCTGTCCAGGAGCCTGCCCGAACCGGCAATGATCCGCACGCCCAGCTTCTCCAGGGCGTCGCGGATGTCATGGGACTGGTTGCGCGCCAGGTTCAGGAGCCGGTCGTTGATGTGCTTGAGGTCGGCCCGCATCACCGGCACGAAGTCGCCGCCGTCGACGTCGAACTTCACCCCCAGCTCCCCGGCCTCGGCCACGCGGGTCATCAGGTCAGCCGTGGCAATGAGGGTCTTGGAGGGAACCACATCGGTCAGCACGGCGGATCCGCCCAGGCCCGCGCGTTCGATGATGGTGACCGTCGCCCCGAGCGAGGCGGCCACCATGGCGGATTCGTATCCGCCCGGGCCACCTCCCAGGATTGCGATCCGGGGGGAACTGAAATCTGGATGCGTAGTCACAGTCATCCATTCTCGCCCATTTGCCGCTGACCACCAAGAAGACAGGGCCCTTCCCGGGCCAGCCGTGACGGGGGCAACACGGGCGGCACGATAACTTGTACTGGTGAGTACAACAGACTTCCTGAACACGGACCCGTTTGCCGCTGCCCGCGCCGCGGCGGACTACATCGCCGAAGAGACAGGCGTGGACCGGCACGATACCGCCCTGGTCCTTGGCTCCGGGTGGGGCGAGGCAGCAGACCTCATCGGCGAGACCACCGCCACCCTGTCTGCCGAAGAAGTTCCCGGCTTCCACGCCCCCGCCGTGGAGGGCCACGTGGGCACCATCCGCTCCATCCTCACCCCCTCGGGAAAGCGGGCCCTGGTGCTTGGTGCCCGTACGCACTACTACGAGGGCAGGGGCGTCCGGGCGGTGGTCCACGGAATCCGGACCGCGGCGGCCGCCGGGTGCGGCACCCTGGTCCTGACCAACGGCTGCGGCGGACTCAACGAGGACTGGGCCCCCGGCACCCCGGTACTGATCAGGGACCACATCAACCTCACCGCGGCATCCCCCTTGGAGGGCGCCACGTTCGTGGATCTGACAGACCTGTACTCGCCCCGGATCCGCGGACTGGCCCGCGAGGTGGACCCCAGCCTGGCGGAGGGCGTGTACGCCCAGTTCCCCGGGCCGCACTACGAGACGCCGGCCGAGGTGCAGTACGCCAAGCGGATCGGCGCCGAACTCATCGGCATGTCCACGGCTTTGGAAGCTATCGCCGGGCGGCATGCCGGCATGGAAGTGTTTGGTATTTCGCTGGTCACCAACCTCGCAGCGGGGATCAGCCCGCAGCCGCTCAGCCACCAGGAAGTGATCGAATCCGGCCGCGCGGCGGGCCCGCGCATCTCCAGGCTGCTGGCCGATATCATCGCCCGGCTCTAACGCTCGCGGCGCCCGGGTGCGCCACGGGGCCGGGCAATGACGATAGCGTTATGCCCATGACGTCTTCCGATGCCGAACTTCGCCTGCTCACCGAGGCCCGCGAATGGGCTGCCCAGGACCCGGATCCCGCAACGAAGGCGTCGCTCCTTGAGCTTGTCCGCCTTGTTGAGGACGGCGATCCGGTGGCCCGGCAGGAACTGGAAGACAGCTTCCGCGGCACCCTGCAGTTCGGCACGGCCGGGCTGCGCGCAGCACTGGGCCCGGGTCCGAACCGGATGAACCGGGTGGTGGTGCGCCGCGCCGCAGCTGGACTCGCCGCCTTCCTGCTGGACGCAGTGGGCAAGGCCGCGCCGGGCACCCGGCCACGCGCCGTCGTCGGATATGACGCCCGGCATAACTCCGACGCCTTCGCGGCCGAAACGGCAGCGATCTTCACTGCCGCCGGCATCGAGACGTTCCTGCTCCCGGCCCCCCCTCCCCACTCCCCTGCTGGCCTACGCTGTCCGGGCCCTGGATTGCGACGGCGGCGTCATGGTCACCGCCAGCCACAACCCGCCCCAGGACAACGGCTACAAGGTGTACCTGGGCCGGCATGCCGTGGCGGCGGACGGTGAGGGCGCGCAGATCGTGGCGCCCTACGATGCGGAAATTGCCGCGCGGATCGGCGCCGTGGGACCGCTGGAATCCATCACGCTGGCGGAGGGCGGCTGGACCGTCCTGGATGGCTCGCTGGCGGCTGGGTATGAGCGGGCGACGGCGGCACTCACCATGCCGGACCGCTTTCCCGCCCGCGACCTGAAGGTCGTCCTCACGCCGCTGCATGGCGTCGGCGGCGGAACGGCACTGGACGTCCTGAAGGCGGCAGGTTTCACAGATGTCACCGTGGTGGCCGAACAGGCCGAACCGGACCCCGATTTTCCCACCGTCAGCTTCCCCAACCCGGAGGAACCCGGGGCCCTGGACCTTGCCCTCGAAGCGGCGGCGCAGCTGGACGCCGATATCGTCATTGCGAACGACCCGGACGCCGACAGGGCCGCCGTGGCGGCAAAAGACCCGGACACCGGTGCGTGGCGGATGCTCCGGGGCGACGAAGTGGGTTCCCTGCTGGGCGCTCATATGGTGGCGCGGCTCTCGGACGGCCAGGCCGGCGCGGAGGCCGACGGCCGGGGCGTCTTTGCCAATTCGATTGTTTCCTCGCGGCTGCTGGCCCGCATTGCCGCCGCAGCCGGCTTCGCCCACGAGGAAACACTGACCGGCTTCAAGTGGATTTCCCGGGTTCCCGGCCTGGTGTACGGCTACGAGGAGGCGCTGGGGTACTGCGTGGCCCCGGACCAGGTGAAGGACAAGGACGGCATTTCGGCCGCCGTCCTGATCGCCGAACTCGCTGCCGCCGCCAAAGCCGCAGGCAAGACCGTCTTCGACACCCTGGATGAGCTGTACCTCCAGCACGGCCTGCACGCCAGCGACCAGTTGAGCATCAGGGTGGCGGACCTGGGGCTGTTGGACGCCATGATGAATCGCCTGCGGGTTTCGCCGCCGGAATCGTTCGGGCAGTCAGCGGTGGAGGTCTTCACAGACCTGGCCGAGGGCAGCGCCGAGCTGCCTCCCACCGAGGGGCTGCTCTACATCACCCGCAACCTGACCCGGGTGATCATCCGGCCCAGCGGCACCGAGCCCAAGCTCAAGTGCTACCTGGAGGTTATCCACCAGGCAGGCTCAGCCGCGGAGTTGCCGGCAGCGCGCCAGGCCGCGCGTGCCTCACTGGATGAGGTACTGCACGACGTCAGCGAGGCGCTGGGTCTTTAACACTGCCGGGTTAAACGCCGAAGGGGCGCCAGGGCCGCTAAAGGCCCTGCGCCCCCTGAAGGTTCAGGTGCTACAGCTGTACCTCGACGAAGCCGTCGATGACGCGGGTGCTGAATGCTGCCAGCCGCAGGCCCGGGCTGGTGAAGCATTCGCCGGTCTCAAGGTCGTAGACCTCCTTGTGCAGCGGGGAGGCGATGGTAGGCCTGGTCCCCCTGGAACCAAGGATGCCGCGTGCCATGACATGGGCTCCTGTGGCCGGGTCCTCGTGTGCCACGGCGAATACTTCGACGGGGCCGGTACGGAAAAGCGCCACCTGGCGGCCTGCCACCAGGGCGGCCTCGCCCCACGCCGGTTCGAGGTCCTCCACCGTGCAGACACGGTGCCAGCCGGTATGGAATCCAGCGAGGTCTGATTCGGCGGCGAGCGCCCCAAGTTCCAGTGTTGCCGTCATGTCCGGCTCCTTCCCTGTGCCTGTTGTCCGTGCAGCCGCTGCTTTTGCGGCCGTGTCCCACGCTAGGCTCCAGGTGTTTCAAGGGGGTGCGGCGAATGTGTCCGGCGCGTAAAAGAGTCCTAACCCGGCCGGAAATGCGTTCGTGATGCAGAAGTTAAGTTGGCGAAACAATTGGGAAACTGAGGCGAAACTGCCCCTCCCTAGGCTGGAGGCACAAGCTGCAGAGCACCGTCTGCGGCCCATGCGAAAGGCCCACAGTGACCGAACAGACTTCAAGCACAGAGACTCCGCGCCGCATCGTCGTCGCCGGCGGCGGCCCAGCGGCCCACCGTTTTGCGGACGCCATGCATGCCCGCGGCCTCGATGGCTGGCATGTCACGGTCCTCACCGAAGAAGCCCACCTCCCCTACGACCGGGTGGCACTCTCCAAGGCGCTGACCGATACCGGGGTGGACCTGACCCTGGGTACGGCTTCGATGTGGGACCACGGCTCCCTGGTCCTGAAGACCGGCGAGCGCGTGGTGAAGATCGACGCAGGCGCAAAGACGGTGCAGACTGCTGCCGGGAACGCGTACGAATATGACGAGCTGGTGGTGGCCACCGGCTCGGACGCCGTGCGCCTGCCCATCCCCGGTGCCGAGCACGCCCATGTCTACCGCACCCTTGAGGACGTGTGGGCCGTCAACAAGGCCATCGCCGAACTCACCGCCAAGCTGGGCCGCAAGGTCAACGCCGTGACCATCGGCGGCGGTCTCCTGGGGCTCGAGTCGGCTGCCGGCACCGAGCAGCTGGGCGCCACGCCCGTTGTCATCAACGGGGCTCCCTGGCTGATGAACACCCAGCTGGACGAGGGCGCCGGCCAGGCCCTGGGCCGACTCATCGAGGCGAAAGGCTTCGAAGTGCACGGCGGCGTGTTCCCCTCAGAGATTTTGACGGACGACGACGGCCAGGTCACCGGAGTGCTGATGGCGAACGGGCGCATCATCCCGGCCGACCTGGTGATCGTCGCGGTCGGCGTCCGGCCCCGGGACGAGCTGTTCCGCGCCGCCGAGGGCGAAGACCAGCTCTTCAGCCTGGGCCAGCGCGGCGGCGTGGTCATCAACGACTACTGCGCCACCGAGGTGGATGGCATCTGGGCCATCGGTGAAGTGGCCAACTACGGCGGCATGTGCCTGGGCCTGGTGGCACCCGCCAACACCATGGCGGAAATCGTCGCCGACCGCCTGCACGGCGGGGACGCCACCTTCCCCGGCTTTGACACCGCCACCAAGCTCAAGCTTTCCGGCGTTGACGTGGCCAGCTTCGGCGACGCCTTCGCCCGCACCGAACACGCCCTCGAGATCGTCTACGCCGATCCCGCCCGCGGCGTCTACCAGAAGATCGTGACGACAGACGACGCCAAGACCCTCCTGGGCGGCATCTTCGTCGGCGACGCCTCCCCCTATATGAGCCTGCGCCCCCTCCTGGGCCGTGAACTCCCCGCCGAGCCCGGCGCGTTCCTGAGCGCTGCCGGCGGTGGCGAGGCCCCAGAAACCGAACTTCCCGACGACGCCACCCTCTGCTCCTGCAACAACGTCACCGCCGGCAGCATCCGCGACGCCATCAACGGCTGCGGTGCCTGCGAGGGCAACGCCCCGGTCCAGGAACTGGGTGAGCTGAAGGGCTGCACCCGGGCCGGCACCCAGTGCGGTTCCTGCGTCCCCATGCTGAAGAAGCTGCTCGAAACCGAGCTGACCAAGTCCGGCGTCGAGGTCTCCAAGGCCCTCTGCGAGCACATCGAACTGTCCCGCCAGGAACTCTTTGACGCCATCCGCGTCCTCGAGCTGACCTCCTTCGAGGAGATCATGGCCAAGTACGGCACCGGCGCCGGCTGCGACATCTGCAAGCCCACCATCGCCAACATCCTGGCCAGCCAGAACAGCGCCTATGTCCTGGACGCCGGTCGGGGCACCCTGCAGGACACCAATGACCGCGCCCTGGCCAACATGCAGAAGGACGGCACCTACTCCGTGGTGCCCCGCATCGCCGGCGGCGAGATCACCCCCAAGAAGCTTGGCGTCATCGCCGCCGTGGCCGAGAAGTACGGCCTGTACACCAAGATCACGGGCGGCCAGCGGATCGACATGTTCGGCGCCCGCCTGGAGCAGCTGCCGGAGATCTGGAAGGAGCTGGTGGACGCCGGCTTCGAGTCCGGCCAGGCCTATGGCAAGAGCCTGCGCACCGTGAAGTCCTGCGTCGGGTCCACGTGGTGCCGCTTCGGCGTCCAGGATTCGGTGGCCATGGCCATCCAGCTGGAACTGCGGTACCGCGGCCTGCGCAGCCCGCACAAGCTGAAGATGGGCGTCTCCGGCTGCGCCCGTGAATGCGCCGAGGCGCGCGGCAAGGACGTGGGCGTGATCGCCACCGCCGACGGCTGGAACCTGTACGTGGGCGGCAACGGCGGGGCCACCCCTGCACATGCCCAGCTCCTGGCCAAGGACCTGGACGACGAAACCCTCATCAAGTACATCGACCGGTACTTCATGTACTACATCCGCACCGCGGACCGCCTGCAGCGAACGGCCCGCTGGCAGGAGGAGCTCGACGGCGGCATCAAGCACGTTGAGGACGTGGTGGTCAAGGACACCCTGGGCATTGCCGCGGACCTTGAGGCGGCCATGGCCAAGCACGTGGACACCTACGTCGACGAATGGGCAGACACCCTCAAGGACCCCGAGCGGCTCCGCCGGTTCCGCTCGTTCGTCAATGCACCGGACCAGAAGGACGACTCCATCACCTTCGTCCCGGACGAGCGCGGCCAGATGCGCCCGGCCACAGCCGAGGAAAAAGGAAAGGTCCTGATCGGCGCGTCCATCCCGGTCCGCCCCGCCACAGCCGAAACCATCGGAAACGAGGCATAGCCATGCAGCTCAGTATCGACCTCACCGACCGGAACGTCCTGGTGGCCGGCAGCCCCACTGCCGCGCGGCAGGCGGTGCGGCGGTACGAAGCCGCGGGCGCCGTCGTACACCGCCTTGGCAGCCCCGCCGAGGCCCGGTTCGTCCACCTGCCGGAGCGGCTGTTCCTGGTCGCCGCCGTCGAGGACGGACAGCCCGGCTGGGACGCTTTCCTGGACCGCTGCCGGAGCACCGGCATTCCCGTCGCTGCCGAGCCTGCCGCCGGCCCCGCCGGACACGTCACCCTGGTCGGCGGCGGCCCCGGCACCGGGGACCTGCTCACCGTGGCAGCCGTCAAGGCGCTCCGTGATGCCGACGTCGTGTTCTACGACCGCCTGGCGCCCTACCAGGAACTGCCACTGCTGACGTCCGCGGACCTGGTGGACGTCGGAAAGAAACCCGGGCACCACAAGGTCAGCCAGTCGGACATCGAAAAGCTCATGGTGGAAAGCGCGCTGGCCGGAAACAACGTGGTCCGCCTCAAGGGCGGCGACCCCTACGTCTTTGGCCGCGGCGGCGAGGAAGTTGCCGCCTGTGTGGCCGCGGGCCTCAAGGTACAGGTGGTGTCCGGCGTCACCAGCGCCATTTCAGTCCCGGCCGCCGCCGGCATCCCGGTAACGCACCGCGAAGTCAGCCACATGTTCACCGTGGTCTCCGGGCACGCACCACTGACGGAGAAGGAGCACCACCACCTTGCCGGCCTGGGCGGGACCATCGTGGTGCTCATGGGCATCGGCACCCTCCACCAGCTGGCGGCGGGCCTGCGCCGCGCCGGCATGCGCCCCGACATGCCCATGGCCGTGGTGGAGCGCGGCTACCGGCCTGGCCAGCGCACCACCATCGCAGACCTCGGCACCATCACCTCCGCCGCTGCCGGCTGCAGCAACCCGGCAGTGCTGGTCATCGGCGAGGTGGTCCGGGTGGCTGAAGCCAACCGGAACCACGCCGCTGCCGCCGCAGACCTGGACAGGCTTGCGGCCTCGCTGCTGGGATCATGAAAGGATTGACCCCCATGACTGCACTTGCACCGGCCGAACCGGCCCAGGCCGAACCGACCCAGGCCGAACCGACGGCGCAGGCCGACGAAGCCACCGATGCCGCGGAGTCGCCGCTGGAGGGGTTCCGCATCGGAGTGACCTCGGACCGGCGCTCGCGCGACCTGATCGAGGCCCTGGAGCGACGTGGGGCTGAGGTGCTGCATGCGCCGGCGCTGAAGATCGCCCCCGTCCAGGAGGACATCCGGCTCATCGAGGACACCAAGGCCATCATCGCCGCCAACCCGGACCTGTGCATCGCCACTACCGCCTACGGCATGCGCCGGTGGTGCGAGGCCGCGGACTCCTTCGGCATCGGCGACGAACTGCTGGAAACGCTCGGGAGTACCCGCATGTTCGTCCGGGGACCCAAAGCCCGCGGTGCGGTGCGCGCGGCCGGCCTTGCCGACGTCGGCATCAGCAGCGACGAAACCACCTCCACGCTGGTGGACATGCTGCTCACCGAAGGCGTGCGCGGCAAAACCGTTGCCATGCAGCTGCACGGCTACACGGATGTGCGCCAGATCGAGCGCCTGCGGATGTCCGGCGCCACCGTCCTCACTGTCACGCCTTACCGCTGGGTTAAGCCGGACGGCGAGGACAAGCTGCCGCGGCTGATCGAGGCCGTCTGCAGCGGGAACCTGGACGTCCTGACCTTCACCAGCGCCCCCGCGGTGGACGCCATGTGGAGCACCGCGCATGAGATGGGCCTCTACAAACAGCTGGTGGAGAGCCTGAAACTGAACGTCACCACCGCCGTCGTCGGTCCCGTAACCGCGCAGCCCCTCCTGGACGCCGGCCTGAGCCCGCTGATCCCGGAGCGGTTCCGGATGGGCGCCCTCATCCGGCTGGTGTGCGAGCACCTGGCGCTGAACCATGTCCGGCGGCTGGACACCCGATCGGGGAACATCGAACTTCGCGGCCGGAGCCTGCGGATCGATGGCCAGGCAGTGGAACTGGCGCCCGCTCCCCTGCTGCTCCTGCGCGCCCTGCTGGGTGCCGGCGGCGCCGTCCTGTCCCGTGAATCACTCTCCGACCTGCTGGAACTCCGTGGCTCCGTGCACGCGCTGGACATGACCGTGAGCAGGCTGCGGTCATCACTGCCCGACGGCAAACTCATTGAAACGGTGGTCAAGCGCGGGTACCGGATCCGCGTCTAATATGTCCGGGCGGGCCGCCCAGAGAGCTGGTTACGGGGAATTGTGTCCGGCGCCGAATGGATGAGAGATGTGTCACGGGTTCTGTTACCGGCCGGTAAATACTGGCGAACACGGGCCCGCGAAACAGCAATGGACAGGTAACACAACGGAAAAAGCGCGCCCCTACGCTGGGTTCCATCACGAAGTTCCGGCCGGTTTCCGGCCACCAGCGAAAGGGCCAGCACATGTCCGCTCCGGCACCCTCAACGTCCACCTCCGCCGCTACCCGCATTGTCATCGCCGGCGCCGGCCCCGCCGCCCAGGCCCTGGTGGCACAGCTCGACCGCGCCCAATTCAACGGCACCATCACGGTACTGAGCAACCGCGACGACACCCCGGAAGAACTGCTGGAACTGGCCATGCTGCCCCAGGTCTCCGTGCGCTTCGGCCAGCCGGCCAGCCACATCGACGCCACCAAGCGCACCGTGGCAACGGCGGATGGCATGGAATTCGCCTACGACCAACTGGTCATTGCCACCGGATCGGCTCCCGTGGCCGCCCCCGTGGACGGCGCCGGACAGTGCCTGAGCTACTCCACGATCGATGACGCCCCACGCATTGCAGACGGAGTACAGGAAGTCGCCCGGCAGCTGGGCCGCCGGCCGGTGGGCATCCTGGTGGGCACCGGCGCAGCGGCAGGGCAGGCCGAAGCGGTGCTCCGGGCCAAGGGGGTGCGGCCCATCCGCACCACCGCCCGGCCCGCCGCCGTCATCCCCGCCGTCGTTTCCAGCGGCTCCGGTTCCCCTCTCGCCTCCTCCGCCGTGGTCTTCGAGGACGGCAGCAGCATGGCCGGCGACCTGGTGGTCCTGGCCGAGGAGCGGGTCTCCCGGGACGGCCTCGCTGCCAGCGCCGGGCTGCAGACCGCTCCCGGCGGCGGCATCGAGATCAGCCGCGACTTCCGGACGTCCGTCCCGGGAATCTGGGCCATCGGTGACGCAGCAGCGTTCGACGGCGTCCGGCTGGGGCTGCTGGTGGCAGCCGCCTCCGCGGCGGGTGCCTGCGCCACCCAGCTGCTGTCAGCGTCGTCGGCGGCACCGGCCCTGCAGGCGGCTGCCTGAGCGGGCCGCCACCGGCACGGTGCGCTGTGACAAGATGGTTCCCGAAACCGAGTCAACGCCGGGCCCACAAGGCCCTTCGAGAGGACCATCATGAGCAACGAAGCCACCGTTCACGCAGGAACCGCTGATCCGGCCGGGACCGCGGACATCGCCTCCTACATCGACCACACGCTGCTCAAGCCCGAAGCCTCGGAGGCTGACGTCCTGAAGGTCTGTGCCGAGGCGGCCAAATACCGTTTCAAGTCAGTCTGCGTCAACCCCATCTGGGTCAAGACCGTCACCACCGCGCTCAAAGGCACGGGCGTCCTCACCTGCTCCGTAGTGGGCTTCCCGCTGGGGGCCACGCCCACCGATGTAAAGTCGTTCGAAGCCCGCGGCGCCGTGCTGGACGGGGCGGACGAGGTGGACATGGTGATCAACATTGCCGCCGCGAGGGCGGGCGACAAGGGTGCCTTGACCGAGGACATCGCGGCCGTTGCCGAGACCGTGCACGCGGGCGGCGCCATCCTGAAAGTCATCATCGAGACCGCCCTCCTCACGGATGAACAGAAGGTGCTGGCATGCCAGGCGGCCGTGGAGGCCGGGGCGGACTTCGTGAAGACCTCCACCGGTTTCAACGGCGGCGGGGCCACCGTGGAAGATGTAGCCCTGATGCGCAGGACCGTTGGCCCGGACCTGGGGGTCAAGGCCTCCGGCGGCGTACGGTCCCTGGCCGACGCGCAGGCTATGATTGCAGCAGGTGCAACACGAATTGGTGCCAGCTCCGGGATTGCCATTGTCAAGGGTGAACAGGGTTCAGCCGCTTACTGACCGGAACCGGAAGCAGCCGCAGAACAAGCCCCGCGGGGCCGAGGAGGAACACATGTCCAGCCAGATCAACGCGTCCAGCCGGGACACGGCGTCCAACGCGGACTCCGTCCGGACCCCGCAGAACGAGAACAACCTCGCCACCAGCGTGATCCTCTTCGTTGTCTGCTTCGTCCTGTTCCTGGGCGCCATCTACTCACTGTCATTCCTCACCCTGGGTAACCCGTGGCCCATGGCCGCCTGCCTGGTCCTGTTTGCGCTGGCATTCTGGATCCCGCAGACCATCCTCGGCCGTTCCGACTCTGCCGGCGAGCACTAAACTCCAAACCCAAGAACGGCACAGCAAAAACGGACCGGCGGACATTGTCCGCCGGTCCGTTGCTGTCTTCAGCCGGCATGGCTCCTTCTGCCGGCATTGCTGCCCGCTGCTGAAAGGCGCTGCCCGCTAGAACCAGAGCCTGATCCACGCGCCCGCGGCGGCGGCCACCCGGCCCCAATGGTGTTGGGCGATGGCCCACCCGGCCATGGACATGCCCACCATGGCGTAGGCACTGACCGGGATCAGTACCAGCCACTCCCGTTTGGAACCGGCGCGCCCCAGCAGGGGCAGGGACAGGGCGCCGTTGGCCCGCCAGACGTTTCGCAGCAGCGGCAGCCGGCGCAGCATTTTCGGTGGCCGGACCACCAGCGGCCACAGCAGCGGCACTCCCCCGGTGGTGATGAGGTCGCCAACGATGTGCACCACCACCCCGATCAGCATGGACGTGGGCAACCAGGTCCACTGGTCCGGCGCGTACACCGTGACCAGACCGGCCATCACCAGTGCGAAGATCCAGTTGGAGATGAAACCGCTCTTGGGAAAAAGCTTCAGCGCCTTGGCCGCGATGTTGATCAGGAACATGCACAGCAGCCCGGCACCTACGGACAGGCGGCCCCAGCCGGTGTCCATGTGCACCTGCGACGCCAAACCGGCCAGGAACACGAAGACCGCGGCACCCAGGATGGAGTGCGTGCCCTGCCGATGGCCCCCGCTGGCGTTTTCAATGCCGCGCGCGATCACGTTGGACAGCGGCGGCAGTGAATGGGCCACCGTGCTTGCCCGGTGGTCCCAGTCGCAGACCAGGGCCGTGCCCGCGGTGGCCATGCCGCCGATGAGGATTCCCGTGGGGTCCAGCGGGTACCAGCCCAGGGTGTAGGGGCCGGTGGACGCAACAGCTACCCACGCCGCGGCTCCCGACGCGGCGTGGTGTCCTCCCATCAAGTCCTAGCTCACCGCCAGCGGGGCGTCGGAGAAGATGTTCCGGATGACGCCGTTGGCCCATTCCAGGATCTCCGCGTCCTGCAGGTCCCGGCCGCCGATCCGCGCTGTCTTTGGCTTGGGGATGAGCACGGCGTCCAGGGCGGGCTTGGACTGCGATCCCGGGTACATCCTGTTCAGGCGCATGGTCTTTGATTCCGGGAGGGTGGCCGGGGAGAACTTGATGAAGTTGCCCTGGAGTGCGACGTCGGACAGGCCGGCTTCGCGGGCACCAACACGGAAGCGTGCCACTGCCACCAGGTTCTGGGCGGGCAGCGGAAGGTCGCCGTAGCGGTCAACGAGTTCTGCCTGGACCTCGTCGATGGCCTCATTGGTGAGGGCCGCTGCGAGCTTCCGGTACGCCTCAAGCCGCAGCCGCTCGCCGGGAACGTAGTCGTGCGGCAGGTGGGCGTTGACCGGCAGCTCGATCTTCATCTCCGCGGCCTTTTCCTCGGCCTCGCCCCGGAAGTCGGCCACGGCCTCGCCCACCAGGCGGATGTACAGGTCGAAGCCCACCCCCTGGATGTGGCCGGACTGTTCGCCGCCCAGCAGGTTGCCGGCGCCGCGGATTTCCAGGTCCTTCATGGCCAGCTGCATGCCGGCGCCGAGCTCGTTGTGCGCGGCCACGGCCTTGAGCCGTTCCAGCGCCACCTCGCCCAGCGGCTTCTCCGACGGGTACAGGAAGTAGGCGTAGGCGCGCTCACGGCCACGTCCCACGCGGCCGCGGAGCTGGTGCAGCTGGGACAGGCCGTACTTGTCCGCGCCGTCCACGATCAGGGTGTTGGCGTTGGAGATGTCCAGGCCGGTCTCGATGATGGTGGTGCACACCAGCACGTCGAAGCGCCGCTCCCAGAAGTCAACGATGATTTGTTCCAGGCGGCTCTCGGACATCTTGCCGTGCGCCACCTCCACCCGTGCCTCGGGCACCAACTCGCGGATCTTGGCGGCCGTCCGTTCGATGGTGGACACCCGGTTGTGGACCAGGAACACCTGGCCTTCACGCATGAGTTCCCGCCGGATGGCGGCGGAGGTCTGCTTGTCCGTGTACGGGCCCACGTAGGTCAGCACAGGATGCCGTTCCTCCGGCGGGGTGGCCAGGGTGGAGGTTTCCCGGATCCCTGTGAGCGACATTTCCAGGGTGCGGGGAATCGGGGTGGCGCTCATGGCCAGGACGTCCACGTTGGTGCGCATCTTCTTCAGCGCTTCCTTGTGCTCCACGCCGAACCGCTGTTCCTCATCGACGATCACCAGGCCCAGGTCCTTGAACTCGAAGTCCTTGGACAGCAGCCGGTGCGTGCCGATCACCACGTCGACCGCGCCGCTCTTGACGCCCTCTGCCGTTTCCTTGGACTCCTTGGCGCTCTGGAACCGTGACAGCGGCTTGACCCGCAACGGGAACCCGGAGAACCGCTCGGTGAACGTTTCGTAGTGCTGCTGGGCCAGCAGCGTGGTTGGCACCAGCACCGCCACCTGTTTGCCGTCCTGCACGGCCTTGAAGGCAGCGCGCACCGCGATTTCGGTCTTGCCGTAGCCCACGTCGCCGGACACCAGCCGGTCCATGGGAATCTCCCGCTCCATGTCCGCCTTGACCTCGTTGATGGTGGTCAGCTGGTCCGGCGTCTCCACGTACGGGAAGGCTTCCTCGAGTTCGCGCTGCCACGGGGTGTCAGGGCCGAAGGCGTGGCCCCGGGAGGCCATGCGGGCGGAGTACAACCGGATCAGTTCGCCGGCGATTTCCTTGACCGCCCTGCGGGCCTTGGACTTGGTGCTGGCCCAGTCCGCGCCGCCCATCTTGCTCAGCACGGGGGTGTCGCCGCCCACGTAGCGGGTCACCTGGTCCAGTTGGTCGGTGGGGACGAACAACCGGTCACCGGGTGCGCCGCGCTTGGCGGGCGCGTACTCCAGCACCAGGTATTCCCGGACGCCCTCGCCTCCACCGGCCACCTTGCGCTGGATGAGTTCCACGAACCGGCCAATGCCGTGCTGTTCGTGGACCACGTGGTCCCCCGCCACCAGTTGCAGGGGATCGACGGCGTTGCGCCGCTTGGAGGGCATCCGCCGCATGTCCTTGGTGGACCCGGCCGAGGTCCGGCCCAGCAGGTCGGCCTCGGTGAGCAGGCCCAGCTTGAGGCCGTCCAGGACAAAACCACGGCCGACGGCGGCAGTGGTCACCTCGATGATGCCCGCCTGGGGTTCGTGGTCCAGGCTGTCCACCCGGGCGCAGGGGATGTCATTCTCATGGAACAGCTCGGCCAGGCGCTGGGCCGGGCCGGGACCTTCGGTGGCAACAACGATCCGCCACTGGTCGCGGACGTGGGAGCCGATGAAGTCCATCATTTCGGCCACGTCACCCTGGTAGCCGCGGGGTTCGCGGGCATGCAGGTTCAGCACATCGATCTCGGGGAGCAGTTCCGCATCCTGCGCCAGGGACGTGATGGACCACCAGGACACGCCGTGCTCCAGGGCGGACCCCCGGGTGTCAGCCAAAGAGCGGAAGCTCGCCGAATGAAGCGCCGCACTCGCCTGTGAGCTGAGGTCCAAAGGGGCCGCCCCGCCGTCGGACGCCGTGGACCACGCCGCCTCCAGGAACTCCTCGTTGGTGGCGGCGAGGTCGTGGGCGCGCGTGCGCACCTTTTCCGGTTCGATCACCACGGCGATGGATTCGGCGGGCAACTGGTCAACGAACGGGACCATCGCATCCACCAGCACCGGCGCCAGGGACTCCATGCCCTCCACGGCAATGCCGCCGGCGATCTTTTCCAGCATGTCCGCCGCGGCCGGGAGCTGGGCCTTCAGGGTGGCGGCGCGGGACATGACGGACGGGGTGATGAGGATTTCGCGGCACGGCGGGGCGTGCAGCTCGGTGGGGTGGTGGATGCCGGGAGCGGACAGCGAGCGCTGGTCGGCCACGGCGAACCAGCGCATCTGGTCCACTTCGTCGCCGAAGAACTCCACCCGGATGGGGTGGTCCTCCGTGGGCGGGAAAACGTCGATGATGCCGCCGCGGACGGCGAACTCGCCGCGGTGCGTCACCATGTCCACCCGGGCGTACGCGGCGTCGGCCAGGCTCTTGACGACGTCGGAGAATGGAACCTCCTGGCCCACCTTCAGCGTGACCGGAATAAGGTCGCCCAGGCCCGCCACCACCGGCTGGACCACGGCGCGGACGGGCGCCACCACCACCTGGAGGCGTCCCGCCGTCGAGCTTTCCGGATGGGCCAGGCGGCGCAGCACTGACAGCCGGCGGCCCACCGTGTCCGAGCGCGGCGAAAGCCGCTCGTGCGGGAGGGTCTCCCAGCTGGGGAACTCCGCCACCGCGTCCGCCGGCAGGTAGGCGCGCAGGGCTGCGGTCAGGTCCTCCGCCTCCCGGCCGGTGGCGGTGACGGCCAGCACGACGCCCGGCCCGGTACCGCCGGCCTGTTCCGCCTTGGCGGCGAGTCCGTCCGCCATCTCCGCAAGCAGCACCGGACGAAGTCCCGCAGGAGCGCTGATCTGGTAGTCCTGTCCGCGGACGGCGAATCCCCGGGCGGCCTCGGCACGGACCCGGGCGAACGTCCGGTCCGGTTCCAGCGCGCGGCGCAGTCCGTCCAGCGACGGGGCTGGGGACATTCCGGCACTGCCCTTGCCGGCACCGCTTTTGGCGGCGCGGGACGTTCCGGTGCGGGACGTGCCTGTGCTGGATGTGCCGGCGGCGGACTGGCCGGGAAGACTCATGGCAGAAGCTCCTGTGGTGTTCATTGAAGACAAGCAGGCAACGCGAAAACCCGAAATTCGCTGCGAATCCCGGGTACTCCCAGCCTACCGCGCAGGAACGACATGGCAGCGCGGCACCTGTCTTCGCGGGAATGGACCTAGGCTGGCAGGACCCGCACCATATCCGTTCGTAGCCAGCCGTCCGCATGGGCGGCGGCTACGAACCACAACGGACGATGGAACCGCAAGGGACGAACCGCCTGGGGCAAACAGGGTCCGCAGGGACACCGGCCAAGACGAACAGGAGCCAGCATGACTGCAATGAGCGCCCCGCCAACACCGAAGACTGTGCTTGTCACCGGCGCAACCGGGTACATCGGCGGCCGCCTGGTGCCCAAGCTGCTGGAAGCGGGCCACACCGTCAAGGTGCTGGTCCGCTCGCCGGACAAGATTGCCGGCGTACCGTGGCGGGACAAAGTGGACGTCGTTGAAAGCAGCCTTGACGACGGCGACGCGCTCCGGGACGCCCTGGCCGGCGTCGACGTCTTCTACTACCTGGTGCATTCAATGGCTGCCGGGGCAGGATTCGAGGCAAAGGAACAGGCCATGGCGCGGACAGCGGCGGACGCTGCCGACGCCGCCGGGGTACACCGGATTGTTTACCTGGGCGGCCTGCACCCCCAGAACGTGGAACTTTCCACCCACATGCGGTCAAGGGAGGCGGTGGGCAAAGTCTTCCTGGACAGCCCGGTGGACGCTGTCGTCTTCCAGGCCGGCGTGGTGATCGGCTCCGGTTCCGCCTCCTTCGAGATGATCCGCCACCTCTCCGAAACGCTGCCCCTGATGCCGGCGCCCAGCTGGGTGCGCAACAGGATCGAAGCCATCGCCGTGCGTGATGTCCTCTACTACCTGGTGTCCGCGGCGTCGCTGGAGGGCACCATCAACCGCACGTTCGACATTGGCTGCCGGCAGGTGCTGACCTACGCGGGCATGATGAAGGAATATGCCGCCGAAGCGGGCCTGCCCTACCGCGTGGTGCTCGCGCTGCCGGTGCCTGCGCCCAAGCTGGCAGGCATGTGGGTGGCCCTGACAACGCCCATCCCGCTTTCCATGGCCGTGCCGCTGGTCCAGTCGCTGCAGCACGACGCCGTATCCAATGAGCACGATATCGACCAGTACATCCCCCAGCCCGACGGCGGCCTGACCCCCTACCGGACGGCGGTGGCCCTGGCCCTCGGCAAGGAGCGGGACGGCCAGGTGGAGACCACCTGGGCAAACGCCGGCGCCGACTCCGATCCCCTTCCCAGCGACCCCGACTGGGCGGGGCACAAAGTGTACATCGACGAAAGGACCTTCCACGGGGACGTTGATCCGGCCCACGTCTGGACCATCATCGAGGGCATCGGCGGCCGCAACGGCTGGTATTCGCTGCCCCTGGCCTGGCAGGTCCGCGGCTGGCTGGACAAACTGACGGGCGGCGCCGGCCTGCTGCGCGGCCGCCGGCACCCCCACACCCTGGCCGCCGGCGAGGTAGTGGACTGGTGGCGGGTGGAGCGGATCGATCGGGGCCGCCTGCTCCGGCTGAGGGCGGAGATGCGGGCGCCGGGACGGGCGTGGCTGGAGCTTTCGGTTGAGCCCGACGGCGACGGAAGCCGGTACCGGCAGCGCGCCATTTTCTTCCCCAAGGGATTGAGCGGACGGCTGTACTGGCTCGCCGTGCTGCCGTTCCACAGCCTGATCTTCCCGGCCATGGCGCGGAACATCACCGCAGCAGCGCAGAAACTGGCAGATGCGGAGCCCTCGCCGGCCACCCCGTAGGATGTTGGAGGCGTAAATCCTTTCCCCACGTCCCAGGAGGACCCATGGCGCTGAGCGCAACCACTTCCCTTCCGCACCCCGTTGACAGCGTTGCCGCAGTGCTGGTGAATGAAGACTTCCAGCGCCACGTCAGCCAGCTGGTGGGCGGCACCCTGGAGTCATTCACGGTGGACGGCGACACTGCAGGGGCTTTCAACGCCACCTCCGTGCGCACCCTTCCCACCACCCGCCTGCCCGAGATCGCCCGGAAATTCGTGGGTGAGCACCTCAAGGTGACCCAGGTGGAAAACTGGGAAGCCCCGGCAGCCGACGGCTCCCGCCAAAGCAACATTTCACTGAAGATCGCCGGCGCGCCCGTGGATGTCACCGCCGTCCAGCGCCTAGTGGCTGATGCCGGTGGAACCCGGGTGGAGCTTGAGGGCGCCGTCAAGTCCTCTGTCCCGTTCCTGGGCGGCAAGATCGCCGACGCCGCCGAACCCATGGTGGCCAAGGCACTGAACCTGCAGGCCGCACAGGCGCAGGCCTGGCTGGAAAGCCACTAGCCCATGCAGCTCCCCGTCCTCGCCGCGCTGGTCCTGATCCTTGCCGGCGTCTGGTCGCTGGTGGTCTGGCCGCAGTTCCTGCGCCGCGTGGTGAAGGATCCGCGGGCCCGCGACGCGGCAGGCAAGGCCACCCGGTTCCTGACCGTGCATGTGGTGCTGGTGAGCATCTCCATGGTGCTCGGACTCGCCACGGCAGTGATCGGCGTCCTCGGCCTGCTGGGCTGAACCGGTCTTCAGGGCGGAACCAGGCCTGCCCGGCTCAAGCAACAGCCCGGACGTTCTTCCTCTTGGAAGAACGTCCGGGCTGTTTTCGGTTTGGCTTAGGCCGCCTGGTTTAGGGCGTCCTCGGCAGCCACCCAGGAAATCATGGCGCACTTGACCCTGGCGGCGTAGCGGGCAACCCCTTCGAAGGCTGCGGCATCGCCCAGCAGCTCAGGATCGGCGTGGACCTTGCCGCGTGAGCGAAGGACTTCGCGGAAGCTGTCGATGACGTCATGCAGCTCGGCCACGGTCATGCCTTCGGCGAGGTCGCTGAGGACGGACGCGGAGGCCATGGAGATGGAGCAGCCGGCGCCGTCCCAGGCAACCTGCGCCACTTTCCCGTCCTGGACGGCAAGCCGGAGGGTGACTTCGTCCCCGCATACCGGGTTCAGCTGGTGCGACTGCCCGGTGGAGGTGCCCTGCGGCGCTTCCGTAGCGGCGAGCCCGCTGCCGTGGCGGGCCTTGGAATGGTCCAGGATGATCTGCTGGTACAGCTGGTCAAGGCTCATGATCTCAACTTTCGTCGTTTCCGCTAGGCGCGGAAGTAGGCACGGACGCCGGCTACGGCTTCAAGGAAGCGGTCCACGTCGTCCGTGGTGTTGTAGAGGTAGGCGCTGGCCCGGGTGGTGGCGGTCAGTCCAAGCCGGCGGTGCAGCGGCTGGGCGCAGTGATGTCCCACGCGCACTGCGATGCCCCGGGAATCCAGGAACTGCCCCACGTCATGGGCGTGGACGCCTTCGACGTCGAACGCGGCAAGGCCGATCCGTTCCTTTCCGGCTGCCGGACCCAGGACACGGATGCCGGGGATGGACTCCAGCCCCGCCACCATGCGCTGGCCCAGTCCGGCTTCCCAGGCATGGATCCGGTCCAGCCCGGTTTCGGTCAGGTAGTTCGCTGCGGCCGCGAGGGCCACTGCCTGGGAGATGCGCTGGGTGCCGGCCTCGAAGCGCTGGGGTGCCGGCAGGTATTCGGCCCGTTCCATGGTGACGGTGGTGATCATCGACCCGCCGGTCAGGAACGGCGGGAGGATGTCCAGAAGCTCCTGCCGCCCGTACAGCACGCCAATTCCCGTGGGGGCGAGCATCTTGTGGCCGGAGAAGACCGCAAAGTCCACGTCGAGTGCCTTGACGTTCAAGGGCAGGTGTGGCGCTGACTGGCAGGCGTCCAGGACAACCAGGGCGCCGGCTGCGTGGCCGAGGGCTGCCAGCTCCTTTACCGGGTTGATGATTCCCAGGACGTTGGAAGCATGCGTGAAGGCAAGGACCTTGGTGCGCGGGCCAATAATCCCGCCGGCCTGGTCCATCCGGAGGTTGCCGTCGTCCCCGATCGGGATGTAGCGGAGCGTGGCGCCGGTGCGGAAGGCCAGTTCCTGCCATGGAATCAGGTTGGCATGGTGCTCCATTTCGGTCACCACGATCTCATCCCCCGGCCCCAGTGCCAGTTCCCCGAGCCGCTGGTCGCCACGGCCCTGCGCAGCCCAGAGCCCGGCATTGGACAGCGCGTAGGAAAGGAGATTCAGTCCCTCCGTGGCGTTCGAGGTCCAGATGGTTTCCTCGTAATCGGCACCGATGAAGTCCGCTATGGTCTGCCGGGCATCTTCGAAGACTTCGGTGGCCTCCACGGCAAGGTGGTGGGCGCCCCGGTGCACGGCAGCGTTGCGCTGCTCGTAGAATTCCTGCTCGGCTTCGATGACGCTGACGGGGTTCTGCGACGTGGCCCCGGAATCGAGGTACACCAGCGGTTGTCCGTTCACCAGCTGGTTGAGGACCGGGAAGTCATTGCGGATGCGCAGCACCTCGGCGTTATCCATGACAGGTACGGCACGTTCCAGTGTGGCTGGCGTTGATACTACGACCAAAACGAACTCCTTGGGCTGCCAATGTCTGACACCCAATTGTCCCACACACGGCTGTGGCGGCCGCCCGGGAGGGGCGGCCGCCACCGCTGCCCCGGGCTTCAGCCGAGGGAGCAGAGGGCCGGCGACGGCTGGGGGGAGAGTCTCGGTCTCAGAAGACTCTGACGTCGCCGGCCCCGTCTTGACCCGGTCCCTGGGGACCGGAAGTTGAGAGGGCCTCAATGTCTTGTGTGGCTGCTCCGCGGCTTCCGTTCCGCCGCTTTGCTTTGCCTCCTTAAGTACATCCCGTGGGGCCCTTCCGTACACGAGTAGGGTGTACTCGAATCCCGGCAGGCGCACTACGGGGGTAGGTTCTCCCGGACACCATCCGCCGTGGCGTATGGACCCATATGGCCCGACGGCGGCCCGGCGGTGGGTTTCCCGGGGCAGTCACCAGGCGCGCCGGGCAGCCATCGGCGGCACGTTCCGACCAACGGTCCATCGGCAGGTTAGCGGGCAGCGGTGCGGCGGCACAGCAGCACGCAGGCACGGCAGCGCGGCGGCACAGCAGCGTGATGGCACAGGGTTGCGGCAGAGGCGCTCGACGGCCAGGGACTACTTTGGCAGGGCCGCTTCCAGCTCATCGCGGCTGCGGACCCCGAGCTTGACGTAGGTGCGGTACAGGTGGCCTTCCACGGTGCGGACGGAGACCATGAGCCGCTGCGCGATCTCGCGGTCGGTCAGGCCCTGCACTGCCAGCTCGACGATGTCCTGTTCCCGCCTGGTAAGCCGCACTGTGGGCGCCGCGGCGATGAAGCGTCCTTCACGGAACCGCTCCCCCAGTTCGTGGTCGCACTTTTCGCGCTGGGCAACGGCCTGCCGTGAGCGGCGGCGTTCCCCGGCCTGTTCCAGGATGGTGCTGGCACGGGCGTAGGCTTCACGGGCGAGGTTGACGAAGCCTGCCTCCTCCAGCGAGGCAGCCGTAGCCATCAGGGTGTCGCCGTCGGCATGTTCCCAGGCGGTGGCCAGGGTGAGCAATGCCTCTGCCCAGCGGCCTTCCACGCCACGCGCTGTGGACTGCACCAGGGGAATCACGGAGGGGTCCCCAAGGTCCCAGCACATGGTCAGGATTTCAAGGAAGTTCCCTGTCCTGGCGGAGGCCTCGGTGGTGGTCATCAGCGTCTGCAGCGCGGCCAGGCCCTTGCCGTCACGAATCAGGTATTCGGCGGCCGCTGCCATGTAGGCTTCGGCAAGGAGATCGTGCGCCGGCCAGCCGGCGTCGGCGTCCTTGTGATCCTGTTCCAGGCGCTGTGCCTGCTCGGTGTCGCCTAGCCTGGCTGCAGCGTAGAAGCCAAGCGCGGTGCCGAAACGATACAGCTGCAAGGGATCGTTGAGCCGGAGCGCCTCCACGGCGGGCAGCAGGACCTGATAGGCGCGTTCCATCCGGCCCTGCCGCAGCAGCGAGTATCCCCGCAGCAGTTGCAGGCTGCCGTTGAACGTGGCGGCGCCGGCTGCGTGTCCGGCGGCGTAATGGTTGATCTCCCGCTCCGCGGACTCCCATTCACCCATTGCGAGGTAGTCGGACACGAGCCGTCCCAGGACAAACTCGGGAAAGAAGAACAGGCTCCCTTCGAGCGGGGGAAGTTCAGAGGCTGCCAGCAATGCGGCCTCCAATCCCTGGACGGGGCGCCCCGCCGAGACGAGGGCATGGGCCAGGAGACCCTCGGCCAGGGCGCGGAGGGGCTCCCCGGCTTCTGCCGGGTTCTGCTTCCGCATCGCGTCCACTTCATTGTTCAGAGCCTGGAAGTTCACCTCCGCACCAAGGTGCAGCAGGCGCAGGAGTCCCTCCTGCCAGCTCGTGTCGCCGGGTCCGGAAAGCGGCGCGTGCTGTTCCACGTCCTCTGCGGTCATCCCCAGGGGATGGCCGCTGGCCTGATGGGCCCAGACGCGGAGCAGCAGGACGGCCGGTCCCTGGGGGTCGTCAGCGAGCGGGAGCCAGCATTCGTCAAGGAGGGCAGCGGCTTCCTGGTACGCACCCTCGTTATACAGCGCCCGCGCCTGGATGGCCTGGGCCAGCGGAACCATGGCGGGATCCTGGATCCGGGCCGCAATGGAACGTGCGCTGTGGTTGCGGAACCTCAACAGGGCCTCTTTGGCCGCTGCCAGCATCTCGTCGTCACTGACCCTGACGCCGCACTCCAGGGCCCACTCCACGGCCCGCAACCGGCCCTCCCCCTGCAACTGGGTGGGGTCCTGGCGGGCCTTGACCTTCTCCAGCAACTGGAGGCTGCGGGATACCGACACGGTGTTCCTGATGGCGCCGGCAAAGAGCCCGTTCCAGATGGAAAGCTCGGCGGGGATGCCGGGCGCTTCGACGATGATCTGCTGGTCCAGCAGGGACCGGACCACTGCCGCCCCGCTGATGTCTTCGATGACCTTCCTGCCGACAGGTCCGGCAAGGGCGATGAGTTTCAGGGCTTCCTGCTCCTCAGTGCGGCGGCGGAGATGGTCTTTGGCAACCACGCCTGCCAGCCGGGCCCCGTCCGCGGGCAGTTGGCCCAGCAGCATCCAGATTCCGTTGCGCTTGGCGAGGACGCCGGCTTCAGCGGCGTCGTGCAGCAGGGCGTCCAGGATCCGGGGGTTGCCGCTTGATGCGTTCCATATGGAGTCCACTGTTGCTGCGGGCACGGTCCCGTCAAGGACGTGGGCCAGGACCTCTTCAATCTGTTCCCGGTTGAGGGGCCGGAGGTCCACGCGTTCTGCCAGGCCGTCATACCAGAGTTGGTCCAGCGGCTGCGGCAGGCCCGGCCGTGGCCTGGCGGCGGCAACCACTGTTGCCCACCCGGCGGATATCACTTCAGCCAGCACCCCTGCGGAAGCGTCATCCAGGTGGTGGGCATCGTCCACTGCCAGCAGGACCGCTCCCCCGTGGCCGGCCTTGAGCTTCTCGAAGTATGACCACATGGAACGCAGCACCGCGACGGGCGAGACGGACTCCTCGGCAGTGAGTTCCCCCGTGTAGGGGGTCAGGACCCCGAACGGCACCCCGGCCAGGGCCGAACTGGCGTGGATGCGCAGTATTTTCATGTTGCCGGCAAGGCGCTCGGTCACGGCATCAGTGACGGCCGACTTTCCAATGCCCGGGCCGGCCATGATGAAAACGGCCCGGTGGGTTCCATTGCGGACCATGGTGCAGATGCGGTCCACCGGCTCCCTCCGTCCGGTAAGGAGCCGGTGCGCAGTGGCCGGCTTGTGGCCATTAGACGAGTCCAGTCAGATCACCCCTTGAAGTCACGCCAAGCTTGGTGAAGACCTGATACAGGTGGCCTTCCACCGTGCGCACGGAAACACCCATCTCCATGGCGATGTCACGGTTGGAGACGCCGCGGCCGGCCATCCGGGCGATCTGCCGTTCCCGGCTGGTCAGCAGCGGGCTCCCGCTGCTGGGAACGATGGGAAGGTTGGCGACAGTTGCGGCCAGGATGTCCAGCCGCGCCTGCGCCGTCCTCGCCGAAAGCGCGTCCCCGGCCTGCCGCGCAAAGTCCACCGCCAGCGCCATGCACCGGGCCTCAACGGCATCGAGTTCGAGCGTTGCTGCGATTTCACCGCCGGCAAGGAGGGTTTTGGCATCCTTTGTCCTGCTGCCGACGGCGATCAACCGCGAAACTTCCGCCAGCGGACCCTGCCGGTGGCCGGCGATCTCCTCGAGGAGGCGGAAGTCCGCGTCGCTGCCATTCACGGTTGCCGCCAGCAGGTAGATGCCGGCAACCGTATGCCTGCCCGCCTCAAGGTTCCGGCGGGCCCCTTGCTTCAGGGCTGCCACTGCCTCCGAATCGCCCAGCCAGCGCCCGGCCACGAGCGAACAAAAATCGATGATGCTCTCCGTGGCGAACCCTGCCCTGCCGGGTGTCCTCTGCAGTTTGGCCAGGTACTTGCGGGCGGGTGCGGCATTGCCGGTCTGGGCGTAAGCCAAAGCCGTGGCGGCGTAGGCGGTCCGCAGCGCGGCCTGGACTGGCTGCAACTCAAGCTGGGCGGCAGCGGAGATCAAAGGCTCCAGGGCTGCCTCACCGCGGCCGGAGAAGACAAAGGCCACGCCGGCCGCGAGTTCGGTGGCGGCGCTGCGGTATGGAAGCCGGTGGGTCTGCCCCGTGCTGAAGGGGCTGAGGAGGTCGATGCAGCGCCGCCACTGGCCAGTGATCAGCGCGACGAAGTAAGCCTCCCTGGCATAGCGTTCGCGGAGGCCCACAACGTGCGAGGCGTCGGTGAGCTGGCCACCGAGCTTTCGCATGAGCCCCAGCGCATCCATCTCGCGCCCGGTCAGGGCGAGTGCGCTCATCAGGATGACTGCGGACTGGAGCCGGAACCCGGTGTCGGGGTTGGCGGACGGATCGGCCGCCCGCTCGAGTGCCGGGATCATGGCCTCGTAATCGCCCGCATGGGCCTGGTATTCGAACTCACTCAAGGAGATACGGTTTGCCGCAACCGCTGCGGGTTCAGGCCAGGAAGAGTTGTTGTCCGCAGCCTCAAGCCGTTCGCGCGCCGCGGCGAGCAGTTCCCGGACCTTGCCCGCCTGGTCCGGAATGCAGAGCATGACCCGCGCCTTGGCGGCGACCACCTCCGCGTACTCCTGGGGTTCAAGGGCTTCGAGTTCAGGCCGGGAAATGGCATCCAAGGCAGAAAGGGCCTGGTCCGGCATGTCCAGCTGAAGGTACGCCGCAGCCTTTTGCCGTTGCGCCGGTGCCCACCCGGCGTCGGTCCGCTGAACCATCTCGGCGTAGGTCAGGGCGAAGCGGGGGTCGAAGAGCTGGACTGCGGCCTGGGCGGCTGCGAGCGCCAGCGCCGGACTCAGTTCGGCCTCGCACTCATGGGTCCAGGCGGCGAAAGACATGAGCTCTTCCACGGTCATGGCCGCCGGATCCGGCTCCTGGCCGCCCAGCAACATACTGCGCAGCTCCCGGCGCCGGGAGATGCTCAGCCAGGTCCTGACGACGTCTCCGATGTATTTCTCCCGCAGCGACACCCAGCGGTGCTCGGAGTCGTCAATCTCCAGCAGGCCGCCGTCCTCCATGTCCGCAACCACATCCGCGCCGTATATCGCGGTGAGGCCGGCCAGTTCCACCCGCCGGGCACAGGAAAGCATTTCGATGACGTCCCGCGTCGCGGGTGTCTCCCGCGACCAGCGCGAGCGGACGATGTCGTCAAGGCTGGCAGCGCCGTCGAGCACCACCTTGTCCCGCAGCGTCCACACCGAATCTGACAGGACAAGGTTCCCGGAGAGCTGCTGTTCGGTGACCAGGGCTTTGAGCAGCAGCGGGTTTCCGCCCACCATCTGGTGGTAGGTGGTGACCAGGGAGGAAGCGACACGGTGCCCCAGCAATGACAGCAGGACCTGCCGGGTTTGCAGCTCGTTGAGGTTGTTGAGCCTCACCTCCGTCAGCTTCCGCTCCGTCAGCAGCCAATGGAAGTCCGCAGGCAGGTCGCTGGCGTTCGGAGCGACGGCGATGATCTTCGCCGTACCAGTCAACAGGACATTCAACAGCACCCCGGCGCTCATGTCGTCGATACAGGCGGAGGTGTCCAGGGTAATGACGCAGGGCCGGCCCGCGGCGTCACTGCGGATAAGCGAGGTGATGCCACGCAGAATGGCTGTGGGCGAGCCCATGTAGGCCTGCGGCAGCCGGGCCAGCAGGAACGACAGGCAGCCGTACGGGGTATTGGAACCGGAGGGGCCGCTCCGGAGCTGCAGGGACCAGACGTCGGGACCCAGGTCTGCCACAGCCGCGCGCGCAAGGGAGGACTTACCCACACCCCTGGCACCGGTGATGACGGCTCCCAGGGAGTCCTCGCTGGTCAGGGCGGTGCGGACGGCGTCGAGGTTGGCGCTGCGTGCAGGCATGGACCATTGCTGGCCCTCCGGCGCCGCGGAGGTTGACGTGGGCAGCAGGTCACCCTGAGGTGTTGACCCACGTCCCCAGCTGAGTGGCTCGATTGACATGAACTTTTCCCCTACATCCTGCAATAGCGGGATGTAGCCCCATTGCTCCCCCGCATAGGAAGAAGAGTACCCCGTGGCACTGACAAGGAAATAGGGTCAAAGGGAACTTTTACGATTCCGGCTGTTGTGATCCCGACTTGGCCGGGTGGAACCTCTGCTGGGCGGCAGTCAGCCCGTCACGCAGCAGGAGCTCGACGGCATCGGCTGCATCGTCCAGCAGGAAGGGCAATTCCTTCAGTTCCGCAGTGCCGAAATCACGAAGCACGTAGTCAGCGGTGTCCATCCTGCCGGGCGGCCTTCCCACCCCTACCCGGACCCTCAGGTAGTCTTTGGTGCCCAGGGCCTTGGAGATGTCCCGCAACCCGTTGTGGCCGCCCTCGCCGCCACCGAGCTTGAGCTTGACTGTATTGAACGGGATGTCGATCTCATCGTGGACGGCCACCACGTGGTCCGCAGTGATTCCGTAGAAATTGGCCAGGGCGGAGACCGGGCCGCCGGAGACATTCATGTAGCTCATCGGCTTTGCCAGCACCACCCGCGGACCACCGATGCCCAGCCGGCCTTCGAGGACCTGGGCACGGGCCTTGTGGGTCTTGAACCCGGCCCCAACACGGCCGGCAAGTTCATCGAGCACCATCTGGCCCACGTTGTGCCGGTTGCCTTGGTACTGTGCGCCTGGGTTGCCGAGTCCGACGATCAGCCAGGTATCTGTCATGGAGTCAATCCTATGGGGGCGGTCTTGGCGGACATGAAGCCCTGCCTGCGGACATGGCAGTGGCCGGACCCTTGGGGTCCGGCCACTGTCAGGAACTGCCGGGTAATTACTCGGCTGCTGCTTCTTCGGCTGCGGGAGCTTCCTCTGCTGCCTCTGCTGCCTCTGCAGCTTCGGTCTCTTCCTCCGTAGCGGTGGCCTCGGAGATGTTCACCACGAGAGCCTCTGCGTCGGTCAGGAGAGCGGAACCCTTGGGCAGGACCAGGTCGGAGGCGTGGATGTGCTCGCCGGCGCCACGGCCTTCGATGCTGACGACGACGGACTCGGGCAGGTGCGTTGCCTCAGCCTCGAGGGATACAACGGTCAGTTCCAGGTTGTGAACGGTGCCGGGAGCGGTGTCGCCTTCAACGTGGACCGGAACGTCAACCGTGACCTTCTCGCCCTGGCGGACGGTCAGGAGGTCGATGTGCTCGATGATCTGCTTTACGGGATCGCGCTGGACGTCCTTGACCAGGGCCAGGTGGCCTTCACCGTTGATGTCCAGGGACAGCAGGGCGTTGGCGGTGCGGACGGCCAGGGTGGTGGCCTTCGCCGGCAGGGTGACGTGGATGGGCTCTGCGCCGTGGCCGTAGATGACGGCGGGGATCTGGTTGTTCATCCGGGCGCGGCGGGCGTAGCCCTTGCCGAATTCGGTGCGCAGTTCTGCTGCGAGCTTCTGCTCAGACATGGATATCTCCTTGAAAGACTAAACGGTGTTCAGCAAGGGCGGAGGTCTGGTGTGACCTTCAACGCCGGGCGCCGGATGGCGGCCCTTCAAGAAGGCAGTCCTTCAGCTGAAGGACTGTTCAGACCCAGTCGATAACGGAGGCTGTGCCCTCCCTCGCCAAGGTATCGCTGACAATCTTACCAGCGCCGGAACGGAATACTGAAAACGGGTCCTGCCCCACAGCGGCTGGGCGGCAGCCGCCGGGAGCAGGACCCGTCCGGGTGTGGTGCTTAGGCCTTGCCGTCGAAGAGGCTGGTGACGGAGCCGTCGTCGAACACTTCGCGGATGGCCCTGGCAATCAGCGGTGCGATCGAAAGGACCGTCAGCTGCGGGAACTGCTGCGAGGAATTCAGCGGCAGGGTGTTGGTGACCACTACTTCGCGTGCGCCGGACTCGGAGAGACGGCGCGCGGCCGGATCCGAGAAGACGGCGTGCGTTGCGGCGATGATGACATCCTTGGCGCCGGCGTTCTTCAGGACCGTGACGGCGCCGGAGATGGTTCCGCCGGTATCGATCATGTCGTCAATCAGCACGCAGGTGCGTCCCTCGATCTGGCCCACCACGGTCTTGGAGACAGCCTGGTTGGGGACAGTGAGGTCGCGGCTCTTGTGGACGAAAGCGAGGGGCGCGCCGCCCAGCCGCTCAGCCCACTGCTCTGCCACCCGGACGCGGCCGGTGTCCGGGGACACCACGGTGATGTTCTCGGCATCAACGCGGGTACGGATGTAGTCCGCCAGGAGCGGGATGGCCATCAGATGATCCACCGGCCCGTCGAAGAAACCCTGGATCTGGGAGGTGTGCAGGTCCACGCTCATGATTCGGTCCGCACCGGCAGTTTTGTAGAGGTCCGCCACCAGGCGGGCGGAGATGGGCTCGCGGCCGCGGCCCTTCTTGTCCTGGCGGGCGTAGGGGTAGAACGGCGAAACCACGGTGATGCGCTTGGCGGAGGCCCGCTTCAGCGAATCGATCATGATCAGCTGTTCCATGAGGTGGTTGTTCAGCGGTGCGGGGTGCGCCTGGATCACGAAGGCGTCGGTGCCGCGCACGCTCTCGCCGGCCCGGACATAGATCTCGCCGTTGGCGAAGTCGTAGGCATCAACGGGAAGGAGGTCAGTGCCGAGTTCCTTGGCGATTTCCCGGGCAAGCTCAGGATGGGCCCGCCCAGTGGCGAGCACCAGCTTCTTCTCGCCGTGCGCCGTAATTTCACTCATTGTTACTTGCCCTCTTCTGTAGATGCCGGGGTACTTGAGGAGTCTTTGGTGGCCGCCTGGGCCAGTTCGGCGGAGCGGGTTCCCGGCCGGTGCGCGGGGACCCATCCTTCGGCGTTGCGCTGGGCGGCAACGCTCAGCGCCAGCGCGCCTGCCGGTACGTCCTTGCGGATCACCGCGCCGGCGCCGCTGTAGGCGCCGTCCCCCACGGTGACCGGGGCAACAAAGACGGTGTTGGAGCCTGTACGGACGCCCGAGCCGATGACCGTGCGGTGCTTCTTCTCGCCGTCGTAATTGGCTGTGATGTTTCCACAGCCAATGTTGGTGTCCTCGCCGATTTCGGCGTCGCCGGCATAGCCCAGGTGGGACAGCTTGGAACCGCGGCCGATAGTGACGTTCTTGGTTTCATAGAAGGCGCCGATTTTCCCCTTTTCACCCAGCACCGTGCCGGGGCGAAGGTACGTGAAGGGGCCGACGGCGGCGCGCGGGCCGATCACGGAGCCGGAACCGTGGGTGCGGATCACCGTGGCGCCCTCACCCACGGTGACGTCGGTCAGGGTGGTGTCAGGGCCCACGACGGCGTCCCTGGCCACGGAGGTGGCGCCGTGCAGCTGGGTGTTGGGCAGGAGGCGGACGTCCTCGTCCAGGGTGACGGAGGAATCGATCCAGGTGGTTGCGGGATCGACGACGGTGACGCCGGCCCGCATCCACGCTTCCACGGTGCGCCGGTTCAGCTCGGCGCCGAGGGCGGCAAGCTGCACGCGGTCGTTGGCACCCTCCACCTGCCAGCGGTCGGCGGTGACCACGGCAGCCACCCGGCCGCCTGACTCGCGGGCCAGTCCCAGCACGTCCGTGAGGTACTTCTCACCCTGCGCGTTGTCGGTGGTGACCTTGCCCAGCGCCTCGCGGAGCACTGCGGCGTCAAAGGCGTAGATTCCGGAGTTGACCTCCCGGATCAGCCGCTCGGCCTCGGTGGCGTCCTTGTGTTCACGGATGCCGGTAACGGAGCCGTCGTCGCCGCGCAGGATCCGGCCGTAGCCGGTGGCGTCGTCAAGGACTGCCGTGAGGACTGTCACGGCGTTGCCGTCTCGTTCGTGGGTGGCCACGAGTTCGGTGAGCAGTTCCCCGGAGAGCAGGGGCACGTCGCCGTAGGTGACCACGACGGTGCCCGCCAGGTCCTGTTCGGCGTGCAGTGCCTGGAGCGCGGCCTCCACGGCCCGGCCGGTCCCGGGGATGTCGTCCTGGTCCACGATCACTGCCTGCGGATCCAGGGCGGCGACATGGCTTTCCACCAGGTCGCGTTCGTGCCGCACCACAATGGCCAGCCGCTGCGGGTTGATGCTGCGGGCGGCCCGGAGTGCGTGGCCCACCATGGACAGGCCGCCGATTTCGTGGAGGATTTTCGGTGTCCGCGACTTCATCCGGGTACCGGCGCCTGCTGCCAGAACGATTACAGCGGCCGGGCCGGTATTCTCGGGGATCACGTACGGGCTCTCCTTGCTTGATTGTGCTCACGCTGTGCGGCGTCCGGCGGTCAGCCCGCCGGGCACCGGATGCCATCCTCATGATCGCTTTTGCGCAGCAGTTCCGCCCATAGGATTCGAACCTATACTCCACGGCTCCAAAGGCCGGGGTGCTGCCGTTACACCAGAGCGGACCGTGCCGAAGGACTTGAGGCCCGGGCACAAGTCCCTATTTTGCCATGGGTTCAGGCCGCCGCGCGACACGGGCCATTCCGTTCCTGCCGGCCCGGCGGAATCCCGCCGGCGGCAGTGGGGCATGATGGGAAGGTGAGCAACCACCTTCCACGGATGCGGATGACGGGCCTGCAGCGCCGACGCCAGCTGATCGACGTCGGGCGCGGCCTTTTCGCCGTCCGCGGCCTGGACGGGACCACCATCGAGGAAATCGCTGCCTGCGCCGGAGTGTCCAAGCCGGTCATCTACGAACACTTCGGTTCAAAGGAAGGCCTGTACACCGAAGTGGTGGACTGTGAATTCCACATCCTCCTGGATGCGATCACCGCGGCGCTCACCGAGGAAGCCAAACCCCGCGTCCTCGTCGAACGCGCCGCGCTGGCCCTGCTCACCTATATCGAGGAACGCACCGAGGGCTTCCGGATCCTGATGCGCGACGCTCCCCCGTCCCAGCCGGAGGGCGCCTTCTCCACCCTGCTCTCCCACGTCACCGCCCGCGTGGAACACATCCTCTCCGAGGAGTTCTCCCGCCGCGGCCTCAGCGGCGAGGACGGCGCCATGTACGCCCAAATGCTCGTGGGCATGGTGGCCATGACCGGCCAGTGGTGGCAGGACAGCCGCCAGCCGGACAAGCACACCGTGGCCGCGCACCTGGTCAACCTGGCCTGGAACGGCCTGACCGGCCTGAAGAAGGACCCGGAGCTGCAGTCTGAGGGGTAACTGCCTGGTTCCGTCCGCGGCGCACTGGCCCTTCGCCGTCGCTTAGCGCCTAGGTCCCTTCCCAAGGCTCGCAAGCTCGCCTCGGGGCCCTCGGGACGACGCTTACGACGCCATAGGGGCCCAACGGTCGCTGGGCGACCTTATGGACCCGATGGCTCGCGATGCGCTCCTACGCGAAGGTCTCCTGCGCCGCTCGTGCCGGACCTCCCGTTCAGATCGGCGGCCACGCTGGAAGCCGGCGCGACTTTCCGGAGGCGGGCCTTCGGAAAGTCGCGCATCGCGACGTGTCAGGGCTTGAAGGTCGCCCAGCGACCGGAAAGCCCTCTACACGTTGTGTCTAAGCGACGTCGAAGGGCCGGTTCCGGACCCAACCAAGGTGCCTCAGTCGCCCAGGAGTTCGGAGGACTCCAGCCACTCCAGTTCCAGGGTGTCCTTTTCGTCGGCCAGGTCCTTGAGCTGCCTGTTCTGTTCGGCGAGGGCGTCGAAGTCGGACTGCTCCGTGCTCTTGACCATGTCGTCGTGGAGCTTTTTTTCCTGTTGGTCGAGCTTCTTGAGCTGCCGCTCAATCCTGTTGAGGGCCTTGCGGGCGTCCCGCTTCTCGGCTTCGGATGGTCCGGTCCCGCCGGCCGGCTGCTGGCCTTGGCCACCGCTGGTGGCCGGGTTTCCGCCGCCGGTCACGGTGGAACCGGCCAGGGCGGCTTCGCGCAGTTCAAGGTACTGGTCAACGCCGCCGGGCAGTCCGCGAAGCTTCCCGTCGCCCAGCAGCGCCATCTGGTGGTCGGTGACGCGTTCGAGCAGGTAGCGGTCGTGGCTGACCACCACCAGCGTGCCGGGCCAGCCGTCCAGTACGTCCTCGACGGCGGCGAGGGTGTCGGTGTCCAGGTCGTTTGTGGGCTCATCAAGCATCAGCACGTTGGGTTCACCCACCAGGAGCCGCAGGAGCTGCAGGCGGCGCCGTTCACCGCCGGACAGGTCCCTGACCGGCGTCCACTGCTTCTCGTTGGTGAAGCCAAGCTGCTCCACCAACTGGCCGGCGCTGAATTCCTTGCCGCCGACGTTGAAGGAACGCTTTTCCCGCTCAATCACCTCAATGACGCGCAGGTCGGCGACGTCGTCGAGCTCCTTGACTTCCTGGGTGAGGACGGCGGTGACCACCGTCTTTCCCCGCTTCAGCTTGCCGGCGTCGGGCGTGATCTCGCCGTTGAGCAGCTTCAGGAGGGTGGTCTTGCCGGCGCCGTTGACGCCCACCAGGCCCAGGCGCTCCCCCGGGGCCAGGCGAAGGGTGATGTTGTCGAAAAGCTTCCGGCCGTCGTCGCTGCCCTGGAAGTTGAGGGATACGTGCTCGAGGTCCAGCACATCCTTGCCCTGGCGCGCCGTGGCCATCCTGCTCAGGGCCATGGAGTCACGCGGAGCGGGAACGTCAGCGATGAGCGCGTTGGCAGCCTCGATCCGGAACTTCGGCTTGGCAGTACGGGCCGGAGCGCCCCGGCGCAGCCAGGCGAGCTCCTTCTTGACCAGCTGCTGGCGCTTGCCTTCCACCACGGACGCCATCCGGTCGCGTTCCGCGCGGGCCAGGACGTACGCCGCGTAGCCGCCTTCGAACGGGTCCACGATCCCGTCGTGCACCTCCCAGGTCTTGGTGCAGACTTCGTCCAGGAACCAGCGGTCGTGGGTGACCACCAGGAAGGCGCCCTGGTTGGCGCGCCAGCGCGTCTTCAGGTGCCGGGCAAGCCAGGCCACACCCTCGACGTCGAGGTGGTTGGTGGGCTCATCCAGCATGATGACGTCGTGGTCCTCAATCAGCAGCTTGGCGAGGGCCACGCGCCTCTTCTGGCCGCCGGAGAGGGCGTGGACGTTGGCGTGCCAGTCGACGTCGGACACCAGGCCGCCCATGATTTCGCGGATCTGCGGGTTGCGCGCCCATTCGTAGTCGGCCTGGTCCCCCACGATGGCGGCACCCACTGTGAGGTCGCCGTCGAGCACGTCGCTTTGGTCCAGGTATCCCACGTTCACGTCGCCGCGTTTGGTGACCCGGCCGGAATCCGGGGTGGAGCGCAGGGCCAGCAGCCGCATCAGGGTGGACTTGCCGTCACCGTTGCGGCCCACCATGCCGATCCGGTCCCCCTCCTCCAGTCCCAGGGTGATGCCGTCCAGGACGCTGCGGGTTGCGTAGGAAACCGTGAGGTTCTCGCCGCCAAGAAGGTGTGCCAAAGGGAACTGCTTTCTGCTGCCGGACTGTACGTTTTAAAGGAGGGTGTCAGAGATGATGCGCGCGCCCGGGACCGGGCCGTGGACGGGGAGGGCTGTCAGGCCGTAGTGCTGCAGGTCCTCCGCCAGCGCCTCCGCCGCAACGGAGTCATCAGCCAGCAAAGCCACGGTGGGGCCGGAACCGGAAACGATTCCTGCGATGGCCCCATGGGATTCGCCGATTCCCAGCGTATCGCGCAGGGCGGGCGACAATTCAATGGAAGCCCGTTGCAGGTCATTCACCAACACCCGGCTCAACGATTCGGCATCCCCGCCCCGCAGCGCCGTCAGGATCTGCGGATCCACGCTTGTGGGCTCACCCGCATCGACCCCTTCGGACGCCCGCAGCCGGTCCAGTGTCCGGTACACCTCCGGGGTGGACAGGCCGTAGTCGGCCACCACCAGCACCCAGTGGGTCTGCGCCTTGGCCAGTGCCGGGGACAGTTCATCGCCGAGGCCCAGGCCGACGGCGGTCCCGCCCAGGAGCGAGAAGGGGACGTCTGCCCCCAGTTCGGACGCCAGGTGAGCCAGTTCCTCCCGTGACAGCCCGCTGTTCCAGAGCGCATCACAGGCCAGGAGCGTGGCGGCGGCGTCGGCGGAGCCGCCGCCCATCCCGCCGGCCACCGGAACCCGCTTGGTGATTTCCAGATGCACGCCCGTGGCGTGCTCGGAGACGTCAGCCATGATGGCTGCCGCCTTATAGGCCAGGTTGTTGCCGTCCAGGGGGATGTCGACGGCGTCGAGGTCCAGAGTGCTTTCCGGGCTGAGGCTGATGGTGATGCCGGGGGCAGCGGTACTGGTCGCTGCCACTTCCTCATAGAGGGACACTGCGAGATAGACGCTGGCAACGGAGTGGTAGCCATCGGGCCGGAGCGGCCCTACGGCCAGGGAGACATTGACTTTGCCGGGCGCCTTGACCCGGACGGTCCTGGCGGCGAACCGCCCTCTGCCTGCCCTTTCAAGTCCCGCGCTCACGGGCGGTTTTCCCTGGCTTCGGCAATCCTGGCGAACGCGGCAATGTCAATGACCTCGCCGCGTGCGGTGGGGTCGACGCCGGCTGCGAGGAGGCAGCGCTCCGCTTCCGGGGCTCCCCCGGCCCAGCCGGCCAGGGCCGCCCGGAGCGTCTTGCGGCGCTGGGCGAACGCAGCGTCCACCACGGCAAACACCTGCTCACGCGTGGCCGTGGTTGCCGGCGGTTCGCGGCGGGTGAAGGCCACCAGCCCGGAATGGATTTTCGGGGCCGGCCAAAAAACGTTCATGCCGATCACGCCGGCCTTGCGCATCTGGCTGTACCAGGCGGCCTTGACCGACGGCACTCCGTAGGTCTTGGAGCCCGGGCCGGCGGCCAGCCGGTCAGCCACCTCGTCCTGCACCATCACCAGGCCGTGGCGCAGGCTGGGGAAGTGCTGCAACAGGTGCAGCACCACCGGAACCGCCACGTTGTAGGGCAGGTTGGCCACGAGGGCCGTGGGCTCCACGGGCAGCTCGGTGACCTTCATGGCGTCGGCGTGGACCAGGTGGAAGGCGTCGACGGCGGCCGGCCGCCATTCCTGCACGGTTTCCGGCAGCTTTGCTGCAAGGACGGGATCGATTTCGACGGCGACAACTGCCGCTGCCGCGTCAAGCAGCCCCAGGGTGAGGGACCCCAGACCCGGACCGACTTCGAGCACCGTTTCGTCCGGGCCCACGCCCGCTGCGGCCACAATCCGCCGGATCGTGTTGCCGTCGATCACAAAGTTCTGGCCCAGGGTCTTGGTGGGCCTGATGCCGATTTCCTCTGCCATCCGGCGTATGTCGGAGGCACCGAACAACGGTGCGGGCACGGCGGGGATCGGTTCAGTCACCTAGGTATCCTATCCCGCGCGGCACCCCTGCCCTGCCGGATTAACGGCTGTGGCCGGGCCCGGAGTACCCGGGCCCGGCCACGGCCGTTGAGTATGAGCTTGGGCTGTGGATCAGCTGGTTGCTGCCCAGCCGCAGCCCCAGGGCGACAGGCCGCGCTGCGCGTAAACGCGGTTGGCGATGTCGATCTGCTGTGCCTTGGTGGCCAGGCTGGCGTTGGGGGCGTAGGCACCGCCGCCGGCTCCGATCCAGGTGCGGATGTCGAACTGGAGACCGCCGTAGTAGCCGTTGCCGCTGTTAATGCTCCAGTTTCCAGTGGACTCGCACTGGGCAATCTTGTCCCACATGGCTTCATTCATCATGGCCGGTGCTGCCGCTCCGGTGTTTGCGCCGGCAGGTGCCGCAGGTGCGGCCTGCGGAGCAGGCTTGGCCTTGGTGCCGACGGTGACCTTCTCAGTTACGGGCTGCACGGCCACGTTTTCCGAGACCAGGGTACGGGAAGCTTCGCGTCCGTCCACGAGCACCAGCTTGAAGGTACGCTCAAGCTTGCCGGCAGCGCCCGCCTGGGTCACTTCCTTCTCGCCCTTGAGCATGTCCGCGCTTTCGACGGTAACGGTCTCGAAGGGCACCCCTTCACTGGTGACGGCCGTCTGGCTGGTGTCAACGCGGGACACCTTGATGACCATGTTGTTCACCACGTTGGCGTTGGCCGGCTGCGAGGAGCGGTCGTTGGCGCCGAGGGTCACACCGGAATCTTCAAGTACCTTGCCAACGGTAAGGGCAGTAGTGGTGGCCGTGTTCACCTTGCCGTCAGCCACGATGCTGACGGTCTTCGGGGTGGAAATCGAAACGTAGGAACCGGCCAGCGAGAGGGTGGCATCCTTGGGGGCCGAAACAGACGAGGCACTGGCGACGCCGAGTTCGGTCACCAGGTCTTCGACATCCTGGGCCGTGGTGTTGACCGTCTTTTCAGCCCCGTCAAGGCTGACCTTGACTTCCTTGGCCTGGTTGATGTTGATGACCGTGCCGTTGTGGACGGTCGCGTCAAGGGAAGGCGATACGCGGTCGCCGGGCTTCAGTTCCAGGTTGGCGGTCTTGACCACCTGTTCCACTGTTCCGCCAAAGGACTGCACGGACGACGCTTTGCCGTCCACGTTGAGCGTGATTGTTTTGTTATTGCCCACGAAGGCTACGAGGCCCGCGACCAGGCCGCAAAGCACCAGCAGCTGGGCACCAACTTTGATATAGCTGAACTTGCCGTCCGATGTGAAGAACTTGATCACGATTGCCCGTAACTCTCGGTCCATCCGGGCACGGGGAAACGCGCAATAAAATGCCCGGAGCAACCTTGAAAAGGACGGTCCGGGCACCAGTGCGCCGCCACACTCCGCACAGCGGCATGGCCGGATTCTGGGATTCTGGACAGGCCGGGCCGGCTGCAACTGGAGTGAAATTACCCGTTGGCCTTCCCCGACCCCGGCTAATAGTTACCCACTGTAACCGTAGCGTTATAAAGCAGCCAACATTTATGCATACCAGATATGCATCAAGCAGCCAACGCCGGAAGGAACCTCAGTCCCAGGATCCGTATGCCCGCACGGTATTTTCACTGATCGCAGTGCATAGTCCAGCCAGGTCGGAGCCTGTCAATTCTGCCATGCTCCGGACCGTGTACGGGACCATATAGCTGGCGTTCGGACGTCCCCTGTGCGGGTGCGGCGTCAGGAACGGCGCATCCGTTTCCACCATGAGCAGCTCCCGGTCCGCCACGGCGAGCGCAGCGCGCAGGTTCGTGGCATTCCTGAACGTCAGCGTGCCGGCAAAGGACATCCACCAGCCCTGTTCGTTGCAGGTTTTCGCCAGGTCCTCGTCACCGGAGAAGCAGTGGAACACCACCCTGTCCGGTGCCCCCTCTTCCTGGAGCACCCGCACCACGTCGCCGTGCGCGTCCCGGTCGTGGATCTGGAGGGTGAGGTCCAGGCGTTTGGCAATGTCGATGTGCCGGCGGAATGAATACTCCTGGTGGCCCAGTCCCTCACCTTGGGTGCGGTAGAAGTCGAGCCCGGTTTCGCCGATGGCCCGGATCCGGGGATGCGTGGCCAGGCGTTCGATCTCGGCAAGGGCAGTTTCCAGTTCACCGCGGGCCGCATAGTGCGGAGCATCATTGGGATGCAGGGCCACAGCCCCCAGGAGCCGTTCATCCTGGTCCACCGCCTCTACGGTGAACCGTGAGGATTCCAGGTCGCAGCCCACCTGGACGGCGCCCTGCACCCCCACGGCCGCCGCGGCATCCAGCGCAGCCTTGATCCCTACGGGCCCCTTTCCTTCGGGGAAATCCAAGTGGGTGTGGTTGTCCATGACCGGTACCGGCAGGGGCTCGGGCGCGGGCGGGAAATTCTTCCGGCGCGGAGCGTCAGGGTCCGGAGTCCCCCCGTCGGCGGGCACCCGGTAGGCGGCGGGAATCGAGGAATTGCACATCCACCCACACTATCGGCCGAAGGTACCCCTATATTTCCCGGAACTCTCTGTCAGGCACGGCAGTTGTGTTAGTAGTCTGGAACGAACACACGCGCACGCCCACCAAGGGGCGAAGGCAGGCTTGCTGTCCCGTCCAGGTGAACCCCGGGCTGAAAGGTTGCCGATGGAACCCCACCGACGCACTGCCAACAATGCCGGCGCACCGAACCTGAACCTGGCCGGCGTCGCCGATTCCGTCAGCCACCTGAACGGGCACCGGCCGGCGGCCATGGATTCGGGGTCCTTCCACGCCGCGGCGCAGCGCATCCTCACCACGGTCAACACGGTCATCGACGGCAAATCCGATGCCGCCAAGCTGGCGCTCACAGTCCTGCTCGCGCAGGGCCACCTGCTGGTGGAGGACGTGCCCGGCGTCGGAAAGACCCTGCTCGCAAAAACCCTCGCCCGGACCATCGACTGCACCGTCAACCGCATCCAGTTCACCCCGGACCTGCTGCCCTCCGACGTCACCGGCGTTTCCATCTACAACCAGGCCTCCAGGCTCTTCGAATTCCGGCCGGGTGCGGTCTTCGCGAACATCGTCATCGGCGACGAAGTCAACCGGGCATCCGCCAAGACCCAGTCCGCCCTGCTGGAATGCATGGAGGAGCACCAGGTTACGGTGGACGGTACGTCCTACAAGCTGGACGAGCCGTTCATGGTGGTTGCTACCCAGAACCCCATTGAAATGGAAGGCACGTATCCCCTGCCCGAGGCCCAGCGGGACCGGTTCATGGCCCGGATTTCCATGGGCTACCCGGACAAGGCCGCAGAGATCGAAATGCTCGAAACCCATCAGGCGGTCTCGCCGCTGGCCAACGTCTCCCCCGTCGTCACCGCGGCGGACGTGGCGGCGATGACCGCCACCGTCCAGCAGGTCTATGTCTCGGAAGCCGTCAAGGAATACACGGTGTCAGTGGGCAGGGCCACCAGGGAGAGCCCGCTGCTGCGGCTGGGCGCCAGTCCCCGCTCCATGCTGCAGTTGCTGCGCGCCGCAAAGGCCACAGCCGCCCTTGACGGACGCGACTTTGTCCTGCCGGACGATGTGCGGGACGTGGCCGAGTCCGTCCTGGCGCACCGCATCATCCTTGACCGGAAGGCGGCGGGCGCAGGCGAGAGCCCAAACAGCGTGCTGCGGGGCATCCTGTCCCGGCTGCCCGTGCCCCAGGCCCAGAACGGGCAGCCCAACCGGGCCGCGGCCGCCGGCAGCAGGAACCGCTAGGCGCGGACCATGGCCCTGCTGGAGAAGCTTCCGCGGCACCTGTTCACCCTGCGCGGCTGGGGCATGCTCGCAGCCGGGGCGTTCACGCTGGCAGCTGCCCAGGTCATGGGGCGCCGCGACCTCCTGACGCTGGCCCTGCTGCTGCTGGTCCTGCCGCTGGTTTCCCTTGCCGGCATCCGGCTGGTCAAGCCGCGCTTCCGCGTCTACCGCGAATTCAACCCCTCCCCCGTGGAAGCCTCAGCCCCGGCAACGGTGCACCTTGCCGTGGCCAGGACGGGGCCGGGCAGCGGACGCGTGGCGATGGAGGAGCGCCTGCCGGCGCACTTCGGCCAGGCACCTTCCTTCTGGTTCCCGTCCCGTTCCGCCACCGGCGGCACAAGCCGCTACGAGTACCACCTCACGTCCAGGCACCGGGGGCAGTTCAGGATCGGGCCCGTGACAGCCGAGTTCACCGACCCCTTCGGCCTCTCCCTGCACCGCCAGGCCATCGACGACGGCGACGTCCTCACCGTGACGCCTGCCGCCGTCGTCCTGCCCGCCACCGGGCTGGCGGGAGCGCGCGGGAGCGACGGCGTTACCGCCACCCGCGTCCGGGCGAACCCGAGCGATGACGACATCATGACCCGTGAGTACCGCCACGGGGACCCGATGCGCAGGGTCCACTGGCCCGCCACGGCGAGGCACGGATCCCTCATGGTCCGGCAGGAGGAGTCGGTCACCACTCCTGAGGCCACCATCATCCTGGACCACCGGGCCGGTGCCTTTAGTGGCGGCCCCGGCACATCAATGCCGGGCCTGCCCGAGCCGGAGGCGCATGCACCGGCCACCAGCGACACCTTCGAGTGGTCTGTTGTTGCCGCCATGTCCGTCAGCGCGCACCTCGCCGAGCGCAACTACAGTCTTCGGCTGCTGGATACCGGGGGGGAACCGGCGTTCCTCCACTCGCCATCGGCCCCGGAACCGGCCACGGAGGAATTCAGCGGGGCATCCGGCCTGCAGTCAATAGCCGAAAGCCTGGCCGCAATCCACCTGTCCGGGCCGGCCCACCCCCGACGGGACGGACTGCTTCGGGACGCCATCCGCCGGGAGGCCCCGGCCAGGCACGCGGACCGCAGGGGCGATCCGGGGGTGTGGACGCCGGCAGGTGCGGAACAGGGGTCTCCGGCCTTTGATGACCAGCTGATGGACAAGCTGTCCGCCCACCGGATGCGGGGGCCTTTGATCGCCGTGCTGGGACGCATTACCGCCGAGGAGGCCGCCGAACTGGCACCCGCCGCAGCGTACGGCACCAACTCGTTCGCCATCCTGGCGGTGGAACGGCCCACGGATTTCCAGGACGTGCTGGAGGTGCTGAGGCAGGGCGGCTGGCGGGCGCTGGCCGTTGCGCCGACCACCCGGCTTGCCGTCGCCTGGGGCCAGTTGGAGCAGGATGCGGCGCTGCCGGTCTCTCCTGCATCGGAGGTCCGACGCGGAGCGGGGGTGGCCACATGACCATGGCGCCGGCCCGGCCAACGGGGGCCGGTCACGAGACACAGCCGCGTCCTCCGATGCCCGCGGGCCGGATGCGTGCGGGCGCCTATCCATGGGCCATGGCGGCATCCATCACGGTGGCTGTCTGCGGGGCCGCCCTGTCCCTGAATGGTGTCCTGCGCGGCTGGAACTGGTACTGGCCGGTGATGACCACGGTGCTGGTGGTGGCATTCACCCTGGCCGTCCTGCGTTCCGTCCGCGCCCAGCCCCTGCTGGTCACCGCAGGCGGATTCCTGGCACTGGGCGCCGTCCTGACGTTGACGTTCTTCCGCAGCTCCAGTTTCCTTTGGTTTGTCCCCACCGGCGCCACCGTCCCCGAGTTGGACCGGCTGATCCGGCGGGCCAGCGAGACAGTCCTGGCAGAGACAGCCCCCGTGGCACCCAACGCCGGGATCGTCATGGTGGTCTGCGCGGTGCTTGGCCTGGCGGTCATCCTGGTCGACGCACTCTCGGTGCCGCTGGGGATGCCGGCCGCCTCCGGCACCGGCTTGCTTGCCCTGCTGGTGGTTCCGGCCATGATCAAGCCGCAGAGTGTGGGGGTGTGGAGTTTCGTTGCCACCGTGGCGGGATACCTCTTGATCCTTGCCTGCAGCCAGTGGTTTGCACCTGGCGGCAGGTTGCAGGGCGCCTCGGCCAGGAGCCCCGGCCTGCTGCGCAGGGCAATGTTGACGGGCGCGGTTGCCTTGGTGGCCACTCTGCTGCTGCCCCTGGCAATTCCGGGGTTCGACCGCGGCACGTTCCCGCAGGGCTCACGGCTCAATCCGTGGGGCGCCTCCACCGGCCTGAACCCGATGATCACCCTGGGAAGCAGCCTCCGCACGCCGGACGGAAGCGGCAGGATCACCTACGCCACCAATTCGCCCAACCCCCTCTACCTGCGCTCTGTCACGGTGGACAATTTCGACGGCGATTCGTGGGGACCGGACGACCGCACCGCGTCCCGGGTGCCCCTTGACGGCCGGATCGACCCCGGGTACGCGGTCCTGGCCGATGAGCAGGTGCGGCTGGTGACAGCCATCGACGCCGGAGCCTTCACCAGCCCCTACCTGCCGGTCCCGTACCCGCCCGAAACCATCCGCGGGCTGGGCGGTCAATGGACGTGGGATCCTGCCACCCTGAGCATCAAAGGCACCGACACCACCACGCGGAGGCAGGAGTACCTGGTGACCTCGGCAGTACCCAAGCTTTCCGCTGTGCTCCTGGCCCAGTCCTCAGCGCCGGTGCGGGGTATTCCGGACATTTTCACCCGGATTCCGGGCAACGTCCCTGACATCGTCAAGAACACTGCCCGGACCGTGACTGGAGCTGCGGGGACGCCCTACCAGAAGGCCATGGCCATCCAGAAGTACTTGCGCTCGTCCGAGTTCACGTACTCGCTGCAGTCTCCGGTGCAGGGCGGCTACGACGGCAACGGCCTTTCCGTCCTGGCTGACTTCCTGCAGCAAAAGAGCGGCTACTGCATCCACTACGCCTCGGCGATGGCGGTGATGGCCAGGCTCGAAGGCATCCCCAGCAGGATCGCCGTGGGTTATGCCCCCGGCCGGCTGACCGGGGCCACCGTAACCGTGTCCGGCCAGGGCGCCCTCCCGGAATATGAGGCGGATGCGCGCGACGCCCATGCCTGGCCGGAACTGTACTTCCAGGGCCTGGGCTGGGTGCCGTTCGAGCCAACGCCATCGCGCGGGGTGGTCCCGGACTATGCCACCGAGGCCTCCGCACCTTCCGTTCCGGATTCCCTGGGAAACAACGACGGACTCATTCCGGACACGGCACCGGTTCCCGCCGCATCCCCCAGCGCCACCGCGCAGGCCGTCCCCGGTTCCGGCGGCAGCAGCACCGGCGAGGGCGCGCAACTGACGCCCTGGCTCCTGGGTGCGTCCGCCGTGCTGGGCCTTGTTCTCCTGGCGGCTGCCCCGCACTTGGTCCGCCTAGGCACCAGGTCACGGCGGCTGCGTCCAAAGGACCAGGGCCTGGCAGTCGCGCTGGCATGGAATGAGATCAGGGATCTTGGCACCGATTACGGCCTGCCCGCCGCGGACAGCGAGACCCCCAGGGCCTACTCAGCCCGGTTCCGTGCTGAACTGCTGGGCGAGCCCGGCGGCATGGACCAGGACGCGCACCACGCAGTGTCATCCTTCACGTCGGCGTTCGAACAGTACCGGTACGGCCGTCCGGGCGGCGCCGGCGCCCCTGACACCGGCCCCGCCGGCGAGGACATTGCTGCCGGTGTGGCGGCCGTGGAAGCTTCCCTCCGGGCGAACGCCACCCTGCCCAGGCGCTTGTCAGCGGCCTGGCTTCCGCCGTCGGTGACCCGCAGGCTGGGCCTGCTGCTCCGGATGCCGTTCAGTGCGGCTGGCAGGGCCATCCGCAAAGCGGTGCACGCTGTCGCCAGTTTCCGGCTGGTGAAGCCGGTGCAACCGACCACAGGAGGGCGTTCCGGGGCAGGAGCGGCCGACGGCGGCAGCAGGACCGGGCGGGGCTGAACGGGCTGTGCCGGCCGGGGAAGCCCCGGCCGGCACATGAGGGTTGGGTAACCGCCGGAACTAGCCGGCGTAGGGGTCGGCGATGCCGATGTACTGCGTGTAGAGGTATTCCTCGATGCCTTCCAGCCCGCCTTCGCGGCCCAGGCCCGACTGCTTCACGCCGCCGAAGGGAGCGGCGGCGTTGGAGATGACGCCTGCGTTCAGGCCCAGCATGCCGGTCTCGAGCTTTTCGCCCATCCGGATGCCGCGGTTCAGGTCCTTGGTGAAGACGTAGGCCACCAGCCCGTATTCGGTGTTGTTGGCCAGCCGCACGGCGTCGTCCTCGCTGCTGAAGGTGATGATCGGCGCCACGGGACCGAAGATTTCCTCGGACAGGATGCGGGTGCCTTCGGTGACGCCGGAAAGGATGGTGGGCTGGTAGAAGTAGCCAGGACCCTCCACCGGTCCGCCGCCCAGGACGGCTTTGGCGCCAGAGGCAACGGCGTCGGAAACGAGCTCGTGGACCTTGTCCCGGCTCTTGGCGTCGATCAGCGGACCCACCTTGGACTCCGGCTCTGTGCCGCGGGCGGTGGTCATCTCCTTCATCTTCGCGGCGAACTTCTCCGCGAATTCACCGGCAACGGACTCGTGAACGATGAAGCGGTTTGCTGCGGTGCAGGCTTCGCCCATGTTCCGCAGCTTCGCCAGCATGGCTCCGGTCACGGCAGCGTCCAGGTCTGCGTCCTCGAAGACCAGGAACGGGGCATTGCCGCCCAGTTCCATCGAGGTCCGCAGCACGGTTTCGGACGCGTCTGCCAGCAGGCGCCGCCCCACTTCGGTGGAGCCGGTGAAGGAAAGCTTGCGCAGGCGGGAGTCCTTGATCAGCGGCCCGGTGGTGGCCCCCGCCGTGGAGGTGGGAATGACGTTCAGGACACCTGCGGGCAGGCCTGCCTCCTGCATGACGGCAGCGAACAGCTGGGATGTCAGGGGCGTCAGGTTGGCCGACTTCAACACCATGGTGCAGCCGGCGGCGACGGCCGGCGCGATCTTGCGGGTGGCCATGGCCAGCGGGAAGTTCCAGGGGGTGATCAGCAGGCAGGGGCCCACCGGCTTCTTGGTCACCAGGAGGCGGGACTTGCCGTCGGGCGAGACCGAGTAGCGTCCGAAGGCACGGACAGCTTCCTCGGAGAACCAGCGCAGGAACTCGGCACCGTACGTCACTTCACCGCGGGCTTCGGCCAGCGGCTTGCCCATTTCCAGGGTCATCAGGAGGGCGAAGTCTTCTGCGCGCTCGGTCACCAGGTCGAAGGCCCGGCGGAGGATTTCCCCGCGTTCGCGGGGCGGGACCTTTGCCCAGTACTCCTGGGCGGCTGCGGCAGCATCCAGGGCTGCCGCACCGTCCTCGGGACCGGCGTCGGCAATGCTCAGCAGCACCTTCCCGGTGGCGGGATCCTCGACGTCGAACGTCTTGCCTGATGCGGCGTCGCGCCACTCACCATTAATGAGCAGCCCGGTGGGAACGGAGGCCAAAAGCCGGGTTTCGCGCTCGGCGGTAACAGCCGGCTGTGCAGTGACAGTCACGATGACTCCCTCGTCAGTAGGGTTGTGGCAGCCCGTGGCCGCGGCCGAAGTGACCGGGATCATGGGGCTGATTAACAGCCAGACTACTGCGGGCCACTCCCCCGGTCTACGCCGTTGCGCACTGCGGAATCACAGCCTCGCTGTGCACCTGCACAGGAACCGGAAGATGGGTTGGGGGCTGGCTACCGGGCGGCAAGGACAGCGGAATAGAGCTCCCGTTTGCTGACCCGGACATCTTCGGCGACGGCGGCGACGGCCTCCTTCAGCCGGATGCCCTGGGCCACCAGTTCGTTGACCGCGGCCACGTGGTCTTCCGGGGTACCGGCTGCCTGTTCCGGTGCCCCGCCGAGCACCACGGCGATCTCGCCGCGGACCTCCGTGTCCTCAGCCCACTGGAGCAGTTCGCCCACAGTGCCGCGGACCACTTCTTCGTAGGTTTTGGTCAGTTCCCGGCACACTGCGATGCGGCGGTCCGGTCCGAACCGCTCGCGCAGCGCGCGCAGCATGGCTTCCAGCCGGTGCGGTGCCTCAAAGAACACCATGGTGCGCCGCTCCCCCGCAAGGTCCGCCAGGCGGGAGGCCCTTTCGCCGGCCTTGCGGGGAAGGAACCCCTCGAAGCAGAACCTGTCCGTGGGCAGGCCGGACAACGCCAGTGCAGTGAGGACCGCGGAGGGCCCGGGAACCGCGGTGACGGGAAGTCCCGCCGCGATGGCACCCTCCACCAGCCGGAAACCCGGATCAGAGACCGCCGGCATCCCGGCGTCGGTGACCATGAGGAGTGTGCTGCCGGCACGCACCTGGTCCAGGAGTTCAGAAGTCCTGGTGGCCTCATTGTGCTCGTGGTAGCTGATGACGCGTCCCGCGACGGCAACGCCCAGGCTTTGCACCAGGCGGTGGAGGCGCCGGGTGTCCTCGGCGGCCACGATGTCCGCGGTGCCCAGCAGTTCCACCAAACGGGCGGAGGCATCTCCGGTGTTTCCGATGGGAGTGGCGGCAAGGACGATCCGCCCAGTGGTCGCAGGGGCGGTTTCGGAAAGGGAGCTGGGGTTGGGGTCCACCTCCCAAGCCTACTGCCGCCGGGTCTTCCAGCCGCAAAAGGTAGCATGGGGCTCGTGACGCAGACCTCGACGCGGCCCACGGGGCCCGGAAAGCCCGGCCCGGCGGAATCCCCTGACGGAACCGGCGCCACCGGGACGAAGCCTGCAGGGAAGGTTGCCCGCCCCTGGATCAGCCGGCCTGATGAGGCGTTTACCGTCGAGGCCCTGAGGGCAAGGCTGATGGGGGCCGGCACGTCCTGGCGGGACTATCCACCGACGCTCCGGCTCTGGTTCGTCCTGGTCCCGGTCCTGACGGCAGTGGCCGGCGGCCTCCTCCGCTTCATCCGTCTTGAGGTGCCGCACAAACTGGTGTTCGACGAAACGTACTACGTCAAAGACGCCTACTCATACCTCATCAGCGGCTACGAACGCAGCTGGCCGGACAAGGCAAATGATTCCTTCAACGCCGGCAACCCAGGCGTCCTGCTGAACACACCCGAATATGTGGTCCACCCGCCCGTGGGTAAGTGGATGATCGCAGCCGGAATGTGGCTCTTCGGGCCGGAAAACCCCTATGGCTGGCGTTTCGCCGCAGCCCTCACCGGCACCCTCACGGTGCTGCTGGTCTCCCTGATCGCCCTGAAACTGTTCCGCTCGCTTCCGCTCGCCGGGGCCGCGGGGCTGCTCCTCGCCGTCGACGGCCACCACCTGGTGATGTCCAGGACGTCCCTGCTGGACATCTTCCTGACGTTCTGGATCCTTGCCGCCTTCGGCGCCCTGCTGATGGACCGCGACGACGGGCGGCGGCGCCTGGCAGGACGGCTGGCCCGGACCGCTGCCGGGAACGGCGGGCAGCCCCCGGCCAGGGCGCTGCTGTCCGGGCCATGGCTGGGCGTGCGCTGGTGGCGGGTGGCTGCCGGAGTCTGCCTGGGCCTGGCGGTGGGCACCAAGTGGTCCGGCCTGTTCTTCCTCGCCGGATTCGGCCTCCTCACCGTGCTGTGGGACCTCAACGCCCGGCGCGTGGCGGGCATCCGCGGCTGGATCAGCGGCGGCGTGATCCGGGACGGAATTCCCGCATTCACCGCCATGGTGCCCGTGGCAGCAATCGTCTACTCCGCCACCTGGACGGGCTGGTTCCTGTCGGACAACGCCTACTTCCGCCACTGGGCTGAGACCAACCCCTCAACGGAATGGGGCTGGCTGCCTGACTCCGTCCGGTCGCTTGTCCATTACCACCTCGAAGCGTACAAGTTCCATCAGGGACTGAGCTCCGAGCACCCCTACCAGGCAAGTGCGTGGAGCTGGCTGGTGATGGGGCGGCCAACGTCGTTCTTCTATGAATCCCCGCCCCAGGGCACCCCGGGCTGTGCCGTGGAAAAGTGCACCTCCGCCATCCTGTCCGTCGGGAACCCGCTGATTTGGTGGGGCGCGGCCATCTCCCTGGTGGTCCTGCTCTTCTGGTGGGCGGGACGCCGGGACTGGCGGGCCGGGGCTGTGCTGGCCGGCGTCGGAGCGGGCTACCTGCCGTGGTTCATGTATCCGGAGCGGACCATGTTCTATTTCTACGCGGTATCCTTCGAACCGTTCCTGGTCCTGGCACTGGTGTACTGCCTGGGACTGGCCCTGGGCCGGGCCACGGACCCCCCGTGGCGCCGGCGCTCCGGGATGTACCTGGTGGTCCTGTTCCTGGCGGCGGCAGTCCTGCTGTCGGCGTTCTTCTACCCGATTTGGGCCGCAGAGGTCATCCCCTACGTCGACTGGAAGGTCCGGATGTGGATGCCGTCCTGGATCTAGGGCAGGATGGCAACAGAGACCTGAAGGAGCCGCTGCCGCGGCATGGCAGCGGAAACGGAGACCGGCTGTGAGAGAAGCGAGCACGGAACTGCTGGTTGAGCTTGACGCCAACAGCAACGTGACTGACCTGCTGCTGGAGCAGCACGCCGCCAACCCGGCCCACGCACTGTACCGCCGGAAGGGCCCCAACGGCTGGGTGGACGTCACGGCGCAGAAATTCCTCCAGGACGTCAGTGCCCTGGCCAAGGGGCTCATCGCCGGCGGCCTGGAGCCCGGCGACACGGTAGCCGTCATGTCCCGCACCTCGTTCGAGTGGACGCTGGTGGACTTCGCCATCTGGTTCGCCGGCGGCGTCACGGTGCCCATCTATGAAACGTCCTCCGCCAGCCAGGTGGAGTGGATCATCAAGGATGCAGGGGTCCGCCGCGTCTTTGCCGGAGACCGCGCCACAGTGCAGCTGGTAAGCGGCGTGGTGGCCGGTTCCGCCGAGCTCAGCGACCGCCTGGTCAACGTGGTGCGGATGGATTACGACGGCGAGGCTCCGGACCTTGCCAGCCTCACCGCTGCAGGCACCGGAGTCAGTGACGCTGAACTGGAACGTCAGCGCAGCCGTGCAGGGCTGGCCGACCTCGCCTCATTGGTGTACACCTCCGGCACCACGGGCAAGCCTAAAGGGTGCGAGATTACGCACGGGAACTTTGCCTTGGTGGCCAGGAACGTCGTTGCGTTCCTGCCCGAAATCCTGCAGGAGGACCAGGCCCGCACCCTGATGTTCCTGCCGCTGGCCCACGTGCTGGCCCGCGCCGTCCAGGTGGTATGCCTTACCGCCGGGGCAACCCTGGGCCACACCCCGGGTGCCGCCCAGCTTCTGGAGGACCTCGGAACGTTCCGGCCCACCTTCCTGCTGGTAGTGCCGCGCATCTTTGAAAAAGTCCGGGCAACTGCCGCGCATAAAGCCGCTCTGGCGGGCAAGGGCAGGCTCTTTGAAGCCGCAGCAGCCGCCGCCATCGACTACTCACGCGAACAGGACCGGCACAACCGCGGCGAGGGCCCGGGCCCGGGCCTGCTGAGCCGGATCAGGCACGGCGTGTACGACCGGCTGGTCTACCCGCGGTTGCGCCAGGCGCTGGGTGGCGAGGTGGGATACACCGTGTCCGGCGCCAGCCCCCTGGCTTCCGAGGATGCCCATTTCTTCCGTGGCGTGGGCATTCCCGTCCTGGAAGGGTATGGACTGACCGAGACCACGGCGCCGTGCACTGCCAATACGCCCTCCCGCACCAAGGTGGGAACAGTGGGCATCCCCATTCCGGGCACCACCATCCGCGTGGCCGAAGACGGTGAAATCCTGGTCAAGGGAATCGGCGTTTTCCGGGGCTACCATGCCAATGCCGAGGCGGACGCCGAGGCGTTCGTGGACGGGTTCTTCCGCACCGGAGACCTTGGGGAACTCGACAAGGACGGCTTCCTCACGGTCACGGGGCGCAAGAAGGACCTCCTGGTCACGGCGGGCGGCAAAAACGTGGCGCCCGGGCCGTTGGAGGAGAAAATCCGCAGCCACCAACTCGTGGGGCATGCCGTGGTGGTGGGCGACGGCAGGCCGTTCGTGTCAGCCCTGCTGACACTGGACCCTGAGGGGGTTGCCAACTGGCGGTCTGAGCGCGGGCTGCCGCCGCTCCCCCTCAGCGAAGCCGCGGCTGACCCGGGCATCCTCGCTGCCCTGCAGGAGGCAGTGGACCTGGCCAACCAGATGGTGTCCAAGGCGGAGTCGGTGCGCACGTTCAGGCTGCTGGACGCCGAGTTCAGCGTGGAGTCCGGTCACCTGACACCATCCCTGAAACTGAAGCGGTCCGCCGTCGTTCAGGAGTTCCAGGCGGAGATCGCCGGCATCTACGGCTGATCAGGCGCTTACTGGTTTGCCTGTTCCTGATCTGCCCGTGCCGGCTTGGGCGCCAGGCCGCGGCGGCGGCGCGTCGGCCAGGTGAGCACCAGGGTCACGACGGATGCCAGGAGTACCAGGCCGGCGATCACGATGCCGGCGTCAATCCAGAACTGGCTGGGGAACAGCCGGATCAGGGTGTCGTCCAGGCTGAAGGTCCAGGATCCGTCGGCGAAGAAGACCCGGTGGAATTCGGTGAAGAACTGCTGCCAGCCCAGTACCGCCAGCGTACCGAGGCCCAGGATCAGGGCCAGCGTGATGATCGAGCCGGCGAAGAGGCCGCGCCGGATCCCGCCGTTGCTGCGCCTGCGCAGGTAGAGGATGGCGATCAGCGCGAGGAGGAGCAGCAGTGCACCTGCGCCAAAGGTGGACAGGATGACCGCTTTGACATCGGCCATGTGGCTGACTTCGCCGTCCTTGAAGAGCTTCTCGCCGCCGCGGTGCACCAGGTCGCCCAGGTACCGGGGGCCTGCCCAGTTGCTCAGGTAGTCCACGGCGTAGGAGCCGTACGTCATCCTGTCGTCCGTGCTGAAGCCGTACCCGTCCCCGGGGAAGCCTGGACGGTTGTACTCCACCCAGAGGAACAGCGGGCTGGTCACGGCCCGGACGGCCAGGATCAGCAGGATCAGCGGGTAGATGATGGCCAGCAGGACCTGCATGACGCGTGGCGCCACGGGCTTGGCATTGGCGGCGCTTTCGCGCTGGGCGTTGCGGCGCTCCACTTCCTCCTCGGGGGGACGGACGTGCAGGGCCGAGGTGGGAAGGGGTTCCTTGAAGACCGGCGAACCGGCGCTGCCGCCGGTCCCAGCCGGGGAGGGGTCCGCGGCGGACGTTCCCCCAGCGGACGTGCGGGCGGTGCCGGCTGCGGCGGCCGCGGAGGATCCGACGGCGGCTTCCGCAGCCTTGCGGTCGGCCCGGCTTCCGGGCTGGGCTGTTGCGGTCCCTGCCGCTGGCAGGTTCCGTCCGGCTTTCTCCCCGTCCGGCTCCTCCGGGGCAGACCCACCGGGACCGGACTTGTCCGCGGCGGGCTTGTCCCCCGAGGGTTTGTTCCCCGCAGGTTTGTCCCCGGCGGCGGGATTGTCCCCCGAGGGTTTGTTCCCCACAGGTTTGTCCCCGGCGGCGGGCGTCAGCCAGGAAAACGCGGGCTCGTCGGAATCCCCGGACGTATCCAGGAAAGGTTCCGGCTGCGGCGCGGCGCTTTTGGCGCGGGCCGGTGTCTCGTCATTCACAGCAGCGTCACTTCCGTTGGGTTCCGCACCGGTCCCAGTCAGCCGGTGCGATTCATTCTGCAGACGAGCCTACCGTCCGGAAGTTCCGCTGGGCGAGGAACCACCCCGGCGGGATTACAACGATTCAGGCAGCGATTTCCGTGTACCCGGCGTCTTCGCTGCGGAGGTCGCCACGCTCCCCGGCCAGGAAAGCCCGCCTGCCCAGCAGCAGGACATACAGCCAGTACGAAGCGAGAACCACCGCCCCGATGCCGATCCTGGCCCAGGCCGGCAGCGGGCTCGGAGTGACGAACCCTTCCACAAGGCCCGAGACAAACAGCACCACCACCAGCCCCAGGGCCACCGTGATCAGCGACCTGCCTTCCTCCGCCACGGCCCTGCCCCGGGTCCGCGGCCCCGGCGAGACCATCGCCCAGAAGATCCGAAGGCCTGCGGCGGAGGCAACGAAGACGGCGGTGAGCTCCATTAGGCCGTGCGGCAGGATGTAGCTGTAGAAGACGTCTGATTTGCCGGCGGACGCGAAAATCCCGGCTGCGATGCCCACTCCCTGGGCGTTGCTGAACAGGATCATCGGCACCCAGACCCCAGTGATGCCCAGTGCCACCGCCTGCGCACTGATCCACGCATTGTTGGTCCACACGGCACCGGCAAATGACGCTGCCGGGTTCTCCGAGTAGTAGTTGATGAAGTCCTCATTCACGTATTGGGCGGCAGCGGTTTCGGAAGCCACGGCCCGGAGCGCTTCGGGGGACGTCCCGATCCAGGCGGCGTAGGCGGCAGCGATGAGCACGAAGGCGCTGCCGCATGCCAGGGTCAGCCAGGTCAGCCGGTACAGCGCGGCAGGCAAGGCCACAACGAAGAACCGTGACAGGTCTGCCATGGCGTTTGAACGGGCGCCGGTAAAGCGGGTCCGTGCCTGGGCCAGGGTGGCCGAGAGCGAAGCGGAGAGCCCGCTTTCCGGAGCCACGGAACGGACCAGCGACAGGTGGCCGGACGTGGACTGGTACAGCGCCAGCAATTCGTCGGCCTCGGCACCGGTGAGCCTGCCTTTTCCGGCAAGCTCCTGCAGGCGCGCCCACTTGTCCGCATTAACGGCGGCGAAGGCATCCATGTCCACGGCTACAGCCTAGCGCCAGGCACTAGACTTTGACGGTCTGCACCATGTGGTCGTCCGAACCACCAGATGCGAAGGGCAGGGACGCAGCGTGAGCCCGATAATTACCGGCGAGGCGGTGGTCCTCGAGCTCCGTCCGGCGAGCTTCGCCGCGCGGGCCCTGGGCCTTGCCATTGATCTCGTCGTCCACGTGGTCCTGCTCGTACTGATCATGATTGGCCTGTCCGCCGCCGGCGCGGACCTCGATGAGGCAGCCGCGCGCGCTCTTGGCCTGGCCGCCGTCGTATTCTGCCTGGTGGTGGTGCCGGTGGGCGTCGAGACCCTGAGCCGTGGCCGGTCGCTGGGCAAACTGGCCACAGGCCTGAGGGTGGTCCGTGAAGACGGCGGCGCCATCCGGTTGCGGCATGCACTGATCCGCGGACTCACCGGGTTCCTCGAGATCTACCTGACGTTCGGCGGGCTTGCCCTCGCCGTGGCCCTCTTCAACGACAAGTCCAGACGGCTCGGCGACCTTCTGGCTGGCACCTACGCCGTGCGCAGCCGGGTTCCTGCCGACCAGGCGATCCGCGTTTTTGTTCCACCCCAGCTGCAGGCGTGGGCTGCAACGGCGGACATTGGCCGCATCCCCGACGCCACCGCCCGCAGGGCCGCCCAGTTCATCCGCCAGGCGGGCCGGATGGCGCCGCTGTCCAGGGCCGGGATGGCGGAGGCCATCGCTGCGGAGCTTTCCGCCCACGTAGCCCCGCCCCCACCGCCGGGCACGGGCGCCGATGACTACCTGGCCGCCGTCGTCGCCGAACGGCGGAACAGGGAGTTCACCAGGCTGTCCCTGTCACGCCGGCGGAACACGGAGACGGGACACCGGCTCCAGCGGCTGCCGTTCGTCGGCTGACTTAGTTGTCGTACTCGCTCCACGGGATGTTCCAGTCGCCGAATCCGTCGGTGTTCGCCGCGTAGTCACCCTCGGTGTTAATGATCTGGACCACGTCGCCGGTTCCCATGTTGTCGAATACCCATGCCGCGCCGTCGGGCAGGAAGCCGATGCAGCCGTGGGACACGTTGGCGTTCCCAATGAACGGGTAGGCCGACTCGAGGGCCTGGTGGATGTATGCGCCGCTCAGGGTCAGGCGGATGGTGTACTCAACGTCCGCTTCACCGTAGTAGGCAGGATCATCGGGCTTCAGTCCGATGCTGGCCGCCCTGAAGTGGTCGTAACGGTTCTTCTCCATCAGCACCGCGTATCCCTTTGCTGACGGGAAGCGCTTGTCCCCCATGCTGACGGGCAGGGTCTTGACGGGCTGGTCGTTGACGCTGAGCGTGAAGGTGTGTGCCGTGGCATCGGCGATGGCCACCTTCTTGTCTCCAATCGAGACATTCACCTTTTTGTTGAAGTTTGCGATCTGGCCGTTGCCCAGGTCAACGCCGAAGAGCTGCATGTCCATGGTGACCGTTGAGTTCGCAGTCCAGAAGTTCTCCGGGCGGTAACGGACCATGGTGTCGCTGTACCAATGGAAGGCTCCGGCCTGTCCCGCAGTCGTGGTGATCTTGATGGCCTTTTCCACGGCGGCACGGTTGGTCACGGGCTCGCTGAAGATGATCTGCAGGGGCTGTCCCACCCCCACCTTCATGCCGTTCAGCGGGTAGATGGCGGCATCTGCCTCATGTGAGCTTGTCACGGTGTTGAAGGACTGCGTGGTGCTGGTCTCGCGTCCTGCGCCATCCTTGACCACGTACGTGTAGCTGTATTCGGTGTTGAATTCCAGGGGTCCGGTGGCGGACCACGCCGTCCCGCCGGCGTTGATGCTGCCGTCAATGGTCTTGCCTGCAGTGCTGGCCAGGGTGACGCGCTGGATTGTCCCGTTGCCCACTTTCAGGGACACCGGGGCGGCGGGATTCACCTGTTTGGCGCCATTGGCCGGCGCAGTGTCCAGAGTCACCGGCGGTACAACCGGGGAAGCAATGCCGGGGGATGTCCGCAGCGCGGAGCCTGCTTCCGATTCAAGCGGGCCGCCGGCAAGGCCCGGGGCGACGGCGGCGAAGACCCCGCCCACGGCAGCCAGGACACAGACGGCAGCCACGGCAAGGATTTTCTTGGCAGTCCCCCGGCGACGGGGCTTTACATCAGGCTCCATGTTTTCGATCCTACGTGCAAAAAATAACGGCCCGGGCGCTCGATTGCGCCCGGGCCCTTACATGTCAGTAACGATAGTGCTCGGGCTTGTACGGACCGGCGACGTCGATGTCCAGGTACTCCGCCTGGTCCTTGGTCAGTTCCGTGAGTTCAACACCCAGGGCGTCCAGGTGCAGCCGGGCCACCTTTTCGTCCAGGACCTTGGGCAGCACATAGACCTTGTTCCCGTACTCGTGCTGGTCCCGCTTGGTCCACAACTCGATCTGCGCAATGGTCTGGTTCGCGAACGAGTTGCTCATGACGAAGGACGGGTGGCCCGTGGCGTTGCCAAGGTTGAGCAGCCGGCCCTCGGACAGGACAATGATGGAACGCTCCTCGCTGGAGCCTTCATCGAAGACCCATTCGTGAACCTGCGGCTTGATTTCGACCTTCTTGACGCCGGGGATGCGGGCCAGGCCTGCGATGTCGATTTCGTTGTCGAAGTGACCGATGTTGCCCACGATGGCCTTGTTCTTCATGCCGGCCATGTGCTCGGCCATGATGACGTCCTTGTTCCCGGTGGTGGTGATGAAGATGTCACCCTGGGCCAGGACTGATTCCAGCTTGGCCACCTGGTAGCCGTCCATGGCCGCCTGCAGCGCGCAAATGGGGTCGATCTCGGTCACAATGACACGTGATCCCTGGCCGCGCAGCGCTTCCGCCGCGCCCTTGCCAACGTCGCCGTAGCCGCAGACGACAGCGACTTTTCCGCCCATGAGCACATCGGTGGCCCGGTTGATGCCGTCGGGAAGGGAGTGGCGGATGCCGTACTTGTTGTCGAACTTGCTCTTCGTCACGGAGTCGTTGACGTTGATTGCGGGGAAGAGCAGCTTGCCCTGGTCCGCCAGCTGGTACAGCCGGTGGACACCGGTGGTGGTCTCTTCGCTGACGCCCCGGATCGTGGCGGCCGCCCGGGTCCACTTCTGCGGGTCCGCCGCGAGGGAACGGCGCAGCACCTCGAGGAAGATGCCGTATTCCTCGGAATCCTCGGGATCGGCGGAGGGCACGTTGCCGACAGCCTCGAACTCGACACCCTTGTGGACCAGCATGGTGGCGTCGCCGCCGTCGTCCAGGATCATGTTGGGACCCAGCTCAGGGTTGGACTCGGCACCCGGCCAGGTGAGGATTTGTTCGGCGGTCCACCAGTACTCCTCAAGGGTCTCGCCCTTCCAGGCGAACACCGGCACGCCCTGCGGATCCTCAACGGTGCCCTTGCCCACCACAACGGCCGCGGCGGCCTCATCCTGGGTGGAGAAGATGTTGCAGGAGGCCCAGCGGACCTCGGCGCCCAGCGCAGTAAGGGTCTCGATCAGCACCGCGGTCTGCACTGTCATGTGCAGGGAACCGGCGATCCGGGCACCCTTGAGGGGCTGGGTGGGGCCGAACTCCTCGCGGAGGGACATCAGGCCGGGCATCTCGTGCTCGGCCAGGCGGATCTGGTGCCGGCCGGCTTCCGCCAGGGAGATGTCGGCAACTTTGTAGTCAAAAGTCATGGGTGGTCCTTTGCTTGGTCCGGGTCCTGGTCCAGTCCCCGTTCTGCTTTTTCTGTGCGGGCGGATACAGGTGAACTAGTGTCCTGCAGCAGCCGGATCGTGCTGGTCTGACCCTGCCGAGGCTGCCGCGGCGAGCAGTTCCGGAGGCAGCAGCAGCGGGATCCCGTCCTCGATGGCGTACCGGTTCCTGATCCCCGTATCACCGGCGGCAGTGGCCACCAGCTCTTCCCCCTCCTGGACCAGTGGCGAGCCGGTCACGGGGCAACGCAGGACGGACAACAGCTCGGGACTGATCTTTGGCATTTGTTCATGCTCCCTGGCGGGCGCGCTCGCGCCGGTAGCGGAAAAGATGTGCAGCTTCCAGCCTACCGCCAGATGCAGGTCAGGAAGGTTCCCGAAGGACCCGCAGGTGGCCCCGGCGTACCCCTTCAGCGCCTGCCGGAGCTTCAAGGGCGGAATGGTGGCCCCGCTGGGCCGGCGGCTGGGCTTCCGGCGGGAGTGCAGCGGCATCCCGCACGGCGTTGGCGAGCGCCAGCAGGTCATCGGGGCCAGGCTGCTGGGGAGTTGATGGCATGGCCAGGCGCAGTACTTCCCAGCCGCGGGGAACCGTCAACGAGTCGGCATGCTGCTCGCAAAGGTCGTAGCAGTGCGGCTCGGCGTAGGTGGCCAGCGGACCAAGGACTGCCGTGGAGTCTGCATACACGTACGTCAGGGTGGCTACCGCCGACTGGCGGCAGGCTGACCTCGAACACTGACGGATAGCTCCCACGACATCACAGACTACCCCTTCACCGTACAAAAACCGCGCATTGCCGCACGGGCCGACGCGCCCCCGTGCCCGAAGGGATGTATCGCGTAAATCCGCCACCGGGTTTACAGTCGATGTATGCAGTCATCGAACCATGAATCAGGTTTTTCGGTCCGGTTGGCTGACCCGGATGCCCGCGTGGCAACGGGTGTGGAGACCGCTGGCAGGAGCTTCTTCAGGCGGCGCCGGAACCGCCACGGCCGCGGCCTTCGGGGCGAGATCATGCTGCCCACCCATCCCGGGTACCGGACCCGCGCAGACCGCTTTGACGACATGGTGCTGGATTCGGCCCAGCGGCTGCACGACATTTGGGGCAAAACCCTCGACGGCGTGCGCTTTGGTGTGGACGAGATCCCGCCGGACCTTGAGCAGCTGGCCGCCAACGCCTCCACACCTCCCATGGGCTCCTACACTCCCGCTGCCGGTGAGGATGGACCAATGATCACGGTGTACCGGCGGGTGGTGGAGCAGGCCTGCTCCGGTGTGGAAGAGCTCCAGGACCTGGTTCACGACGTGGTGGTGGAACACACCGCGGAGATGCTCGGCGTGGCGCCGGAGACATTGGATCCCGTTTACCGCCGCCGCTACTAAAGCCGCCGGCCGGGAAGCCTTAACCCCTAGTAACCCAATGCCACCGGAACTGTTTCCCGGCCGGCCGCGGCGGCGAGGAAAGCCAGGGAGGAAACGTCGTTGCGGCCGTCCTGCCCCAAGAGCACCGCTCCATAGGCGGCATCACCGGACGCAGACACTACATAGCCCACGACGTCGGCCCCGTCGGCCTGCGCCGGAACGCTGATGGAGGCTGTTGTTCCCCCGGCGATGTCCGCAGCAGCGGCTGCCCGCACCTTTCCATCAGCCGTAATGGCTGCGTAGGTGATGGTGGCCCGGGCATCAAGGGCACCGAACACCAACTGGCGAAGGCCGCCCTTGGGGACGGGAACCACGTGCTGGCTTCCCAGCCGGACGGCGGACGGGGCCCATGCGACATCCGAGGGCTGCCCCGCTTGAAGCCCGCGGCTCATCCGTGCCGCCGCGACGAAGGACACGTCGGACGAGGCCGCCACGGTGTACTGGCCGGCAGGAACCCCGGCCAGGGATACCTCCGTGGTGGACCCCGCTTTTGCGGTGATGACGCCGCCGGAGGGAAGCGCGTGCTGCCCGTCCCGCCCGTACAGCTTGATCTCCACCACGGCATCGGAAGCACCGGGAACGGTCAGTTCAAGGGCGGGCCCCGCGTCCCCGTATCCCGGCTGCCCCGTCAGCGTAGCGAGTCCAGAGGGGTCCTGGATGTCCACGCCCGCCATTACCTGGCGGACTGCAGGCGCAGTCCCCGGGCTAATGAAATCCACGCCGCCGGGGGTGAGGCCGCGCAGGACGCTTTGCTGGATCGACGCGGCAACCGGACCACCCGCGCTGCGGACGTGCACGGTCAGCTGGGACTCGTTGGGTGCCAGGCCGGCGAGGACGACGCTGCGGGTGGTGCCGGGCGCAACCAGCAGGCCGCGGCTGCCCGGAGCCTGGATTTGCCCGCCTGCCCCGAACAGCTCCAGGCTCACGGTGGCGGGTGTGCTGGAGGCGTTGGTCAGGGCGAGCACGGAGGTGCGGCCAACAGTGGTGCCGGCACCTGCCAGCCATTGATCGTTTGAGGGTTGCCCGCATGCGGCCGCGGCACTGCCCTGCAGATCACCGTCGCTCGCGGTGTATTTCATGGCCCCTGCAGCTGAAGCATTCTGGTTTGCAAGGGCATCAGCCCTGAGGACGTTGACCTGGTCCACCGCGCGGTCGGCAACCACTCCGGCAAGGAGTTCCTGGGGGGCGCCGGCAGTGGGCGCCGGACCCGGGTCCTTGGCGATTTCGACGGCGGCTGTTCCGTCGAGGCGCGCCAGCCGGCTTCCGGGCAGCACACCGCCCGCGCTGAGCACCGCGGCACCGACCCTGGTTGCCGCGGTGGCGGACTCGGGCCGGAATTGCGCGTCCGTACCAGCGTCGGTGCCTTCCAGCAGGCGCGCGGGGCCTGGGCAGACGCCGACGCTGGCACCTGCGGGGACCGCGGCTTCCACCGCCTGCATAATGCGGCTGCTCTCAGGATGCGGCACCAATGACCCGGCGGCCACCACGGCACCTCCCCCGGCAAGGATCAGGACTCCCGCGGCAACCCCGGCTACGGATGCTGCCCGGCCCTTGCCGCCGGGCAGCCGGGTAGCGCCGCGGCCCGATGCCTTCCTGCCTGCACCGGCCGTGGCTCCTTCCGGAGCCTGTTTTGCGGCTGGAGCCGTCGTGTCGCCTGCCAGCGGCGGTTTGTTTGCACCCGGCGTTTCGGCGCCTGCCGGTGGCGTCGCCGCAGCCGGTGGGGTGTGGTCATGCATGTTGGTGTTCCTTACGCAGGGAGCCCTCGTCACGGGAGAGGCCGGTCCGCGGCCGTCGGGCCGGCATGGGAATGGCAAGGATCGCCGTCAGTCCTATCACCGTGATCTGTGCGGCGGCCGCCCAGAACGACCAGGGGTTTTCATAACGGACGGTCAGTTGGCCGCCAGCTGCCGGAAGGGTGAACGCCTGGGACCAGCCGGAGGTGGTGGAGGTCAGCTTCCGCCCGTCGACCCAGGCAGTCCAGCCCGGGTCAGCACGCTCGGCAAGTACCACCAAGCGGCCCTCGGCACCTGCCGGGACAGCAGCGTCGACCTCATCGGTCCCGGAGGCCACCAGGGCGGTGGTTGCCCCGCGGGGATCGACAATGCGGACACGGTGGGCAACGTCGGCAGCCTGCAGAACGGGCGGGTTGAGCGGGCTGATCCGCCACAGCCAGCCAACGTCGGTCTGTCCCACGGCCACCAGGCCGGGAACTGCATCCATCCGGCTGGCGGTCAGCTGGGCTGCGGTATCCGCGGAGCGGAGCACCACGAATCCGACACCGAGTTGTTCGAGGTCGGAACGCGGATCCACGCCTTGCCCCGCTACGAGGGTAGCCACAACGCGGCGGACCGCAGTGGTGACGTCGTCGTCCTCACGCACGGCTTCCTCGCCCGGAGCGCCAATGATGTTCCGTGCGGAGGCGATGGACGAGAGGCTGTCCAGGGTGGTGCCGCTCCCGCGCATCAGGGATGCGTTGAAGGTGCCGTCGTCGCCGGTACTGAGCAGGAGGGTGCGCGTCTGCTCGGGACCCTCGCCCCGGTCAATGGCGGTAGCAGGCAGGGAGCGCCCGGGGGCGGCCTCAACCAGCCGCGGGGCGCCCAGGGCTCCCCCGCCCGCGGAAGCGGCTGGACCGGGAACACCTCCCGGCGTTGGGATCGCAGGTGCGGCGGCGGCGCCTGGACGCAGAAGGTTCTGGGCCGACCAGGCCGCCATTCCGGCCAGCGGTCCTGCCAGCAGCACCACCAGGCCCAGGGCGATGCCGGCGCGGGCCGCGGTCCTGGTCCTTGCCGCGCCACCGGAAGTCCGGTCAACCACGGACAGCAGCTGCTCGAATCCGAGGAGGGCTGCAGCGAGGAGGGCGAAGGACGCGGCGGACACGGCCGGTCCGGTGAAAGGAGTCACCATGATCCCTGAATTCAGGCCGGTGGCAACGTGGCTGGCCAGCCATCCGCCGGCCAGTACGATAACCGCTGCCGTCCAGAACCACCTGGCAGTCCCGGCCCGGCGCCCCGGGCTGAGGAGGCCCACCAGGGCAAGGACCAGCACCGGCCCGGCGATGAGCAGCGCCAGCAGCAGGGCCCAGGGCGCTGTTCCGCCAGTGAAGGCAGCAAGCCCCTGGAGTCCCGCGGCCGGGTCGAACGACAGGGGCTGGCCCAGGAGCTGCTGCCACAGCGGGGCGGCATCGAACCCCAGCGGGAGTCCGGGATCCGCCAGCAGTGCCCTCGGCCGGTCAAGCGTGGACAGCGCGAAGGGGACGAATAGGGCCGCGCTGGGTAACAGGGCCCACCACACAGTCCGCCCGCGCCGTCCCAGCAGGAGGCCGCAGAGCACGATGACAACAGCCGCCGGGATGAGCAGGGAGGGAGCCGACGCCGTAGTGACCGCCAGGGCCAGCCCGGCAGCTGCGGCGGCCGTCCAGGAAGGCATGCCGTTGACGCCCGCCTTGGCTGGAGGCAGTTCAGCCGGCCGGCCCCCGAGTGCCGGGGCAGGGTTGAATCGGCCATGGCCTATCGCCGACCCCGTAGCGCGCAGCAGGCCCAGGACCACCAGCGGCAGCATGATGTGCGCAACCAAGGCACCGGCGCGGCCCTGGTTCAGAGCTATCTGGAGTGCCGGCGCGGCAGCCCAAAAGACCGCTGCTACGAACCTGAGCCGGCGGCGCACGGTGACCCCGCCCGCCGCGAACCACGCGGTGAGTCCGGACAGCGGGGCCCCGAGCAGGAGCAGCCATGCCATGGCGGGGTTGGCGTCACCGCCGCCGAAGAGGCCAAGGATCCACAGCACATAGTCAAAAGGGTCGCCGTGGCCGGGAAGGCCCGCGCCGAGGCTGACCCACCAGCTGGAGGCGTTGTGCCAGATGTCCCCGAGGTGGGAGGAAACGGGAATCAGGGCGCCGCCGGCTACGGCCCCAGCGCGGAACAGTCCTGCCAGGGCCAGCAACGAGGCGATGGCTGCAATGATGACGGCTGCAAGGGCGCCGTTACCCACCCAGCCGCGTTTGGTGGTGGCGAGGGCAGCAAAATCATCCGCTGCATCGCCGGTTGGCTGGTGCGCGAGCGGATCCTGAACGAGGTGGTCGCTGCCTGACCCGTCGGATCCCAGCGCCTCCATCAATGACCTGCGGTGGCTCCACACTTCGCGACGAGGTGTTTGAAGCTTGCGGATGACCGACCGGCGGATGCGCCGGGTTCGTTTGGCTGTCCGCCTGGCCCTCGCGACGGCCCCGGGACGGCCCAGGGCAGCGCAGGTGGCCAACAGCTGGGAGATACCATGGCCTGGATCCTTGACCACAACGCTCAGGACCAGCTTGAAGAGGCTGCCCAGCAGTGCACCGATGCCGTGGACGGGCACCATCCAGAGCGGGCTGTGCTTCAGGCGCAGGTGGACCTGCGCCTTCCGGGCGGCGGACGGGTTTCCAAGGGCGTGCGGCCGGTGCGCCACGTGGAAAACGCGGGCTGCGGGGACCACCACGACGCGGTGGCCGGCCAGGCGGTTCCGCCAGCAAAAATCGACGTCGTCGCCGCTGCCGGGCAGGGCAGGGTCGAAACCTCCCAGGTGTTCCCAGATGTCCCGCCGGACAAGCATGCCCGCGGAATTAACGGCGAAGGTATCCGTGCGGCCATCGTACTGGCCCTGGTCCATCTCATCGGCGTCGATCAGGGTCAGCCGCTCGGCCCATCGACTGGTGGAAAGGCCCACATCCATCAGTTTCCGCGGCGAATGCCAGTCCAGCTGTTTACAGCCGGCAACGGTCACCGAAGGCGCCCGCTCCACCGCGCCCAGGAGTTCAGCCAACGCCTCAGGCGCCGGCGACGCGTCATCGTGCAGAAGCCAGATCCACTCGGTCCCGGCAGAGTCAGCGGTGGCGTGGAAGGGCGCCAGTGCGCCCAGCCCGGCAGAAACGGCGGCGCCCATGCCGCCCTTTCCACGGGGGTGGCGGACAACGGCACCCTCACCCAGGGCTCCCTGAAGGAGGCTGTACGAGTCGTCGCGGGATCCGGTATCAACGCCAATGGCACGATCCACGGGCCTGGTTTGGGCCGCCAGGGCCGAAAGGGTTCTGGGCAGATAGGCACTGCCGTTGTGGGCGACCACAACGGCAGTGACATGGACATCCTGAAGAATTAGATTGCTCGCTTCCTTAGCCGCCGGCGCTCGCGCTCGGAAAGGCCTCCCCAGATGCCGAACCGTTCGTCATTGGCCAGCGCGTACTCCAGGCACTGTGACCTGACATTGCAGGCACCACAGACCTTCTTGGCATCGCGGGTGGAGCCGCCCTTTTCAGGAAAGAAGGCTTCCGGATCAGTCTGGGCGCACAGCGCGTCGGTCTGCCAGCCAAGTTCGCCCTCGTCGTCAAAGTCCTGCTGGAGCGGCAGGCCGATCCATACCGGCTGGGCGGTACCCGGCGCAGCCAGTTCCATTGGCGGGTCAAGATCATCTTCCGGCTCCGCACCGCCGTCAAGGAGGGCTTCATGCGCCGCGAGGAAGGCCGTGGCCTGGTCCTCGAGGACACTGCTCGAATTCCTGTTGTACCGCTCTGCAGCATCAGGATCGGCGGGATCGACGTACCAATCGCTCGGCACCCCCCGCGCACGGTATTTTGCCGTTGCCTGACCGGCCACGACGGCATCTTCCTGGATACGCTCTGCTTGCCCCACGGCGACCCTCCTGATGTTTCAGCCACTGCCTGGATACGTGGGCACTCGGTTGTGTGCCGGTATTTGCGCAATTGCTTTAGTTACCTAATTACACGTGTGTAACTAGGGCGAGTCAAGCCGTTGCCGGGATAATAGACAGTCGGGGCCCGTAAGTTTGTGTACGCCACGCCCGGGATTTCCGTCGGTCCGGGCGTGGCGGATGCGGCGGGACGACCTCCAGCTGCAAAAAAGCCCTGAACTCTCTGCAACGGCGGGAAAAATACCCGGTCCAGGCGTAAATAGCAAGTACGCTTAGCAACGAGGGTGATTAATATCACTCGCAGCTTGTGCGGACCGAGGCGCCAACCGCACCCATGACCGGAAACTCCCGAAGTGGCAGGATGAAGCCATGACGACTATCCCCGCCATCGACCTGATGGGCAGCCTCCGCTCCGGCAACTCCACTGCACCCCGCCTGACCTGGTACGGGCCGGACTCAGAGCGGGTGGAACTATCGGGAAGGGTCCTGGACAACTGGGTGGCCAAGACCAGCAACCTGCTGCAGGACGAGCTGGACGCGGAGCCGGGCATGCGCCTGCGGCTGGCGCTTCCGGCTCATTGGAAAGCCCTGGTTTGGGCGCTGGCGGGCTGGCAACTGGGACTGGAAACCGTGCTCGACGACGGCCCGGCAGACTTCCTGGCCACGGACGATCCCAGCGGCGCCGGGGATCAGCACGACGCCGTCATTGCAGTTGCGCTGCCGGCTCTCGCGATGCGCTGGACCGGGGAGCTTCCCGCGGGCTGCCTCGACTACGCCGCCGAGGTACGTTCCCACGGGGATGTGTTCATGCCGCACTCCGATCCCGATCCGTCGGCCTGTGCGGTCCGTACCCACGATGGGCGCGCCATCCTGCACAGCCAGCTGGCCAGCGGTTTCGCCCTCCACCATTCGGAAGGCGCCAGGGTCCATGTTCCTGCGGGCCATGGGCTGGAATCCGCTTTGGCCAACGCGTTGGGAGCCTGGCAGCAGGGCGGCTCGGTGGTTCTGACCCACGCTGATGTGGCGCTTACCGACAAACTGCTCGCGGACGAACGCATCCACGGCAGCTAGCAGTGGCCCAACCTACGACTGGGGGCCGCCGTCGGCCGGAGTGGGGGCCGGACGCTCGGCGGCACGGGAGGGCTCCCTGTGCGGGTGGGCTTCGATGAGTTCGTGGTCGTGGGAGAACTCCGGTTCCTGGTCCAGTTCCTCGTTGAACACCAGGAAGCGGTACGCGAAGAAGCGGACCACCGTGGCAACCAGGATGCCCGCCACACCCGCCAGGAACAGCAGGTTCTTGTCGTCGATGCCCATCCCGTACTTTGCCAGGGCGGTGAAGCCGGTGGAGATGCCGATGCCAATGCCGTTGATGAGGACGAACATGGCGAACTCGCGGAGCACGTTGGCCTGGCGGCGGTGGCGGAACGTCCAGAATCGGTTGGCCACCCAGGAGAAGACTGTGGCGACGGTGGCCCCCACGAAGCGGGCCTTCGCCTCACTGTCAGACATGGGACCGTGCATCAGGTAGTAGGTCAGCCCGTTGTCAATGACAAAGGCCACGCCGCCTACCGCACCGAACTTGGCCACCTCGCGCCAAAAGAGTGAGGCGAGCCCCCGGATACGATCTGCAAGTGCGTTAAACATGACCCTCCATGGCCGTGATGAACTGTGGGCCGCTCGGCCAAATGACTATTTTAGCCCCCAAAGCTTTGAGCCGGTGCTGTCCGGCGGCCGGCGGTTGTCCCAGCGGCGTAAAATCTCCTCCCCCTGCCGGGCCGTAAAAGCGGGATTGGGCGCCTCTTCGGTAGGCTGGCAGATGTGACTTTTCCAGTGATAGGCGTGGTTGGCGGCGGCCAGCTCGCGCGAATGATGGCCCCTGCCGCTACAGCACTCGGCTTTGAACTCCGTGTCCTCGCCGAGGGCGACGACGTTTCCGCAGTGTCGGCGGTACCCGCCACACCCGTGGGCGACTACAAGGATCTGCAGACGCTGCTGGACTTTTCCAAGGGCCTGGACGTGATGACGTTCGACCATGAGCACGTGCCAACGGACCACCTCCGTGCCCTGCAGGAGGCCGGCGTCAATGTCCAGCCCGGACCGGACGCCCTGGTCCATGCCCAGGACAAGCTGGTCATGCGTGCCGCCATCGACCGCCTGGAACTGCCCAACCCCGCCTGGGCGTCTGTGGCGGATGTCGCCGCGCTGGTCCGTTTCGGCGACGAAACCGGCTGGCCCGTCGTACTGAAGACACCTCGGGGCGGATATGACGGCAAGGGCGTGAGGATCGTGGCATCAGCAGAGGAGGCCGCGGAAGCCGAAGACTGGTTTGCCGCCATGAGTCCCCTGCTCGCTGAGGCCAAAGTCGAGTTCACCCGCGAACTCTCGGCACTGGTGGCACGCACGCCCGACGGCGAGTCGCGGGCCTGGCCGGTCGTCCACACCATCCAGGTGGACGGTGTCTGCGACGAGGTGATTGCGCCCGCAATGGACATTCCGCTGGAGGTTGCAGCCGCCGCCGAGGACGCCGCCCTGCGCATCGCCGCCGAGCTGGACGTGACCGGTGTCCTTGCCGTGGAGCTCTTCGAAACTCCGGGCAGCGGCGCTGGGTTCCTGATCAACGAACTGGCCATGCGGCCCCACAACACCGGCCACTGGACCCAGGACGGTTCCATTACCAGCCAGTTCGAACAACACCTTCGTGCCGTGCTTAACCTGCCTTTGGGTGCCACCGATGCGCTGGCCCCTGTAACCGTGATGAAGAACTTCCTGGGCGGAGACAACCAGGACCTCTACTCCGCGTACCCCATGGCACTTGCCGCCGAACCGGCCGCGAAAGTCCACTGCTACGGCAAATCCGTGCGCCCCGGACGTAAGATCGGCCACGTGAACCTGGTGGGAACCTCCCCGGCGGAAGTCGAGTCGGTGCGCCGCCGGGCCACAGCTGTTGCAGGCATCATCCGTGACGGACGGGTTAGCAGCGATGAACCGTCCGCAGTATTTGAGGAGAACGCATGAGCGCCGAAGCAACCACAGCCGCCGGTTCCGGTGCCAGTCCCCTGGTTGGCCTGGTCATGGGCTCCGACTCGGACTGGCCCGTCATGGAGGCTGCGGCAGACGCCTTGGCTGAGTTCGGCATCCCCTTTGAAGCGGACGTCGTCTCAGCCCACCGGATGCCTACCGAGATGATTCGGTACGGCCAGACCGCCCACGAACGCGGCCTGCGGGTCATCATCGCCGGCGCAGGCGGCGCCGCCCACCTGCCCGGCATGCTTGCCAGCGTCACGCCGCTGCCCGTGATCGGCGTTCCCGTTCCCCTGAAGACCCTTGACGGGATGGACTCCCTGCTGTCCATCGTCCAGATGCCGGCCGGCGTGCCGGTAGCCACCGTGTCCATTGCAGGCGCACGGAACGCCGGGCTCCTGGCTGTCAGGATGCTGGCCTCCGGCACCGACGAACTGGCCTCTTCGCTGCGCGCGGATCTCCTCGACTTCGCCGCCGACCTCAACGCGGTTGCTTCCCGCAAGGGCGCAAGCCTGCGGCAAAAAGTCAGCGAAGTCTTCCCCGGCGGTTCCAGCGCCCTTCGGGGCAGCCGTTAGGGCGGCGGGCATGGCCAGCAGCAGCAGCGTGCTCAACACCGGTGGGGGCACGGCCATGACAGACCCGGTGCGCTATCCGGTCAGTGCTTCACCGGAGGTCCGCACCAAGCGTGCCTTTGTCCTGGTCCTGTTGACACTCCTGCTTCCGGGCAGCGCACAACTCGTGGCGGGCGACCTCAAGCTGGGCCGCGCGGCCCTGCGCGTAACACTGTGCGCATGGGCGCTCCTGTTGCTGACGGTGGCCATGCTGCTGCTTAACCGGAGCCTGGTCATCACCATCCTCACCAACCCTGTTACGTCGCTGGTGCTCGTGGTCCTGCTGGCGGCGCTGGCACTCGGCTGGGCCTTCCTCTTCCTGAACACCCTGCGGCTCATCCGCCCTGTCCTGCTGGCACCGAAGGCACGCCCCGCCGTCGGCATCGCCCTGGTGCTCGCCCTGGTGGTGGGCAGCGGCTCGGTGGGCTACGCGGCCTACCTGCTCAATGTGGGCCGCAACGCGATCGGCAGCATCTTCGGTTCAGGTCCGGCCATAAAGCCCGTGGACGGCCGCTACAACTTCCTCCTGATGGGCGGCGACGCCGGCGATGACCGTACGGGACGCCGCCCGGACAGCCTCTCCGTCCTGAGTGTGGACGCCGAGACGGGGCAAACGGCCATTATTTCCGTCCCGCGCAACTTCCAGAACGCCCAATTCAGCGCCGGCTCCCCCATGCGGTCCATCTACCCTGACGGCTACAACTGCGGCGACGAGTGCCTGATCAATGCGATCAACACCGAGGTCACCAACGAGCACAAGGATCTTTACCCCGGCGTGGCAGATCCCGGTGCGCAGGCCACCCTTGAGGCAGTAGCCGGAACGTTGGGAATGGATATCCAGGCCTACGTCCTGGTGGACATGGACGGCTTCTCCAAACTTATCGACGCCATGGGCGGCATCCGGATCAAGGCCGGCGGCTGGGTCCCCATCAGCGGCGAAACGATCGATGAGGCCAACGGCATCCACGGCATGCCGCTGGGCTGGATCCCGGCGGGCGACAACACTCTCGATGGCTACCACGCCCTGTGGTACGGCCGCTCGCGCGAATTCGTGGACGACTACGCACGGATCGCACGCCAGCAGTGCGTCCAGCAGGCCATGCTCAAGCAACTGGATCCAGCCACGCTGCTGTCCAAGTTCGAGGATATTGCCGACGCCGGCACCAAGGTAGTGGACTCCAATATCTCTTCCTCCCAGCTGGGCAGCTTCCTGGACCTGGCCATCAAGGCAAAGGGCAAGGAAGCCAAGCGGCTCACCATCGGGCCGCCGGACTTCGACGCATCCTTCTCCACCACCCCGGATTTCGGGCAAATCCACGAGCGCGTGGACCAACTGCTGGCCTCGGCATCTGCCAAGGGTGCCCAGTCAGCCGGAATTCCCGACGACGTCGTGGCCGTTCCGCAGGCAGCCGCCGGTCACGTCCAGGCTGCAGGCACTGTCCCGGCCGCCCTGCCCGCCGCAGTCAAGGCGGAACAGCAGCCCTCGCCGTCGGACTTCACGCCCGTGACCACCACCCCGGACGGCGAGCCGATCACCGAGGAGATGCTGAACCAGTTCAAGCTCGAGGGCGACGAAGAGTCCATCCGCCAACTCGTGGCCACCAACGGGCAGTGCGCCCCGCTGTAGCGGAAAATCAGTCAGTGCCCGGCCCTTGGCCATCAATCCGTGGCCTGCCCGCCAGTGACCATCGATAAATGCCCAGCCACAAGGGTGCCCATCCATCAAGGAACGGAACGGTTTTGTACGAGATTGAGAACGTCCTCCGGGACTACGCCTGGGGTTCAACGACCGCCATCGCCTCGCTGCTGGGCCGCCCCGAATCGGGGCGCCCGGAGGCAGAGCTATGGATCGGGGCGCACCCGGACTCTCCGTCGGTGGCGCACCTGCCCGAGGACGGGTCCCGGAGCCCGCTCGATGCCCTGATCTCCTCCGACCCGGAGCATTTCCTCGGCGCGGAGTCCGTCGGTGCCTTTGGCCCACGGCTGCCGTTCCTGGCCAAGATCCTCGCGGCCGCGCAGCCCCTCTCCCTCCAGGTCCACCCGAGCCTGGAGCAGGCGCGGGACGGGTTCGCACGGGAAAACGAGGCCGGAATCGATCCGCACGCGGCGGACCGGAACTACAAGGATGACAACCACAAGCCGGAGATGATCTTCGCCCTCACGCCGTTCGAGGCGCTGTGCGGGTTCCGCCTTCCAGCGGAAACCCGGAAGATCCTGCAGCACGTTGCAGCTGCCTTCCCTGACACCGGGCAGATCCCGCAACTGCTTCAAGCGCTTGTCGAAGACCTCGACGCCCCGGATGAGGGCGCGGGACTCCGGCGGGCCTTCGAACGGCTGATCATGGGCGGGCAGGACGTGGCAGACGAAACTGCCCTGGTGGTGGCGGCCTTGGTATCCGGGGCTCCGCTCGAGCCGTACGAGGCAGAACTGCGCACCGCCATCAGCCTCAACGAAAAGTACCCCGGTGATCCGGGAGTCCTGATCTCGCTGCTGCTGAACCGCATCTCACTCAAGCCGGGCGAGGCGGTGTATCTTCCTGCCGGAAACGTGCACGCGTACCTGCACGGGCTGGGCGTGGAGGTCATGGCCTCCTCGGACAACGTCCTGCGCGGCGGCCTGACGCCCAAGCACGTGGATGTGCCCGAACTCCTGCACACCATCGACTTCCGTCCTGTGGCCGTACCGATGCTGGCTGCCGAAAAGACGGTGATGGACCAGGAGCTCTTCCGTCCGCCGTTCCGGGAGTTCCAGCTGCAGCGCATCGAGCTGGGGCCGGACGCCGGCCCCGTTCCGCTGGTGCAGGCCGGCCCGGCCGTGGTCATCGTGGTGGCGGGTGACGTGTACCTGGATTCCCCCAAGGGAGACCTGGAGCTGTCGCGGGGCGGCAGCGCATTCATCGCCGCGGCGGAAGCCCCCATCAACGTCCACCGCGCGGCGGGCAGTGAGGGGACGGCGCTTGCCTTTGCGGTGACCACCGGCCTTTAGCCGCCCGGCCTCAACATCAAAGGGCGACGGCGGCACCCGCCCGGGTGCCGCCGTCGCCCTCCTGATGTGCCCAGTCAGTTGCCCGGGCGCAGTTTCCGGACCAGCGGCAGGACCCGCCCGGCCGCGGTCTTCAGCAACTGCCGACCCTGCTGGAGCCCTTTACGCGCCAGCGGCATGGCCGTTGAGTAGGCGGGGTAGAGCGGCGACAGGGGCTTGTCCCAGGTGCCCAGCAGCATGTTTTCGTGCTTGGCGAACTGCTTTTTGAAGTCGGAAATGCCGTCGTTGAGCAGGCCGTTGAAATCGTACCGGCTGCAGCCGTCCTCGCGCATTGCCTGCAGGGCCGCCCACTTCACGCCGTAGTTCACGCGCTGCTTCTGGCCTTCGGCGGACACTCCGCCGTAGAGTTCGAACGCGGTGGCACCGCTGCGGGACAGCCAGGTGAAGGCCAGCATCTGCTCGCCGTCGAACGCGGCAATGATCGGCGAGGCGTCACCGAGGTTCTTGAAGATGTCGCGGTAGTACTGGTCCTCGTGGATGCCGAAGCCGGCCCGCGCCGCGGTGTCGTGGTAGATGGCCAGCACCTGCTCCAGCTCGGAGTCGTTCTTGACCTTGCGGAATTCCACGTCGCTGCGCATGGCCTTGCGGATGTTCGCCCGGGTGGACTTGGACATCTCTGCCATCAACTCGTCGTCGGACCGGGTGAGGTCCAGGATGAGTGTGCGCGGGATAAGGACGGTGTTGGCCGACTCGCGGAAGCCTGCGGCGGCGACAGCGCCGCCGAAGGCGGAGTCCTTGTCCCAGTCGGGCTCGATGCTGAGGGCCACTCCCCTGTGGCGGAGGGCAGCGTGCTCGGCCAGCCGGTTGAGGACCACCTGTGCATTCTCCGCGGAGCACATGGGGCCCCGCGGAATGTAAACCAGTGCCCGGAAGGGAACGGGCAGCCTGCGGACCAGCAGCTGGGCGGCGCCGATGGTTTCCTCCCCGGCCTTGACCAGGACCCTGTCCACGGACCAGCCGTGCATGGCCTTGGTCTCGCCCCAGCCCCACAGCTGTTGCGGATGCCCCTGGAACCGGTCGACATTTTCGTCCCAAAGGGCGCGGTCAGTACAGGGAACAACAGCAGGAATCATGGCTTAAACCCTATACCAAGGCGTTAACGGCAAAGCCCCGGTGCGCACGCGGCGCCCCGGGGCCTGACATCCTGCAGTGGCCGTGGATCAGCTCTTGCGGGCGTAGCCTTCCCACTTGTCGGCGCGGTGCTCGCCGTCGACGAAACGGATGGTGCCGGACTTGGAGCGCATGACGATGGACTGGGTGAGGACCTTGTCCTTGGAGTAGCGGACGCCCTTGAGCAGGTCTCCGTCCGTGATGCCGGTGGCGGCGAAGTAGCAGTTGTCGCTGGAGACCAGGTCGTTGGTGGAAAGCACGCGGTCGAGGTCGTGGCCGGCGTCGATGGCCTTCTGCTTTTCTTCATCGCTGGTGGGCCAGAGACGGCCCTGGATCACGCCGCCCAGGGACTTTATGGCGCAGGCGGCCACGATGCCCTCGGGGGTGCCGCCGATGCCCATCAGCGCATCCACACCGGTGCCGGAGCGGGCAGCGGCGATGGCGCCGGCCACGTCGCCGTCCATGATGAACTTGGTGCGCGCACCGGCTTCGCGGATTTCCTCCACCAGCGGCTTGTGGCGGTCGCGGTCAAGGATCATCACGTTGAGCTGGTTGACCTTCACGCCCTTGGCCTTGGCGATCAGGTGCAGGTTCTGCTTGACCGGCAGGCGCAGGTCCACCATGTCCGCGGCCTCGGGACCCGTGACGAGCTTTTCCATGTAGAACACAGCGGAGGGATCGAACATGGAGCCGCGCTCGGCAACGGCCAGCACAGCCAGGGCGTTGTTGATGCCCAGGGCGGTCAGGCGGGTACCGTCGATGGGGTCGACTGCCACGTCGCATTCGGGGCCGGTGCCGTCGCCAACGCGCTCACCGTTGAACAGCATGGGGGCTTCGTCCTTTTCGCCCTCACCGATCACCACGACACCGTTGAAGTGGACGGTCTGCAGGAAGGAACGCATGGCATCGACGGCCGCGCCGTCGGCGGTGTTCTTGTCGCCAAAACCCACCCAGTGGCCGCCGGCGATGGCCGCTGCCTCGGTGACGCGGACAAGCTCAAGGGCGAGGTTGCGGTCCGGCTCGTCGTGGCCCACCGCAAGGGACGGTGAAATCGTGGAGTACTTCTGGGTCATGGACGCTGGTGACACGTGAACCTCTTCTTCGAGTGGCGATCATTGAACCCGCCCGCCGGTGCAGCAGGACGGTGATTCCTCTGCTATCGATCATAGTCGCGGCACCGCTCCGCGGGCGGCCCATGACGCAACCACGCAATGTGCACTGCGGCTACCGCCGTGGCCCAGGCCAGGGCCGAATGGAAGTACGGCTCCGGGATGGGCGACTATAGAGGGGTGAATGACATGCAGGAAGCCACCAGTCCCAGCTCCGGCCAGGAACAGCCCGATGCACGTTCCGGCCCCGCCGGCAGCAGTGCGGACGCCCCGGTTAAGCCCGTCATTCCGGCGGCCGCCGCCAAGCGGGCGAACGCCTCGGTGATCGGCATGATCATTGCCCTGGTGCTCAGCATTGCGGCGTTCCTGCCTGTTGTCCTCATGAATCCCCAGCCCAAGGGCGATGGCTACCGGCCGGACATCGACGTTGCATCGGTGGCACGGAACGCAGCGGATGTGGCAGGATTCACACCCGTCGCCCCTGATACCGGCAACGCCTTCCGCGCCAACTACGCCCGGTGGGAAGCCGGCACCGGCAGCGGCGTGCCTACCTGGGAGGTGGGCTACCTGACCCCCAAAACGTCCTTCATCGGTTTGGTGCAGACCAGGAACTCCAACCCCACCTGGCTCCTCCAGCAGACCAAAAACGCCCCCGTCACCGGCTCGCGGAATGCCGGCGGCCGGGAATGGGAACTGCGCGACACCGGCAAGGGTGAGAAATCCATGGTGCTGAATTACCGGGGCAGCACCGTCATCCTGTCCGGCGCGGCGCAACTGGACGAATTCGCAACCCTGGCCGCCGCCGTCGTCACCTCCCTTGAGAGCAGCCCCGCCGTCACAGTTTCACCCTCGGCGGCCCCCACGCCGTAAGGTGGGGCCGTGACGACTAACCTGACCCCTGCACTGGCCTGGCGCCGCCTGCGCGAAGGCAACGAACGTTTCGTAAACGGCGAGTCCTCCCATCCGAACCAGAATGCTTCGCGACGATCATCACTCGTGGAGACGCAGAATCCCTTCGCGGTGATCTTCGGCTGCTCTGATTCCCGGCTCGCGGCAGAAATCATCTTCGACGTCGGCCTGGGCGACGTTTTCGTAGTCCGCACCGCCGGACAGGTCATCGATGACGCCGTCCTGGGCTCCCTCGAGTACAGCGTCGGCGTGCTGAACGTGCCGCTGATTGTCATCCTTGGGCACGACAGCTGCGGCGCAGTCACGGCCACCAGGGATGCCGTGGAGACCGGCGAGATGCCGGCAGGATTCATCCGTGACCTCGTGGAGCGCATCACGCCCTCCGTGCTGACGTCCCTGCGAAATAACCAGCCCGAGGTCAACGACATGGTGGTGGAGCACGTCAAGCAGACGGCGCAGCGCCTTGCGGACAGCTCGCGTGTGATTTCCGACGCAATCGAAGGCGGCCGCACCGCCGTCGTCGGCCTTTCCTACCGGCTGGCTGAGGGCCGCGCGGACCTTGTTTCCGGAATCGGCGAGCTTTAGGACCCCTATGCCGGCGGCCCAGCGGGCCGCCGGCAATGCTCCCTTAACGGTTTTCGATGGGGCACCGGATCGCCATAAGCTAGCCCCATGACTTCCACTGAAGAGTTCCGCATTGAACATGACACGATGGGCGAAGTCCGCGTCCCCGTGAACGCACTGTACCGCGCGCAGACGCAGCGGGCAGTGGAGAACTTCCCCATTTCCGGCAAGACCCTTGAGCGCACGCACATCGAGGCGCTGGCCCGGGTCAAGAAGGCTGCTGCCCAGGCCAACGCAGAACTGGGCGTGCTCGACGGCGAGCTGGCCAAGGCGATTGCAGACGCTGCCGACGAGGTGGCTGCCGGCAAGTACGACGGCGACTTCCCCATCGACGTCTTCCAGACCGGTTCCGGCACGTCCTCGAACATGAACACCAACGAGGTCATTGCCGAACTGGCCACCCGTGCACTGAAGACCGCCGGCAGCGACAAGGTTGTCCACCCCAACGACCACGTCAACGCCTCGCAGTCCTCCAACGACGTGTTCCCCACGTCCGTGCATGTGGCGGCCACCTCCGCGCTGATCAACGACCTCATCCCCGCCCTTGACTACCTGGCCGGCTCACTGGAGCGCAAGGCCGCGGAGTTCAAGGACGTGGTGAAGTCCGGCCGCACCCACCTCATGGACGCCACCCCTGTGACCCTGGGCCAGGAGTTCGGCGGCTACGCTGCGCAGGTCCGTTACGGCATCGAGCGCATCAACGCCTCACTCCCCCGTGTTGCCGAGGTTCCGCTGGGCGGCACCGCCGTGGGCACCGGCATCAACACGCCGGCCGGTTTCCCGGAGCGCGTTATCGAACTGCTTGCCACGGATACCGGCCTGCCGCTGACCGAGGCCCGGGACCACTTCGAGGCACAGGCCAACCGCGACGGCCTGATCGAGGCGTCCAGCCAGCTGCGCAACATCGCCATCTCGTTCATGAAGATCAACAATGACCTTCGCTGGATGGGTTCCGGCCCCAACACCGGCCTGGGCGAAATCGCCATCCCCGACCTGCAGCCGGGCTCGTCCATCATGCCCGGCAAGGTCAACCCGGTCATCTGCGAGGCGTCCATCATGGTGGCCGCCCAGGTCATCGGCAACGACACCGCCATCGCCTGGTCCGGCACCAACGGTGCATTCGAGCTCAACGTGGGCATCCCGGTCATGGCGGCCAACCTGCTCGAGTCCATCCGCCTGCTGGCCAACACCAGCCGGGTCATGGCGGACAAGATGATCGACGGCATCACCGCCAACGTGGAGCGCGCCCGCTTCCTGGCCGAGGCTTCCCCGTCCATCGTCACTCCGCTGAACAAGTACATCGGCTACGAGAACGCCGCCAAGATCGCCAAGACCGCCGTCAAGGAGGGCCTGACCATCCGCCAGGCCACCGAGAAGCTCGGCTTCGTCGGCGAGGGCGAGGGCAAGGTCTCCGAGGCCGACCTCGAGAAGGCGCTGGACGTCACCACCATGACGGCCCCGGCCCACAAGGCATAGTCCACACCACCTCCTGGACGCCCGACGGCGGCCGGCACCTTTCGCACGAAAGGGACCGGCCGCCGTCGTACTTTACGCTTCGCCTCCCGGGACCAAAATAAATTTGCACTAATCTCATAATGATGCAAAACTTCACTCTGTGGATGAAAGTGCAACTTCGGAGTCCGGGCTGAGGCAGCGCAAACGTGCCGCTACCCGGGGTGCCATCACGGCAACGGCCAGGGCGCTCACAGCCGAGCGTGGCCTCAACGGCTATACCGTGGAGGAAGTGTGCGAGGCCGCCGGCATTTCGCGACGCACTTTCTTCAACTACTTCCCCACCAAGGAAGACGCCATCATCGGCCACGCCGAGGACGACATCCCGGCCGATGTGATCGACGACTTCGTTGCCGGCGGCGCGGACTCCCCCGCCGGCGAAATCTCCCCCACGCTCTTCCGCGACCTCGTCCGGCTCTCCCTCCGCCTGGCAGAGGGCATGTCGGCCTCCGAAGAGGAAACCCGGCAGCTCATTGGCGTAGTCCACAAGGAACCCCAGCTGATCCTGCGGATCATCGGCGTGACGGAGCAGCGGGAAGCCCAGTTCGCCAGGGACGTCGCCCGCCGCGAAGGGCTGGCCCCGGACCACCCCGTGGTGCAAATGGCCGTGGTGCTGCTCAGCACCATCGCCCGTAAGAGCAGCATGGCCTACTTCTCCGACGGCAACACCCGCAGCTATACCGACCTGCTGCTGGAGAACATCTCCGCAGCCAGCGTTCTTTTTTCCCAACCGTTCGATATTCCGGACACCACCGCCGCAAAAGGACAATCATGAGTACCGCCACCACCAGGACGGCCGCGGGGCCCCTGCTGCTCACGCAAAAACGCATCTGGATCATCTTCTCCGCCTTGATTGCGGGCATGCTCCTCTCCAGCCTGGACCAGACCATCGTCTCCACCGCCATGCCCACCATCGTGGGCAAACTGGGCGGCGTGGAACACCAGGCCTGGATCACCACTGCCTACCTGCTGGCCACCACCATCGTGATGCCCATCTACGGCAAGTTCGGTGACATCCTGGGCCGGCGCAACCTCTTCCTGGTGGCCATCGCACTCTTCACCCTGGCCTCCGTTGGCTGCGCACTGGCCACCGACTTCTGGGGCTTCGTCATCTTCCGCGCCATCCAGGGCCTCGGCGGCGGCGGGCTCATGATCCTTTCCCAGGCGATCATTGCCGATATCGTTCCCGCCAAGGAGCGCGGGAAATACATGGGACCCCTAGGCGCCATCTTCGGCCTCTCCGCCGTGGCCGGTCCGCTGCTGGGCGGCTTCTTCGTGGACCACCTCACCTGGGAGTGGGCCTTCTACATCAACATCCCGGTGGGGCTTGCAGCGTTCGCCATCGCCTGGTTCGCCCTGACCCTGCCCAACAAAAAGGCCGAAAAGCGGATCGACATCCTGGGCGTGGTGCTGCTGTCCGCGGCCACCACGTGCCTGATCTTCTTCACCGACTTTGGCGGCAAGAAGGATGAGGGCTGGGATTCACCCCTCACGTGGGCGTTTGGAGCCGGCCTGCTGGTTTCTGCGGCCGCATTCGTGATGGTGGAGCGCCGCGCCGAGGATCCCATCATTCCCCTGAGCCTGTTCCGGAACCGGATCTTCATCAATGCCACCGCCATCGGCTTCACCCTGGGCCTGGGCATGTTCTCCGCCATCGCGTTCGTCCCCACCTTCCTGCAGATGTCCTCCGGAACCTCCGCAGCCGAATCCGGCCTGCTGATGCTCCCGATGATGGCAGGCCTCATGGGCACGTCCATCTACTCCGGCATCCGGATCTCCAAGACCGGCAAGTACAAGATGTTTCCCATCCTGGGCGCCGTACTCACCCTGGCGGCCATGCTGTGGATGACCACGCTCGCGGCCAGCACCCCCATCTGGGTTATCTGCGTCCAGCTGTTCGTCTTCGGAGCAGGCCTTGGGCTGATCATGCAGGTGGTGGTCCTGGTGGTCCAGAACTCGGTGCCGGCTGACCAGATCGGCACCGCCACCAGCACGAACAACTACTTCCGCGAAGTGGGCGCCGCCATGGGCGTGGCAGTGTTCGGCTCCATCTTCACCACCCGTCTTTCCGAGGCGCTGACCAACGCCTTCACGGGGGCAGGGGCTTCGGCCGAGCAGGCCGGACAGTCCACCCGGACCCTGGATCCGCAGGCGCTGAGCCAGCTCCCGGAACAGCTGCGGGACGCCATCGTGAACGCCTATGCCGATTCGCTGGCACCGGTGTTCTGGTACCTGCTGCCGTTCATCGCGGTGGCGCTGCTCCTGGCGGTCACGCTGAAGCAGATCCCGCTCTCGGATACCGCCGGAATGGTGGCACGCGGCGAGGCTGTGGGTGGAGAGGAAGCCGAGCGGCTGGCAGCCGGCCTGTCCGGCGCAGCTGCGCACGGGCACGGCGCCGCAGGTACCGGCGCCGCTGTGAAGGACGACGACGGCGAGCTGGTGTCGCCGGGCCGCTGACCGCCGTCGAGCGCCTGGCTTTTAGGGCTCGAAGTGGACGGCGGCGGAGGGCACCAGCGCCTGGCGGATGCTGGTGAGGTGGCCGGGCATGAGGTCGGGTAGTTCATCCGGGCTGAACCAGCCAACGGCAAGGGATTCGTCGTCGTTGACCCTTGCCTCCCCGGAGACGTAGCGGCACAGGAACACCACGTCCAGGAATTCGCAGATGTCGCCGTTGGGGTAGGTGACTGGCCCAACGGCACCCACCGACACCACCCGTTCCGCTTCCGCCACCACGGCTGTTTCCTCGAAGATCTCCCGAATCAGGCCACGGGCAGGCTGCTCCCCCGGGTCCAGCATGCCGCTGATGAGCGCCCATTGCCGGTTGTCTGCACGCTGGGCCAGCAGGATCCTGCCGGCGTCGTCGATCACGACACCCCGGACCCCGGGGACCCAGAGGGGATCGTTGCCGATCTTTTCGCGCAGCTTCAGGACGTATTCAGGTGCAGGCATACCGCCAGCCTACCGAACAGTCACCGAACAACCGGGACGGCTCAGGCGGGCAGCAGCATGGCGGCTGCGGCCCCGGCGAGCATGAACGGGCCAAAGGGTATGGCCGACTTCAGGGTGCCCCGGCGGGCCGCCAGCAGGGCCAGGGACCACAGCCCGCCCAGCAGGAATGCCAGGAAGGTGCCCGCGAAGAGGTGTCCCCAGCTGAGGTAGCCAAGGTACATCCCGAGCACTCCTGCAAGCTTGACGTCGCCGAAGCCCATCCCGGGCGGGTAAATGAACCGCAGGACAAAATAGAACAGCCACAGGATTGCGGCCCCGGCCACCACGCGGAGGGCGGGGATGGCCAGGAGCCCGCCGGTGTTGCCAGCGGCCGGGACGGGACCGGCCCACGCAACCGCGGCCGCCGCCAGGAGGAGCACTCCGGCCACCGCGTAGGACGGGAAAACGATCCTGTTGGGCAGGAGGTGGTGCCGGACGTCGATGATGGTGAGCCGGACCGCCATCACGGCGAAGTAGAGGCAGGCAGCCAGTACCAGCCAGAAGGCAAGCGGGGTGTTCTGCCAGAGTTCACCGAGTCGTCCAATCACCCCTCGGATGCTACTGGATCCACCATCCCGGCCGTAGCACCCCCGCGTAAGATGTGGATATGTCGACCTGGGACTCCCGGCGCCGGCCGGTTCCGGGCCCTCCTGGCGTCCCGGTGGACCTGGCCGCGATGTTCCGGAACCTGTGCCGGTCTTCCCCATGGAAGTGGCAGACGTTGCGCTTTGAGTACTGGGACCAGGCCTTTGCGTCGGCTCCCGCTCCCGGCGCACCGTTTGTCCGTGCGTGGCTGCGCCGTCCCGGGGCGCTTCGCCTTGAAAGCCCGGACGGCCGCGTCCTGCACAGCACCACAGGGATCAACGATTCCCGTGACGGCATCTACGTCAGCGCCACCCGCAAGTCCTGGCTCCTGCCCCCGCACCTCGTCACGCCAGTGTACGACGACGCCGGACTGGTGCGCCGCCGGCCCGAAGCCGCGTACGGAGAGCCCGGGTTCGGGAACGCACGGTTTTCAGCCGCACTGGACCCGGTGGAGCTCGCAGGCAACGCCCCCGTGCCCATCGAGTTCCCTGGCACCAACGCCCTGGACATCCCGGACACCCGCTTCGCCGAGCATGAAGGCCGGCCCGTCCTGGAGGCGGTTGCAACTCCCAACCCCGCCTACCGCCCGGGTGATCCTGCCGCTCCCCTCTGCCTTCCCGGCCGTTCCCTCCTCCGGGTGGACACGGGCACCGGCGTCTGCGTGTCAAGTCAGTCCCTGGAGCAGGAAACGGAGGAGTATGGCCACTGGATCCGGATCCTCGCCGTGGACGAGTACATGCTCGACGACCTGTTCCTGGCCGAGTCCATGAATCTCACCGACGTCCGCCGCCACATCAGCTGGGACATCCCTGCCAAAGCGTGACATGCCTGCCCGGCACCCATCGGCTAGGCTTCGCGGATGACTACCCTGGGCTCCATCTGGCCGCTGTTCGACCTCACGCTGAGCACCCCGCGGCTGGAACTGCGCCCCATCACCGACCAGGACATCCCCGCGGCTGTGGCAGCGGCCCGCGGCGGAATCCACGACGCCGGCCGGAATCCGTTCAGCACTCCCTGGACGGAGCTGCCGGATGAGGAACTGGGTCCCAACATGGCGCGCTGGTACTGGCGCTGCCGCGCTGAATGCAGGCCCGAAAACTGGACACTGCTCCTCGGAATCTGGCACGAAGGCCGGTTCGTCGGCTGCCAGGATGTTGAGGCCAAAGACTTCGCGGCCCTACGGACAGTCAGCACCGGGTCCTGGCTGAAGAAGTCCGTCCAGGGCCACGGCCTGGGCAAGGAGATGCGTGCCGCCGTCGTCCTTTGGGCCATTGACTGGCTCGGGGCGGAAGTCGCCGAATCGGAGGCCGCCATCTGGAACAGCGCTTCCCTGGGCGTGTCCCGCTCCCTCGGCTACGAACTCAACGGCACCACGCGCAAAGCCTGGGGCCCCAAAGCCGAAACAGTCCAGCACGTCCGCGTCACCCCACAAACGTTCAAGAGGCCCGACTGGGAGCTGCGCGTAAACGGGCACGAAGCAGCGGCCAAGTTCCTGAAGATCACCTGAGGGGCCGCGGCTGGGTTCGTCCGCTCCCATAGTGGTTCCGGACGCCGCGCCACAGCCCTTCTCCGTCGCTTAGACACAACGCATAGGGCCACCTTCGGTCGCTGGGCGACCTCCGCCGGCCGATGCGTCGCGATGCGCTCCTACGAGAAGGACTGCGACCCGGCTGGTGCCTCAGTCCACCAATGGCGTGCCCGCCAGACGCGCCGGCCCTCATGAAGTCAGTCGGACAGGAGGTGCGCTGGCACAAGAAGGGCCAAGGTTTTTCGCTAGGAGCGCATCGCCGACCAAAGCGTTGCGCAGGTCGCTCAGCGACCGAAGCAACGCGTCGGGAGGTGTCTAAGCGACGGCGAAGGACCCGGGGCGGACGAACCCGGCCGTTGCCACACACGAAAAGGGCCGTAGCCCGGCGAACCCGGCCACGGCCCTTTGCTTAGTTGATTTAGCCCTCGAGGAGTTCCGTGACGAGTGCTGCGATCGGTGAACGTTCCGAGCGGGTGAGGGTGACGTGGCCGAAGAGGGGGTGTCCCTTCAGGGTTTCGACGACAGCGGCGATTCCGTCGTGGCGTCCGACGCGCAGGTTGTCTCGCTGGGCGACGTCGTGGGTGAGCACGATCTTGGAGTTCTGGCCGATACGGCTCATGACGGTGAGGAGGACGTTCTTTTCGAGGGACTGGGCTTCATCCACGATCACGAAGGCATCGTGGAGGGAGCGTCCGCGGATGTGGGTGAGGGGCATGACCTCGAGCATGCCGCGGTCCATGACCTCCTCCACCACTTCCTGGCTGACCAGCGCCCCGAGGGTGTCGAACACGGCCTGCGCCCACGGGTTCATCTTCTCGGATTCGGAGCCCGGCAGGTAGCCAAGTTCCTGCCCGCCCACCGCATAGAGGGGCCGGAAGACGATCACTTTGCGGTGTTCGCGGCGTTCCAGCACGGCTTCAAGGCCGGCGCACAAGGCAAGCGCGGACTTGCCGGTGCCTGCGCGGCCGCCAATGGAGACGATGCCGACGGCGGGATCCATCAACATGTCGATGGCCAGCCGCTGCTCCGCAGACCGGCCGTGGAGGCCGAACACGTCGCGGTCGCCCTTGACCAGGCGCACCTGCTTGTCCGCGCCCACCCGGCCCAGCGCGGAGCCGCGGTTGGACAGCAGGACCAGCCCGGTGTTGACGGGCAGTTCGGCGGCCGCCGGGATATAGGCGGGTTCGTGGCCGTACAGAGTGGCGATGTCCTGTTCATCGGCTTCGATCTCGGCAACGCCCGTCCACCCGGAATCCTTGACCAGTTCGTTGCGGTACTCGTCGGCAGTGAGGCCCATGGCGGAGGCTTTGACCCGCATGGGCAAGTCCTTGGACACGACGGTGACGTTGCGTCCTTCGTTGGCCAGGTTCTTGGCGACGGCGAGGATGCGGCTGTCGTTGTCCCCGCTGCGGAAACCCAAGGGCAGCACCTCGGAGGAGATGTGGTTGAGTTCCACCATCAGGGTGCCGCCCTCGTCACCAATGGGGAGGGGCCGGTTCAGGCCGCCGTGCTTGACCCGGAGATCGTCCAGGAGCCGCAGGGCCTTCCGTGCGAAGTAGCCAAGTTCGGGGTCGTGCCGCTTGGCTTCGAGTTCGGTGATGACCACGACGGGAACCACTACCTCATGCTCAGCGAACCGCAGGAGCGCGCGCGGATCGGAGAGGAGGACTGAGGTGTCAATGACGAAGGTGTGGATGTCGGCTTCCCTTCCGGAGACAGCAAAACCGGCCGCAGCATCAGTTGCTGCGCCGGCTTCAGAGGTAGCTCGCTCGGCGCGAGAGGTAGCTTTTCCGCCCTGTCCAAACAGGACCTCGGGCAGTTGTTCAGAAGTAGCCACATCGACTCCAGCCCCGGGCGCCAGCCCGGAATTGTTATTGGTGAGGCGGCTCGGCCAGGAGGCCGGGTCCGGCCTCCCATACAACCGGTGCGATGTTTCGCTCCATGTACTGGCCTCCCCGATCAGCCGGCGGTTTTGCCTGCTGATGGATATAACGTAAATCCACTCAGGGTAATTTCCGCAACCATTACCCGGCGATTTCCCTTGCAGGTGTATGAACTCGTTATGAACCGGGGGTTTCAGGTGCCAAAGCGGCGCTGGCGGCCGGCGTAGTCCCGCAGGGCACGGAGGAAATCCACCTTGCGGAACGCGGGCCACAGGGCCTCGCAGAAGTAGAACTCGCTGTAGGCGCTCTGCCACATAAGGAAGCCTGACAATCGCTGCTCCCCTGATGTCCTGATCACCAGGTCCGGGTCCGGCTGGCCGCGGGTGTACAGGAAGCGTGAGATGTCGTCGACGCACAGGTCGTCGGCAAGCTGGGAGATGTCCATGCCCTTGGCGACGGCGTCGTGGAGGAGCTCCCGGACAGCATCGACGATCTCCCGGCGGCCCCCGTACCCCACTGCCACGTTAACGTGGATCTTTTCGCGGACGGGGGTGCGGGCGGTGAGCTTGTTGAGGCGTTCGGCCAGGTAGTCCGGAAGCAGTTCAGGCGCACCCATGGCATGGACGGATATGTTCGCGTCTTCGTCCAACCGGTCCAGGGTGTTGGCGATGATCCCCATCAGGAGGTCCAGTTCCTCACTGGAGCGGTTCATGTTGTCCGTGGACAGCATATAGAGGGTCACTACTTTGACACCCAGTTCCTGGCACCAGCCGAGGAATTCGTGGATTTTGTCCGCACCGGCCTGGTGGCCCTGGCTGGTGGGTGCATTGAATTGCTTGGCCCACCGCCGGTTGCCGTCCACCATGACGCCGATATGCCGGGGAATCCGGTCGCGTGGAAGATCCTTGAGCAGCCGGCGTTCGTAATAGCCATAGAGGAACCCGGGCAACTCCACGCGTCCACTCACCTGACTTTCCTGCCGTACGTACATCCACATCCTAGGCTACCGCCCGGGCCGGAGTGGGAACGCCAGCACTGGAGGAGAGCCATCCCAAGTGTTACTGACCAGTAACTTACCGGTCCGTAAGTTATTCTGGTGGCATGAACAGCGACTCTCCGCATGCCTCCCGGGGGCCCCAGCCGGAGGACCCCAACCCAGGCGCTGAAACAGAAACCAGCGCCGTGGATGACGCCGCCGTCCGCCTGGCGGAACTCCTGATGATCAAGCCGAAGTGGCGCGGCTGGATCCACACGGTCACTGCCCCGCTGGCCCTTGCCGCCGGCATCGTCCTGGTTGTCCTTGCCCCCACGGCGGACCGCAGGATTACTTCCGCCATCTACGCTGCCACCGGCGTTTTGCTGTTCGGTGTCAGCGCCGTCTACCACCGCGGCAACTGGTCACCACGGGTCAAGCTCGTCCTGAAACGGCTGGACCACACCAACATCATGCTGGTGATCGCGGGCACCTACACGCCGCTGGCATGGACGCTTCTTGAACGCGGGCAGGCGGTGGTTCTCCTCTGGGTCATCTGGGCCGGAGCCATCCTCGGCGTGCTGTTCCGGCTGCTGTGGACTGACGCGCCCCGCTGGCTCTATGTGCCCATTTACATCGCACTGGGCTGCGGAGCGCTGTTCTACCTGCCGCAGTTCTTCCAGGCCAGTCCGCCATCAGCCGTGCTGATCTGCCTGGGCGGCGCCCTCTACATCACGGGCGCCATTTTCTACGCCCTGAAAAAGCCGAACTTCAGCTATCACCACTTCGGTTTCCATGAACTGTTCCACGCGTTCACCGTATTCGCGTTCGCTGCCCACTTCGCGGCGATCGCCATGGCGGTCCTTGGCTAAAGCCCGTCACAGCGTGGGGCTGGCATAGCCACCAAAAGATTTCTACCTGCGCGGCCGCGGGTGTCCGTTGCCGGCCCCGTCCCCTTCGGAATGGCCAACTCCCGGGTGCGCGCCGCCGTCGAGCCCATCCTGGACATCCGCAGCATCAACGTCTGCAGCAGCGGCGGCCGCCAGGCGCTCTTCCTCCACCTGGGCCCGGTAGCGCACCCTGCGGATGCGCCGCACCATGTCCACGATGAGCAGGGCGGTTGCCACCACGAAGAAAGCCGTCATGATGAACCCCAGCAGGCCCGGTGTCACCTGGTCCTCCGAAATCCCCTCCCGCAACGTCGGAGTCGGCAGCGGTGACGGCGTGGTGGCGAGGCGGAGGAGCAGAGATTGCACGGTTGATACCTTCTGGTGGAACGGATGAAGCAGGAAGCGGACGGGACCGGCCGTCGCCGCACCTATCTTCTACGCAAGATAGAAATAGCCTGCCGTGTCTATCTTAGCCCGGCGAACAGGTCCTTCTCGGGGAGTTCGGAGGGCACCCTGGAATGGATCAGCGAATAGTCCTCCCAAGGCCAGACCCGGCGCTGCATGTCGGGCGAAACGGCGAAGAAGAACCCCAGCGGGTCTACTTGGGTCCGGTGGGCACGCAGGGCGTCGTCGCGCACTTCGAAATAGTCACCGCAGTCAATCTGGGTGGTGGTGGCATGCGCGGCCGGCGGCGGAGTGTGCCCCTCTGCATCGGACTCCAGCCATGCGGCCAGGCGTTCTGCGTAGGGTGACTGCAGCCCCGCCTCTTCCAGTGCAAAGTGCAGCGCCCGGAACCGCTCGGGGCTGAAGGCGCGGTCGTAGTAGAGCTTGCCCGGCTCCCACGGCTCCCCTGCCTCCGGGTAGCGTTCGGCATCGCCTGCGGCTTCGAAAGCCTCCACGGCCACCCGGTGGGCCATGATGTGGTCCGGGTGGGGGTAGCCGCCGTTTTCGTCGTAGCTAAGGATGACGTGGGGCTTGAAGGAACGCACCAGCCGTACCAGGGGCGCCGCGGCCTGGTGCAGGGGAAGGGTGGCGAAGGATCCCGCCGGGAGGGGCGGGAGCGGGTCCCCTTCGGGAAGGCCCGAGTCGACAAATCCGAGCCACCGCTGGCGGATGCCGAGGATGGCAGCCGCGCGCTGCATCTCCAGCCTCCGCGCACCGGCCATATCCCGCTTGGGGTGCGGCTCCCCCTCCACCGCCGGATTCTGGATATCGCCGCGGGATCCGTCCGTGCAGGTGGCCACGAGGACATCCACGCCGGCAGCTGCATACATGGCCATGGTCGCAGCGCCCTTGCTGGATTCGTCATCCGGGTGGGCGTGGACTGCGAGCAGCCGGAGCGGCACCTGGTTGTTGCTGGACGCTGTCATGGAGAGGACGGCTCCTTTATTCTTCTTTGCACGGCTTTGGCAGCTTGTGGATGTTGTTGCGGGTGCGCTGCCTCACCGGCAGCTGCAGCCACCGCAAAGAGCAGGCGGAAAGGGAACTAAACTGGTCTGGTGACTTCCCCGGACCAGCCGGCCCAATCCGCGCCCGCAGACACTAGCCTAGCCAATCGGTATGGTGCTAAAAAGCGGCGGCTCTCCCCCACCGCCGCCCGGGTTGCGGTCGGCCTGGCACTTACTGCGGGAATCGGCTTCCTTGCGTGGGTGACCACTTCGAACTCGCTCTCCGGAGTGACGTTCAAGGACGTGGGTTACAGCACCACCGATGCCACGGTCGCGGAGGTGGACTTCCAGGTGACGCGCGAACCGGGCAAGCCCGTCAAATGCGCCGTGAAGGCACTGGATTCGAAGTTTGCCGTCGTGGGCTGGAAAGTGGTGGACATCCCGCCGTCGGCAGCGGATGGAACGGCCGACGGCGGCAGGACGGTGGCTCAGCGCGTTACCTTGCGCACGGAGTCGGAGTCCGTATCGGGCGTGGTGGACAGCTGCTGGATTCCCGGCGGGACGTCTTAAGGCGTGTGATGTGGGACGCTTCCGTGTTGGGTTATCTCCAGAGGATTGACTACAATAGGGAGATACCTTTACCCCGCTGAGCTGGTTACTGTTCCACAAGTGGCCACCGTGGCGGGGTCTTTTGCATGTAGGACCACTAGAGGAGAAGTCCGTGTCTACCACCAACAGCGCATCTGCAGCCTGGCTCACCCAGGAAGCTTTTGACCGCCTGAAGGCAGAGCTGGACCACCTTTCCGGCGCAGGCCGGGCGGAGATCGTCCAGAAGATTGAAGCAGCGCGGCAAGAGGGGGACCTCAAGGAGAACGGGGGCTACCACGCAGCCAAGGAGGAGCAGGGCAAAATTGAAGCCCGCATCCGCCAGCTGACGGTGCTGCTCCGTGACGCCCACGTGGGGGAATCGCCTGCCGATGACGGCATCGTGGAGCCCGGCATGATTGTCGTAGCCAGGATCGCCGGCGACGAGGAGACCTTCCTGCTGGGTTCACGCGAAATCGCAGGTGACTCGGACCTGGATGTCTTCAGCGAAAAGTCACCGCTTGGTGCCGCCATCCTGGGCCACAAGGAGGGCGAGACCCTCAGCTACGCAGCGCCGAACGGCAAGGACATCAAGGTGGAGATCCTCTCCGCAAAGCCCTACGCACCCTAGCTCAGCAGCGCCGGCCCCAAAGCAGCCAGCGCAAAAGCAGAACGTGGCGGCCGTCCCCAGGGGATGGCCGCCGCTTCCGTTTAATGTCCTTCTCCCGGGTTTGCGCCACCCGGGCGCTAAAACTGCCGCGGCGCAGCGGGACCGCGCGGACGCAGCAGCAGAGCCGCCACCACGCCGCCCACGGCGCCGCCAAGGTGGGCCTGCCAGCTCACGTAGCCGGCCACAAACGGCAGGGCGCCCAGTAGGATGCTCCCGTAGCCCATGAAGAGGACCACGGCGAGCAGGATCTGCCGCCAGCTGTGGTTGAAGAAACCCCTGACCAGCAGGAACGCGAAAAGCCCGAAGACCAGCCCCGACGCGCCCACGGTGACACCGTTTCCGATGAGCCATACCGTCAGCCCGCTGCCGAGCCAGCTGAAGGCCAGGGCTGTGAGGAACACGCGCAGCCCGGAGAGAAACACCAGGAAGCCGAAGATGACCAGGGGCAGGCTGTTGGAGAGCAGATGGCCCAGGTTTGCGTGCAGGAGCGGGAAGGTAAAGATGTCCAGCAGCCCGTCGGCACTCCTGGGCCGCAGGCCGAAGGTTCGGGTGAGGGCCCCCATCATCAGGGTGTTGACCACCTCGATGGCGAACAGCAGGGCCACAAAACCACCCAGCACCACCAGCCCGCCCTTGGCACGGGAGGCGATGGCCTGCCGCTCGGGGATGCGCCCGTTATCCATCAGTCCGGCCACGGCCGCTCCTAATGCACAACAATCGGCTGGAAGCCCTCGGCACGGAGTGCGCTGAGGACCTGCTCCCCGTGCTGGTGGCCCTTGGTTTCCAGGTTAACGGTGATGGAGACGTCGCCCATGCTGATGGAACCTCCCACGCGGGTGTGGTCCAGGCCGGTGACGTTGGCATCGTTTTCAGCAATGATCCGGGCAATGGTTGCCAGCGAGCCGGGGCGGTCATCGAGCATCATCCGCACCGTCATGTAGCGGCCGGCAGCGGAGAGGCCGCGCTGGATCACCTTCAGCATGAGCATGGGGTCGATATTGCCGCCGGAGAGCACCGCCACCGTGGTTCCCGGGTTCTCGATCTTGCCGTCCATGAGCGCGGCGACACCCACCGCACCAGCGGGTTCAACCACCATCTTGGCCCGTTCCAGCAGGAAGATCAGGGCACGGGCCAGGGAGTCCTCGCTGACGGTGACAACATCGTCCACCAGTTCACGGATGATGCTGAACGGCAGCTGCCCCGGGCGCCCCACGGCGATGCCGTCCGCCATGGTGGAGACCTTCTTCAACGGCACCAGTGCATCGGCTGCGAGCGAAGGCGGGTAGGCGGCAGCGTTCTCCGCCTGTACCCCGATGATACGGATCTCCCGGCCAAGTTCCCTGGCACGGGCCTTGATGGCGACGGCGACGCCAGCCAGGAGCCCCCCGCCGCCCACGCCCATGAGGATCGTGTCAACGTTGGGAACCTGCTCCAGGATCTCCAGGCCCACAGTGCCCTGGCCGGCCACCACGTCCACATTGTCGAAGGGATGGACGAAGACCATGCCGGTTTCGTTGCTGTAGCGCTGGGCTTCGGCGAGCGCCTCGTCCACGTTGTGCCCATGCAGGACCACTTCGGCACCATGGCTGCGGGTGGCGGCGAGTTTTGGCAGTGCCACGCCCAGCGGCATATAGATCCGGGCCTTGATGCCCAGGCTCTTGGCGGCAACGGCAACGCCCTGGGCATGGTTGCCGGCGGAGGCTGCCACCACTCCCCTCTTTTTCTCGTCAGGGGAGAGCCGCGCCATCCGGACGTAGGCGCCCCGGACCTTGAACGAGCCGGCACGCTGCAGGTTTTCGCATTTGAAATAGACATCGCCGCCTACCATGCTCCCCAGCGCCCGCGACGATTCCACGGGAGTGCGCGCAATAATCCCGTCAAGCAGCTTCTGCGCCTCAAGGACATCGTCCAGTGTGACGGGAAGGGTTTCAAGGATCTTCACGGACTACTCTCCTCTGGGTTCTGCTCCGGTGCCTTCCGGGGAGGAAGCGCGGGCATCACGGTGTTCGGCGGGGGTGCCGGACGCCGTGTCCCGCCCCGAACCAGGTGCAGACGGCGGTTCAACGTCCTTGATGGTGTTGTCCCCGCCTGCTCCGGCCGTGATGGGCTTCCCGGCGATTACCGGCACCTGTTCATGTTCCCACGTTCTGGCGGCGATGTAGCGAACAGCCGAGTTTGCTACGGCCAGGATGGGTACGGAGAACAGCGCTCCGGGTATCCCGGCGAGGTAGGACCCCGCCGCAACGCTGAGGATCACTGCCACCGGATGCAGCGAAACTGCCTTGCCCATGACCAGCGGCTGCAGGATGTGGCCTTCGAGCTGCTGGACCAGCAGGACGATGGCCAGCATGATCAGCGCGTTGATGGGGCCGTTTGCCACCAGGGCCAGCAGAATGGCGACGATGCCGGTCAAAAGCGCACCCACCACGGGGATGAAGGAGCCGAGGAAAACCAGCACGCCCAGGGGAAGCGCAAGCGGGACACCGATGATGGCGGCACCCACGCCGATGCCAAGCGCGTCGACAGCTGCGACAAACATCTGGATGCGGGCGTAGCTGACCATGGACGCCCAGCCCTTGCGGCCCGCACCGAAAGTCGCGGCGCGGGCCTTCCGGGGAAGCATCCTGACCAGGAACGCCCAGATCCGGTCACCTTCCAGGAGGAAGAAGATGAGGATGAACAGCGAGAGGAGCATTCCGGCGGCGAAGTGGCCGGCGGTGCTGCCGAAGGACAGGGCGCCGCTAAGGATGCTGCTGCTGTTGTTCTGCAGCGCGTCGGTGGCTTCCTTGATGTACTGGTCGATCTGGGCGGCGGTCAGGTGCAGGGGGCCAGCTGACAGCCAGTCCTGGACCTGCCGTACACCTTCGAGGGCCTGGGAATAGAGCTCCCCGAAACCAACCACGAGTTGCCTGCCCACCAGGGCCAGCGCGCCGACGATGACACCGATGAACCCAAGGACTGTCACGGCAACAGCGAGGCCTGCAGGCAGTCCGCGCCGCTTCAGCCACGCCGTGACCGGGCTCAGGAGACCGGCAAGGAGGGCGGCCACCATGACCGGGATGATCAGGAGGGTGATGTGGCTGAGCAGCCAGACAAGCGTCCCCACCATCAGGAGGATCAGGCCCAGCCGCCATGACCATGAAGCGGCGATGCGGATGCCGTACGGAATGTCCTTGTCCAGTTCACGGTCCGTCAGGACCCGCAGCGGCGCAGCAGGTGCCGGCGCGGGTACGGGGTCCGGGTGGGCCAGGGTAACGTCGTCCTCTTTTGGCGTCATATGCCAATACTTCCGCAGCGGTGGCCCAATGGGAAACTACTGCCCTGCCGTGCCGGGCTTGTAGTCGATGCCCCATTCCATGCTGAAGGACTCCCCCGGCGGCAGCCACCGCAGGCCGTCGCCGGAGTTGAATGCATTGGCAGGGCCCGTCATGGGTTCCACTGCCACTGCGCGGCTCCGGTCAGGGTAGACCGTGCTCACGTAGACGTGGACGTACCGGCAGGCCTCGTCCTGCCAGAGCGATACCTCGCTGCCGTCGGCGGCTGCGAGGGTGTGGCGGGCTGCGCCGTCCTCGAAGCGGAGGTCAGTCAGGGCAACGTCCACTGCCAGGTCCGCTATGTGCCTGCCCGAACGAAAGTCGACATCCCCGTCGACAGGGGCGGAGCTGCGCGGAATCAGCCGCTCATCAGTCACCAGCCGGGTGGCGGCGGAAACGGTCAGCTGCAATTCCTCAACCGGTGTGTCGCCAAGCCGCAGGTAGGGGTGGGCGCCGAGGACAAACGGGGCGGCTGCCGCGGAGTCATTGGTGAGGCTTTGCCTGACGCGCAGTCCCAGGTCTTCGGAGATCCGGTACTCCACCCTGTGCCGGACCAGGAAAGGGTAGCCGTGCTGCGGAAAAACGGTCGCTTCCAGGGCCACGGCCTCCGGGGACTCCGCCAGCACCGCGTAGCCGGTGTTTCGCAGCAGGCCGTGGCTGGCGTTGTTGCGGGACACCTCGGTGATGTCCAGCTGCTGCTTCCTGCCATCCAGGAACCAAACGCCGTCCTCCACCCTGTTGGCCCAGGGCGCCAACGTTATGCCAGCCCCGCCGGGAGCGATCTGGTCATCGCCGTAGGTTTCGGTCAGCTGGATCCCGCCCCGGCTGAACGAGCGGAGCCCCGCGGCGAGCTCGGTGACCACGGCCACGGCGTCGCCCCGGCGGAGTTCATGTTGCCGGCCCGTAGCGCAGGAGCGGATGGATGAGCGGGTGGACGTTCCGTCGTTGGAAGAGGCTGTCATGGGCATTACCGTACATGCCGCTGCCGGAATCGGGCAGCGCCCTGCCATCCGCTCTGTTACTTTTTGTTGTTAACTATTCATTCTTGATCGTTTATGCGAAACTTTCTACATGACAGGGATCACCAGTACCAGACTCTCCGACGGGCGGGAGCTGATTTACTTCGATGACGACAGCACCAGTACCTCCCGCGCCGACCATCTCACCACCGACCACCGCAGCCTGCCCGCGCGCGGGGAGCCCGGCGAGGTGCGCTTCGATGCCCTGACGGACGAATGGGTGGCTGTTGCCGCGCACCGCCAGACCCGCACCCACCTGCCGCCGGCGGACCAGTGCCCCATTTGTCCCACCACTCCTGCCAACGCGTCCGAAATTCCAGCCGCCGATTACGACGTCGTGGTCTTCGAAAACAGGTTTCCCTCGCTGGGACCGGCGTTGGGACCCGTGCCGGAGAATGCCGGGTGGGGAACGAAGGGTCCGGCGTACGGCCGCTGCGAAGTGGTGTCCTTCACCCCTGAACACACCGGGTCCTTCAGCGGCCTCAGTGTCGAGCGGTCCCGCACGGTGATTGAAGCCTGGTCGCAGCGCACCGCGGCCCTGAGCGCCATGACCGGCATCAAACAGGTGTTCCCCTTCGAAAACCGCGGCGCCGACATCGGCGTGACCCTGCACCACCCGCATGGGCAGATCTACGCCTACCCCTACGTCACACCGCGGGCCGGCACCCTGGGCGCGGCGGCGCGGAAGTACTACGATGCGCAGGACGGCAACGCCACCCTGACCGGCTCCCTGCTGCAGGCCGAACGGGAGGACGGCAGCAGGATGGTCCTGGAAGGCACGCATTTCAGCGCCTACGTGCCCTTCGCGGCCCGGTGGCCCCTGGAAATCCATCTGGTCCCGCACCGCCACGTCCCGGACCTGGCGGCCTTGAGCGGAGAGGAAAAGGATGAGCTGGCACAGGTCTACCTCGACCTCCTCAAGCGGGTGGATGCGCTTTACCCCACGCCTACCCCCTACATCTCCGCGTGGCACCAGGCGCCGCTGGATGACCTCCTCCGGCCGGCGGGCTACCTCCATCTCCAGCTGACCTCCCCGCGCAGGGCGGCCGACAAGCTGAAGTACCTGGCCGGCTCCGAGGCCGCCATGGGCGCCTTCATCAATGACACCACCCCCGAAACAGTGGCCGAACGGCTGCGCGCTGTTGCCGTCCCGCCGTCGGCCGTTCCTGCCGCCGCCATGGCGGCAACCCCGGAAGGAGCCTCCGCATGACCAGTCAGGAACAAGCCAAGGCCGCACCTGCCGCCCAGGATCTCAGTGCCCGCTTTGAGCATGAATTCGGAAGCGCACCCGACGGCGTATGGCAGGCTCCGGGGCGCGTGAACCTGATCGGCGAACATACCGACTACAACGAGGGCTTTGTGCTTCCGTTCGCCATCGACCGCACCGCCCGGGTGGCCGTCGCCGCCCGGCCGGATTCGACCGTGCGGCTCCTGTCCACGTACGGCGACCAGGGCGTGGTCAGCACAACGCTCGACACCCTGCAGCCCGGAACAGCGAAGGGCTGGACCAAGTACCCACTCGGCGTCATGTGGGCCCTCCGGGAGCGGGGCGTGGCCGTTCCCGGACTGGACCTGCTCCTGGACTCAAACGTGCCGCTCGGTGCCGGCCTGTCGTCGTCGCACGCCATCGAATGTGCTGTGGTCACGGCGCTGAACGACCTCACGGGCGCGGGGTTGGCGGCCGAGGACATGGTGCTGGCAACCCAGCGGGCGGAAAACGACTTCGTTGGTGCGCCCACGGGGATCATGGACCAGTCCGCGTCCCTTCGCGGCGCAAAGGGCCACGCTGTCTTCCTCGATTGCCGGGACCAGAAGGCAAACCTGGTTCCTTTCGAGACCGAACCCGCAGGCCTGGTGCTCCTGGTGATCGACACCAAGGTGTCGCACTCCCACGCCGACGGCGGCTATGCCTCGCGCCGGGCATCCTGTGAGCTGGGCGCGGAGGTGCTGGGGGTGAAGGCGCTGCGGGACGTCGGGGTGGCTGACCTCGAAGAGGCCGCCGGTCTCCTCGATGAGGTCACGTTCCGGCGGGTGCGGCATGTTGTCACCGAGAATGACCGGGTGCTCCAGACCGTTGAGCTCCTGGGCGGCGCCGGGCCAAGCGCCATCGGCCAAATGCTCGATGCCAGCCATGCTTCCATGCGGGACGACTTTGAAATTTCGTGCCCGGAGCTGGACCTGGCCGTGGACACGTCCCGGGCCCATGGGGCCATTGGTGCCCGCATGACCGGGGGCGGGTTTGGCGGCGCGGCCATTGCGCTGACGCCGGTGGACGCCGAGCAGGCGGTGCGTGCCGCCGTCGTGAAGGCTTTCGCCGACGCCCGCTACAGGGCCCCGGATATCTTCACCGTCTCCCCTGCCGCCGGAGCCATGCGCGTCGCCTAGCGCGCGTCGGGCGGCTGAGGCCGGCTGCACGTTAACGACCGTGGGCCCCACCAGTCTGGGGGGGCCCACGGTGGTTTGGTTTACGACGGCGGAAGTTGCCGGGGTGCCTAGTCGTCGCCGCGCAGGATGGCGAGCAGGCGGATGATCTCCACGTACAGCCAGACAAGCGTGACGGTCAGGCCGAAGGCGGCTGTCCAGGAGAAGCGTTGCGGGGCTCCGCTGCGGACGCCTTCTTCGATGCTGGTGAAGTCCATGATCAGCGAGAAAGCGGCGAGGCCGATGGCCAGCAGGCCGATGAAGACGCCCAGCGGGATGCCGAAGATCTCGACGCTGGTGCGCAGGCCGAACGGGCTCTGCACGGCCCCTGTCCACATCATGATCATGTTGATCAGCGCAAACACGGCGTAGCCGATGATGGCGATCATGAAGAACCGCATGGCGCGGGGCGTGGCGCGGACCTTGCCGCTCTTGAAGAGCAACAGTGTCACGGCAAACACGGACAACGTGCCGATCACGGCCTGCAGGCCGACGCCGGGGAACATGCCGTCAAGGATCCGGGTCAAGCCGCCTAGGAACAGGCCCTCCAGGGCCGCGTAGGCGAGGATCAGCGCCGGCGACGGCTGCTTCTTGAAGGTGTTGACCAAGGCGAGTACGAACCCGCCCAGGGCACCGACGATCATCAGCAGGGAGGCCAGGCCCTGCGCCACCACAAGGGTGACTGCGGCGCCGGCGACCACTGCGGCGAGGCAGGCAGCAGTCTTCATGATGACGTCGTCGAACGTCATCCGTCCGGTGTCCGCCGGGCCGGCCGACGGCTGGCTGTACATCTGGCGCAGCTGTTCGTCGGTCATGCTCTGGGGCTGCGTGCCCCAGCCCTGCTGACCGTACGGCTGCTGTCCGTAGGGCGCCTGGCCGCCATAAGGCTGCTGGCCATAGGGAGCGCCGTAGGGAGCCTGCGGGACAGGCGGTGCCTGGGTGGCTCCACGGAAACTCTTTCCGTTGAAGATCGGGTTGCCGCCAAGTGCCATTGCGGGATTCCTCCATGTGGATGTGGGTGATGAGCTTTTTGTTACGCTACCAATTCCCACGTGGGGGTGGCAGGGAAAGTTCCCGCGGGGCCCGGTTGCAACCGAACCGTGACCGTTGCGCGCTCGTAAAGCACCGGACCCCGTTGAGCCAACTACCCCACCCCCAGGTAGGCCTCCTTGATGGACGGATCCTCCAGCAGCTGCTTCCCGGTGCCGCTGTGGGTGATCTCCCCGGTTTCCAGCACGAAGGCGCGGTGCGCCCCGGCCAGGGCCTGGTTGGCGTTTTGCTCCACCATCAGGACCGTGGTCCCCTGGTTGTTGATTTCCTTGATGATCTTGAAAATCTGGCGGATGAACTGCGGCGCCAGGCCCATGGACGGCTCGTCCAGCAGCAGCAGCTTCGGGTTGGACATCAGGGCCCGCCCGATGGCCAGCATCTGCTGCTCGCCGCCGGACATGGTGCCCCCGTACTGCTTTTCCCGCTCCTTGAGCCGGGGAAAGAGGTCGAACACACGGTCCAGGTCCTTCCCCACTCCGCTGCGGTCCTTGCGTCCGAAGGTCCCCATGTCCAGGTTTTCCATGACGGTCATGCCTGGGAAGATCCCGCGCCCTTCGGGAGCCTGGGAGATTCCATGGACCACCCGGATGTGGGCCTTCATCTTGGTGATGTCCTGGCCGGCGAAGGTGACCTTGCCTTCGGAGCAGTTCAAGAGCCCCGAGATGGTCCGCATGGTGGTGGTCTTGCCGGCACCATTGGCGCCGATGAGGGCCACGACTTCACCTTCGTCCACGGTGAAGGAGATGTTCCGCAGCGCCTGGATGCGGCCGTAGTGGACGGAAACGTCCTTAAGTTCAAGCAACGTCATCTTCGGGCTCTCCTAGGTAGGCGGCAATAACGCGCGGGTCTTCGCGGATCTCGCGCGGCAGTCCATCCGCGATCTTCTTCCCGAATTCCAGCACGACGATCCTGTCTGTCACGCCCATCACGAGCTTCATATCGTGCTCAATCAGCAACACCGTGTAGCCCTCATCCCTGATGGTGCGGATAAGCGCCATCAGTTCCTCCTTCTCGGCAGGATTGAAGCCGGCCGCAGGCTCGTCGAGGCACAGCACCTTGGGATCGGTGGCCAGGGCCCGGGCGATCTCAAGGCGGCGCTGATAGCCGTACGGCAGCTGCCGGGACAGGACGTGGGCGTGGCTGCCGATGCCGACGAAGTCCAGCAGGGCCATGCCCCGCTCGATGGCGGACTTCTCCTCCCTGATGTGGGTGGGCAGGCGCAGCAGTGCCCCGCCGACGCTGGTCCGGTGCCGCGCGTCCAGGCCCACCACAACGTTCTCAAGGGCCGTCATTTCACCGAACAACCGGATGTTCTGAAAGGTGCGCGACAGGCCCAGGCGGGTGATCTTGTGCTGCTTGATGCCGTTCAGGACCTGGCCCTCCAGCACCACCTTGCCGCTGGTGGGCTTGTAGACGCCCGTCATCGCGTTGAAGCAGGTGGTCTTGCCGGCACCATTGGGCCCGATCAGCCCCAGGATCTCGCCCCGCTTGATGTTGAAGCTGATGTTGTCCAGCGCCACAAGGCCACCGAACTTGATGGTCAGGTTCTGCACCTCAACGATATTGTCGCCGACCTTGACTGCGATATCGCGGTCCGGGGCCACCTTCTCGGCAAGCTCCTGGTCCACCCCGGCTTCGGCAAGGGCTTCAATGTCGATCTCGGGCGCAACAGCGGCGGAGCCGTCAACTGCCGGCTGCTCCTCCACGCTGCTGGAGCCTCCGTGCCTCTCATCGGAGCTCATGCCTCCGCTCCTCTCTGTCCGGCCGCGCGGGTGCCCGGCCCGGCTGATGAATTGTCCGTGTCCTTAGGTTCGGTGCCCTCGCGGCTGGTGACCTTGTTCAGGGCCGTCCGTCCGTAAGCGAGCAGCCGCTGCCGTGCCGGCAGCAGCCCCTGGGAACGGAAGATCATGATCAGTACCAGGGCGATGCCGAAGATCAGGTACTTGTATTCCGCGATGGCGGTGAACCGGAGCGGGATGTAGCTGACCAGGGCTCCGCCCAGGATGGCGCCCACCTTGTTGCCGGCTCCGCCGAGCACCACGGCGGCGAGGAACAGGATGGAGGTGGTGACGTCGAACTTCTGGTTGTTGACGAACCCCACCTGGCCGGCGAACAGGGCTCCGGACAGGCCGCCGATCGCAGCGCCGATGGCGAAGGCCCACACCTTGTATTTGAAGGTGGGAACGCCCATGATTTCGGCGGCGTCCTCGTCTTCACGGATGGCGATCCAGGCGCGTCCCACGCGGCTGCGTTCCAGGTTGCCCACCAGGAGGGTGACGATGATGATGATGGTCAGCGTCAACCAGTACCAGGGCACGCCGTTCGAGTTGGAGAAGATGGGCGTTCCGTCAGCCTCGGTCCCCGGGGGGTGGCCGACGTTCTGGAAGCCCACCTGGCCCTTCATGGCCGGGATGATGGTGGCCAGGATACGGACGATTTCGCCGAACCCCAGCGTCACGATGGCAAGGTAGTCACCCCTGAGGCGGAGGGTGGGCACGCCCAGCACCACGCCGAAGAACATGGTGACCGCCATGGCGATCGGGATGGTCCACAGGTACGGAATGTGCAGGAAAGGCGAGTCGGGACTGGTCAGCATGGCCGCACAATAGGAACCCACCGCAAAGAAGGCGACATATCCAAGGTCAAGCAGGCCGGCGTAACCCACCACCACGTTGAGGCCGACGGCGATGAGTGCGAAGCGCGCCATGTCGAAGCAGGCCAGGGCGAAGTTGTTGCCGGGCTCGGTGGTGATGATGGGCGGATTCATCAGCGGGAGCAGGTAGGCCAGTACCACGACGATGATCAGGAACGCCCACTGCTGTTGCCGGGACAGTGCGTGCCACCGGTCGGAGAAGTACCCGGGCTTGCGTTTGCCCCGCTGGGCGAGATCGCTTTTTCCTGCAGCTTTCGAGGACGCTTCGCGTTCCTCTGCTGCCTGTTCGGCAGCCGCCGTCTGCAGCGGCGTGGGGCCATCCGTCGTGCTCATGCTTTGCTCCTTCCAAGGGAGGTTCCCAGGATGCCTTCGGGCCGCAGCAGCAGCACCAGCACCAGCACCACGAACGCCACGACGTCGGTCCACTGCGAGTTGCCCAGCAGAATCTGGCCGTAGTTGCCGATCAGGCCGAGCAGCAGGCCGCCCAGCAGGGCTCCGCGGACGTTGCCGATGCCACCGAGCACAGCGGCTGCGAACGCCTTGATACCCAGGACGAATCCACCGCTGTATTGGACACCGGACGGGATTTTCATGACATAGAACAAGGCGGCGGCTCCTGCGAGCAGGCCTCCGATGATGAAGGTGGTAATAATGATGCGCTCTTTGTTGACGCCCATCAATGTTGCCGTATCAGGATCCTGCGCAACAGCCCGGATGCCGCGGCCGGTGCGCGACTTGCTGATGAACCTGTCAATGCCCACCATCATGATCACCGCGGCGATGATGATCACCAGTTGCTGGGAATCGATGATGGTGCCGAAGACGTCGAAGATGGGGGTGGGCCTGAACATGGTCAGGGCAAGCTCCGGGCTGGGGCCACGCCACAGGTAGATCAGGTACTGGATGGTGAAGGAAGCACCGATGGCGGTGATCAGGAACACCAGGCGCGGGGCGTTCCGTTGCCGCAGGGGTTTGTACGCGATGCGTTCCAGCAGGAAGGCTGTCACCGCCGAGGCAACCATGGCCAGGACCAGCGCCAGCAGCAGGTTAAGGATGATGGCCCAGATGTCGAGCCGGGGAACCGAGGGACCGAAGCCCAGGCTGCTGAGGGTAAAGAAGACTGCGTAGCAGCCGACGATGAACACTTCAGAGTGGGCGAAGTTGATCAGGTTCAGCACGCCGTAAACCAGGGTGTAACCCAGTGCTACGAGCGCATAGATGGCCCCGAACGTGAGGCCGTCAAAGGTGGCACTCCAGAAGTTCTGGGCCAGGGACGGTATGTCGAAGGTGATCCAGTCGTTTTCAGTCGGGAGGAGTGGGACAAGAGTGGGAAGCATGGGAACATCCTGATCCAGTTGCACGCGGCCTTGTGGGCCCGGCCGTGGGACTTGTGTCTAGTGACGTAACTTGGTCCTGGGCTGCTGCCAAGCGAAGAAAAGGCTGTGGGGGCCTGCTGATGCTGGCCCCCACAGCCGGTTCCGTTCCGCCGGGCTGCTACTCCCCGATGGGACCGACGGGAACGATCTTGCCGTTTTCCACCTTGTAGCCGTACACGGTCGGGGCCTGGAGCTCGCCCTTGGCATCCCACTTGTAGTGCTTGCTCAGGCCGTCCTTGTCGTAGGACTTGACCCAGGCCAGCAGGTCGGCGCGGCTTTGCTTGCCCGCGTCGATGCCGGAGAGGAGGACGGTTGCGGCGTCGTAGCCCTCGATGGAGTACGTACCGGGCTCTGCGCCCTTCGAAATGTCCTTGTAGGCCGAGGCGAAATCGGGGATCAGTTCACCCGGGATGCAGGGGCAGGTGAAGTAGGCGTTGCTGGACGCGTCGCCTGCCTGCTTGATGAACTGGTCATCCTTGACACCATCGGGTGCCACGAACGTTCCCGTGAATCCCTTGCCCACCAGCTGCTGGTCGAAGGGCGCGCCCTCAGCGTAGTAGCCGGCGTAGAACACGGCGTCTGCCTTGGCATTCATGATCTTGGAAATGACTGCCGAGAAGTCCTTCTGGCCGGTGGTCACCTTTTCGGTCCCGGCCAAGGCGCTGCCCAGGCCGGCAGAGGTGGAGGTTCCCAGGCCGATGCCGTAGTCGGAGTCATCCTGGACCAGGTAGACCTTCTTGGCGCCGAGCTTCCCGGTGAGGAACTTGGCGGCCGCCGGGCCCTGGACGGCGTCATTGCCGAGGCCCCGGAAGAAGGTGGTCCAGCCGTTGCCCGTCAGGCCGGGATTGGTGGCCGACGGCGTGATGTGGACCAGGCCCTTCTGCTCGAAGATGTTGCCTGTGGCTTTGGATTCACCGGAGAACGGGAGCCCGATAACGCCCAGGATGTCCGGCTCACTCACCAGCTGGGTGACGGGGCCGGTGGCCTTGTTCGGGTCGCCTTCCGTATCGAACTTCTTGAACTGCACCTGGCAGCCCGGGTTGGCCTTGTTGTGCTGGTCGATGGCCAGCTGGATGCCGTTGAAGATATTGACGCCGAGCTGGGCGTTGGGTCCGGTCTGTGCGCCGGCATAGGCCAGTGTGGTGGTGGCCGGGCAGGTAGCCTTTCCGTCACCGGCAGGCTTAACGGCGCCGGCGGGGACGTCCACTTTCGAAATGGCGGGGATGTTCACTTTGTTGGACGAGCCGGAGCTCTCAGTGTTGCTGGGGCCTGCTTGGTTGGCGCAGGCCGACAGCAGCATGCTGAACGTGGCTGCCGCTGCCAACGAAGTGAGGACTTTCTTTCGGTACATTAATCTGCCTTCCGAAACAGGACCGTGCGATGCGGGTGCGGAACGGGCGCGGTGGCGCCCGGAGCGGGACCAGGTATTCCTGATTTAGGTTCAAGCTAGTGCATAGACGGCGGGAAACTAAGTGACTGAGGTCACAGCCTTATAACAGTAGTTTCCTGTGGGGCATTAAACGCCGAAAGCCGCCTGCTGGGCAGGCGGCTTTCGACAGTCGGTGACGGCACCGTGATGGCGGAACATGTGTACCCCAGGTGGGACTCGAACCCACAACACGCGGATTTTAAGTCCGCTGCCTCTGCCAATTGGGCTACTGGGGCGCCGGGTCAATGGTACCCGTGAAAGGCGCATCGGCTGGAAACGCCAACGGCGGCCGGTCCCACAAGGGGGCCGGCCGCCGTCGGGCGCTGCAAAAAGGTGGAACCGACGCGCTACTTGGCGTTGGCCGCAACCGTTTCCTTCGGAGCGGCAGTGGCGGTTGAACCGGAACCGCCGACCGGAACGGCTGCCGGTGCAGCCGCGGGCTTCGGGGCGGGGGTTGCTGCCGAGACGAAGGCACCGCGGGGGTTGTCCAGGTCCATCAACTGGGTGGTGTCGCGGCCTGCGAAGAAGCCGATGATCCAGTTCAGGATGACGCGGAACTTGCGCTCGAATGTGGGCATGGCCATGCCGTGGTAGCCACGGTGGGCCAGCCACGCCAGTCCGCCCTTGAGGCCGATGCGGCCCAGGAGGTTGATGTTGGCAACACCCTTCCACTCGCCGAAGCCGGCCACAGCACCCAGGTTCTTGTGCTTGTAGTCCGCCAGCGGCTTGTCCCAGCGGGAAGCCCACAGGTTCTTGGCAAGGCGCTTGGCCTGGCGCAGGGCGTGCTGGGCATTGGGGACGCAGGTTCCGTCCGGCAGGCCCTTGCCTGTGAGGTCCGGAACAGCGGCGATGTCGCCCGCGGCCCAGGCGTTCTCCACGATGCCTTCGTCACCGGCGATGCGCAGGTCCGGCAGGACGCGGACGCGGCCGCGGGGCTCGAGCGGGAAGTCGGTGGAGCGGACCATCGGGTTGGCCTGCACGCCGGCCGTCCACACGAGGGTGTCGGCTTCGAATTCCTGTGCGGGGGTCTTGTCCGGCAGGTTGATGAGCTTCAGGGTGCCTTCGGCGCTGTCCAGCGAGGTGTTCAGGAGGACCTCGATGCCGCGGCTGCGGAGGTGCTCAACCACCCAGTCAGCCTGCTTGGCAGTAACCTCGGGCATGATGCGGCCCATGGCTTCGACCAGGACGAAGCGGACTTCCTCCTGTTTGATACGCGGGTTGTTGCGCACGGCAGCGCGGGCGAGGTCTTCCATTTCGGTGATGCATTCGATGCCGGCAAAGCCGCCACCGACCACCACGAAGGTGAGGGCCCGGGCGCGTGCAGCCGGGTCCGTCATGGTGGAGGCAACCTCGATGCGTTCCAGCAGCTTGTTGCGCAGCGCAACGGCTTCCTCGATGGTCTTCAGGCCAATGCCCTTGTCCGCAAGGCCCTTGATGGGGAACGTGCGGGTGATGGCGCCGGCTGCAAGCACGACGTCGAAGTACGGAATTTCAAAGTTTTCGCCGCCATCGGCGGGAGCCACCACGGCCGTACGGTTTTCGTGGTCGATCGAGGTGACGCGGCCCTGGATCAGTTCCGTCTGCTTGAGGTGCTGGCGGTGGGATACCACCGCGTGACGGGCTTCGATGTTGCCGCCGGCTACCTCGGGAAGGAAGGGCTGGTAGGTCATGTAGGGCAGGGGATCAACGACGGTGACGATGCCACCGGCATTCGCGATCTTCTTCTGCAGTTTCAGTGCTACGTACAGGCCGACGTACCCGCCGCCGACGACGAGTACCCTGGGACGGTCCTGGAGCTGTGGGGTGGTTGCCATAGTTTAAGGATAGCGCAGTTTGTGAAAATCTTCACTAACTTGCGCCCCGGTCAGTAATGTGCGGATTACTGCGCGAATGCACCCGTTCCACCAGCCCGGTTTCGGGCTCTTCCCGGGCAAGCGCAGGGTTCCGGGCGGCCCTCCCGAGTTGGATGGCAGCACCGGCGATGATGGCCACGAACAGGACAGCGAAACCGATAACGACGGCGGCGCCGATGGCACTGTCACGCTGCGAAGGGGCCTTGGCAGCGGGAACGGTTGCTTCGGGCAGCGTGGGTGCCGCGCTGGGCACAGAGGTGGCGGTGGGCAGCGGGGTGGCCGGCGCGGCGTTGCCCCGCCGGTGCACCCGGATCCATTCGGCGACGGTGCCGAGCGGGTTGACGGAGACCTGGGGGACGTCGGCCTTCAGCGCCGCCTCCGCATTGAGGATGCCGTAGCCGTACAGCGGGTCCTTGCCCGGTGTGCCGGCGTCCTTGGCCGTGGAGACGATCCTGTTGATCACCTGTTCGGCGCTCATGTCCGGCCACTTGGACCGGATCAGGGCGGCAACGCCGGCAACGATGGGCGTGGACCCGGAGGTCCCGGCCCATTCCGCGTAGCTCCCGCCGGGGAGGCCGCCCAGCAGGTTCTCGGCCGGGGCAGCCACCCCGATGCTGATTCCTTGTGAAGAGGCGTCCACGCTGGCCAGGTTCCTGCGGTCCAGGCCTGCGACGGTGAGGACGCCGGGAATGGTGGCGGGCGCGCCCACCTGGGTGTTGCCGCCCACGCGGTTTCCGGCCGCGGCCACGATGACCACGTCCTTTTGCTCCGCATACAGGAATGCGGCATCCCAGCTTTGGGGCCATTGCGGGGTTGTGCTGCCCAGCGAAATGTTGATCACCTTGGCGCCGTTGTCCACGGCCCAGCGGACTGCCTCGGGAATTTGGTCCTGGTCGCTCTTGCCCGAAGGATTGGCTGAGCCGAGCCAGGTGGAGACGGAAAGGAGCTGCGCTTCCGGCGCCACACCCACGATGCCGTCCGGCGGCGTGCCCTGCAGCCCCGGACTGGGGCTGGGACTGGGGCTTGCGGGCTGGTGTCCGCGGCCGGCCAGCATGGTGGCCACCAGGGTGCCGTGTTCGGGCTTGGAGCCGACGCTCTTCTGGCCGTCCGGCTGGCCTGATCCGGAGGCGTCGTAACCGCCGACGACAGCCCCCTTGAGGTCCGGGTGCTGGGCGTCGATGCCGCTGTCGATGACGGCAACCTTGACGCCGGCGCCCTTTGACACTTCCCACGCCTTGGTGATGCCCGAGTCCGCCAGCCAGTATTCCTTGTCGCGCCATTCATCAGCATTTGCGGCGGGTGCCGTGAAGAGGCCTGCGCAGAGGCAGCACGCCGCCAGGAGCACGGCCAGGACGGCGGCCGCCGCCCGGGGTACCAACGGGGTGGGAGCTGAGGTGGAGTGCATGGCCTAACCGATGCTCAGCGCGATGCCGTCAAGGATGTCGTGTTCGCTTGCGGTGGCCGCGGTGATCCTCCCGCCGCTCAACTCCCCCATCCGTTCCAGGATGCGTCGCCACACCAGTCCCCCGGCACCGATGACGTCCACGCGTCCGGGGTGCATATACGGCAATGCTGCACGGTCCGTCCGGGTCATGGACAGCAGGTCGGTGGCTGCGGCGCGTACCTCCCCAATGGGCAGTACTGCGCCGTGGATGGCGTCCGGCGAATATTCCGGCAGGCGGAGCGCATGGGCGGTGATGGTGGTGACGGACCCGGCAACACCGAGGACGGCGGTGGCGCGTTCCAGCGGCACGTCTCGTCCTGCGCGGGCCATGGCGGCGTCCACATCGGCTTCCGCGGCGGCAATCTGTTCCGCGGTGGGAGGATCCGCGCGCAGGTGCCGTTCGGTCAGGCGGACACAGCCGATGTCCACGGACTTCGCTGCCGTAACCCCGGCGGAAGTGCCCAGGACGAACTCGGTGCTTCCGCCGCCGAGGTCCACCACCAGCACCTGGTGGCCGTCCAGGATTGGCAGGACGCTGCTGGCGCCGGCAAAGGACAAGGCCGCTTCCTCGTCCCCGGAGATAACTTCCGGCTCCACTCCCAGCAGGTCCCTGATGCCGTCCACGAAGACGTTCCGGTTGCGTGCATCGCGGCTTGCGGAGGTGGCTACGAAGCGGATCCGCTCTGCGTCGTGTTCCTTGATCAGGCGGGCGTAGTCAGCAGTGGCGGCAAAGGTGCGTTCCAGGGCTTCCGGGGCCAGTTCGCCCGTGGCGTCCACGCCCTGGCCCAGCCGGACCACCCGCATCTCCCTGACGACGTCGGTAAGGGCCGTGTTGCCGTTGCTGCGGTCAATGTCCGCGATCAGGAGGCGGATGGAGTTGGTGCCGCAGTCGATGGCGGCCACGCGGGTCATTCCCCGGCCTCCGTGGCGCCGGCGGACTTCCGCACGGGGGCAGGGCGGCCGACGATATCGGGCAGGCCCTGTGGTCCGTGGCGACTGAGGTCCCTGGAGGGCGCCTCGCCGGTGGTGTCCCAGGCGCCGGTGCAGTAGCACCTGTCCGCGGTCCACCATTCGCTGATCATGTCCAGCGACTGGTCCCCCAGGGAGTTGACGCCGCTGCCTGCTGCCAGGGAATGGCCCACCAGGACGTGCAGGCATTTGACGCGGGTGGGCATTCCGCCGGCGGAGACGCCGTCGATTTCAGGCACGGGACCGATGCCTGACCGCTCCCCGATGGCGGCACGGGCGGCCAGGTACTGCTCGTGTGCTGTCCGGTAGGCGGCAGCGAGCCCGGCATCGCCGGCCAGCTGGTCGTTCATGCTGTTCATGACGCCTGCCGCCTCAAGCCTGGAAACCGCGGAGGTGATGACCGGGTGCGTCAGGTAGAAGGTGGTGGGAAAGGGGGTGCCGTTGCTGAGGCGGGGCGCGGTGGCTGCCACCAGCGGGTTCCCACAGACGCAGCGCGCCGGAATCTCCACGACGTCGCGGACGGGTCGTCCCAGCTGCCTGCTCAGTACTTCAAGGTCGTGTGCTGTCGGTTGGCGGGATTCGTCCCGGGCGGCTGCCGTGTTGTGTTCCACTGTCGCGGGCCGTCCTTCCTGTGCGGTTCAGTCTGTGGCCGCGCGCCGGATGGACTCCCACAGGGAATCCACCCACGGCAGATCGGCGGGGTCTTGTGCTGCTGCGCCGGCGGGGCTACTGCTTTCTCCGGCCGGCTCGTCGCTGCCAAAAACCCAGTAGCCGGTTTCGCCCGGCATAACCATGTTAATGCGGTCGCGGGCCTGCTGTTTGACGTAGTTGGGGTCCTGCCACCGTGAAACCTGCTGCCGGAGGGCGTCGCCTTCGGCCTGGCGTGCGGCGATATCGGCGTTCAGCGCGTCGATTTCGGCTTTCTTGTCGAAGAAAATCTTCACCGTGGGCGCCAGCATGATGGTGATGGCAATCATCACAACGGCCAGGGCCAGCATGCGGCCAGAGAACGCCTTGGCCGGGACCGGGTGCTGCTCATCATCGCCGGCCCGGGCGGCCTTGCCGTCACCGGAACTGCTGCCTTTGCGTCCGGCCGAAGGCCGGGCCTTGGCCCCCTCCCCCGCCTTCCCGGCGGCGTGTCCCCCGGCTCCATGCCCCCGGTGACCGCCCAAAGGTGGGGTAGGCGCTTTGGCATCCCCACCCTTGCCCGGACGGAAATCCGCCCGGATGACCTCGGCACGGCCGGAGGCTCCGTCGTCGGCCGTTGGGGCTGGACGGGCGGGGGCGACCTTGGGAACTTTGGGGCGGCGGGTAGCCATGACACTCCTGAAACGCAGCCTGCCTGGGCCGCCACTATCTGTGCTGGACAAATGCTGCTGCAAACAACAGCGGTGGCTATGGTCTTTCAACCATAGCCACCGCGGATGGGTTTAGGCGGTTACTAGCCCTTGAAACGCGGGAACGCGCTGCGGCCGGCGTAGCGTGCGGCGTCGTCCAGTTCCTCTTCGATGCGCAGCAGCTGGTTGTACTTGGCAACGCGCTCGGAACGGGCAGGAGCACCGGTCTTGATCTGGCCGGCGTTGGTGGCTACCGCAATGTCGGCGATGGTGGTGTCCTCGGTTTCGCCGGAGCGGTGTGAGGTGATGGTGGTGTAGCCGGCGCGCTGGGCCAGGCTCACAGCATCCAGGGTCTCGGTCAGCGAACCGATCTGGTTGACCTTGACCAGCAGGGAGTTGGCGGTCCTAGTGTCGATGCCGCGCTGCAGGATGGAGGGGTTGGTGACGAAGAGGTCGTCACCCACCAGCTGGACTTTGTCGCCGATGGAGTCGGTGAGGGTCTTCCAGCCTTCCCAGTCGTTCTCGTCCAGCGGGTCTTCGATGGAGACCAGCGGGTAGTCTGCCACGAGCTCGGCGTAGTAGGCGCTCATCTCGGTGGCGGACAGGGACTTGCCTTCGAACTGGTAGGCGCCGTCCTTGAAGAACTCGGAGGAGGCAACGTCCAGGGCCAGGGCGATGTCCTTGCCCGGGGTGTAGCCGGCGTTCTTGATGGCTTCCTGGATCAGGTCCAGGGCTGCACGGTTGGACGGCAGGTTCGGGGCGAAGCCGCCCTCGTCGCCGAGGCCGGTGGACAGGCCCTTTTCCTTGAGCACGGACTTGAGGTTGTGGTAGACCTCGACGCCCCAGCGCAGGCCTTCAGAGAAGGTCTCGGCGCCGATCGGGGCGATCATGAATTCCTGGATGTCGACGTCGGAGTCGGCGTGCGATCCGCCGTTGAGGATGTTCATCAGCGGCACGGGCAGGACGTGGGCGTTCGGGCCGCCCAGGTACTTGTAGAGGGGCAGATCAGCGGAGGCTGCGGCTGCGTTGGCGACGGCCAGGGAAACGCCCAGGATGGCGTTGGCGCCGAGCTTGCCCTTGTTGGGGGTGCCGTCCAGGTCCAGCATGGCCTGGTCGATGCTGCGCTGGTCGGTGGCGTCGAAGCCGGTCAGGGCGGGGGCGATCTGGTCGATCACGGCGTCGACGGCCTTCTGCACGCCCTTGCCGAGGTAGCGGCCCTTGTCGCCGTCGCGCAGTTCGACGGCCTCGTGCTCGCCGGTGGAGGCGCCGGAGGGAACGGCCGCCCGGCCGATCTGGCCGTCGGAAAGCAGGACTTCAACTTCTACGGTGGGGTTGCCGCGGGAATCGAGGATCTCGCGGGCGTGGATGGCATCGATAAGCGCCATGAATTTGCTCCTTATGGGCGATTAACGGGGGGAATCAGGCAGAAAACTCGACGTACTCGTCAGGGACTAGCGTAGTCGAGAGTGCTCCGGGTTACTCAAACCGGCCAAGGCCGGGACGTCATGATGCTGCTGGATGGTTTTGGTCAGCCTGGCCGCTTTGGTAACGGCGGACCGCTGCACGCAGGGCGCGCTCGGCGTCCATGCCGCTGTCCCGGGCGGAACGCACGACGGCGAGCAGCAGGTTTCCGAGTTCGTCCTCGTTTTCGGGAACGGGAATCCCCTCGGGGAGCCCCAAGCCCGCGCGGGCGGCCCGGTCCAGCGACTTGTGGGCCTTGGCCAGCGCGGGAAGGGCGTCGGGAATGCCTTCAAAGGCATTGACCCGCTCCGGGCGTTCGGCCCGTTTGACCGCATCCCACTTCTGCTCGATCTCCTCGACCGTTGCAGGGAAGCTGTCCTGCAGGGAACCGTCGGGTTTGAAGACGTGTGGGTTGCGGCGGATCATCTTGGCACCCAGGCCGCGCGCAACGTCGTCGAACGTGAACGCGCCGCGCTCCTCGGCCAGCCGGGCATGCAGCACCACCTGGAGCAGGACATCACCGAGTTCGCCGCGGAGTTCGGCGTCCGGGTGGCCGTCGTCGATGGCTTCGGCCACCTCGTACGCCTCCTCCAGGAGGTACTCCACCAGTGAAGCGTGGGTCAGGGCCCCCATCCAGGGACAGTGCTCGCGCAGCTGCCCGACGATGGTGACCAAGTCTTCAGTTGCTGGCTGGTCAGCCAAGGTTGGCGTAGGCGTCGTTGATGTATTCCACCAGCGCTTCCTTTTCCTCCAGGGGCAGGAAGGATGCCTCGGCGGCGTTGAGGGTCAGCTCCAGCAGGTCGTCGAGGTCGTAGTCGAAGGTCTCCACCAACAGGTTGAACTCATCGGTCAGGGTGACGCCGCTCATCAGGCGGTTGTCCGTGTTGATGGTGACGTTGAAGCCCAGCTGGTAGAGCATGTCCAGCGGGTGGCTTTCGATGCCTTCGCCGAATTCCGCGATCGCGCCGGTCTGGAGGTTGGAGGAGGGGCAGACTTCCAGGGCGATGCCGCGGTCGCGGACCCAGCTGGAGAGGTCCCCGAGGGTGACCAGGCCCACGGTGTCGCCGGCTTCCTCGTCGTCGTCGAATTCCACCATGATGTCCTCCGCGATGCGGACGCCGTGTCCCAGCCGCAGGGCCCGGCCGTCCACCAGCGCGGACTGGATGCTTTCCAGCCCGGCGGCCTCGCCGGCGTGTACCGTGGCGGGGAAGTTGTGCTGGGCGAGGTAGGTGAAGGCGTCCTTGAAGCGGCTGGGCAGGAAGCCGTCCTCGGCCCCGGCGATGTCAAAGCCCACGGCGCCCTTGTTGCGGTGGCGGACGGCCAGTTCGGCGATCTCCTGGCCGCGGTCGGCATGCCGCATGGCGGTGATCAACTGGCCCACCTGGATTTCGCGGCCGCTTTCGGAGACAGCTTCAACGCCGGCCTCCAGGCCGTCCTGGACTGCTTCGACGGCTTCATCGAGGCTGAGGCCCTTCTGGAGATGCTGTTCGGGAGCCCAGCGGACTTCGCCGTACACCACGCCGTCGTCGGCAAGGTCCTCGACGAATTCCTTCGCCACCCGGAACAGGCCATCGTAGGTCTGCATCACGGCAACGGTGTGGTCGAACGTTTCCAGGTAGCGGACCAGGGATCCGGAATCCGCTGATTCCCGGAACCACTGCCCCAGGGCCACGGGGTCGGTCGAGGGAAGCGTGTGGCCAACGGCCTCCGCCAGTTCGATGATGGTGGCCGGACGGAGTCCCCCGTCCAGGTGGTCGTGAAGGGACACCTTGGGCAGGCTCTTCAGGTCAAAATCGATGGCAGGGGCAGCGTCAACAATGGGCTCAGTCACGTTCCCACCTTAGGGTGGGGCGGCATTCAATGCCAGCCGTTCAAAGCCAGCCGCTACTTGGCCGCGGGGCCGGCCTCTGCCGACGGCATGACCAGGGCCTGGGTGCCGGGGCGCCCCTCATTCCCCGACGTGGAGGTATCGTCGCCCCACTCGTCAGACTCAGGCGCGTCGTTGCGGCCCAGCCGCTTGTGCCACCAGCGCAGCAGGTGGTCGATGACGATGCCCAGGACAATGGCGAATACGACGGCGATTCCCGCGCTGAGCAGGGGGTTGTGGTGCAGCCAGGGGAACGAGCTGGCAAGAACGCCGATGCCCAGGGAGTAGCCCACCCACGTGACGCAGGCGAAGGCGTCGAAAACGAAGAACCTGCGGTGCGAGAAGCCGGTGCTGCCGGCAACGTAGTTGACGGCCACCCGGCCCCACGGGATGTACCGGGCGGTGAAGATCAGGACGGCGCCGCGCTTTTCCAGCTCATAGCGCGCCCACGCGAACACCTTCCGGACTTTAGGCCGGCGCATCCAGCCCCAGCGGTCCAGGCCGATCTTGCGGCCGAGCAGGTAGGCCATGTTGTCGCCGCAGATGGCACCGATCAGGGCCGTGATGCCCAGGATCCAGAGGTTGGGTTCGCCGCTGTGCCGGGAGAATGCCGCCAACGCAACAATAAGGGTCTCGCTGGGGACCACCATGGCGAAACCGTCCACGAAGAAGAACACCAGCAAGACGGGGTAAATCCACCACTGGCCCGCTGCATGGAGCACGGCCTCATTAATAAACTCCACGCGGTGTTGCTCCTGTATAAAAAATGACACAGCCAAAGTGCCGCAGCCAAAGCGGAAATCGTTCCTAAGTGTCCCACGCGGGGGGCGCAGTCCGCTACGCCCCAATGCCCGGAATTACCCCTTAAACGCGCTGGTCAGGCGCCTGGTTCCCTGATCCGTTCCACAACGTTGGGTTTGCCCCGGAATTTGTTGATCACGAGGTCCACCACGATGCCCAGGGCCACGGCGCAGACGATGGCGATTGCCGCGCCCAGGACGTGGTTGTCTTCGAACCACTGGCCGAAGAAGAGCCCGATCGCCACGGAGTAGCCGGCCCAGAGGCTGGCCGAAAGGACGGTCAGCCCGATGAACCGAAAATGCGGATAGTGGGTGGCCCCAGCGGTGAGGTTGACGGCCACCCGGCCGATGGGGACAAAGCGGGCCACGAGGATCAGCGAGGCCGGCCGCTTCCTGAGTTCGCGGCCCGCCCACCGGAATGCGCTTTGCATGCGCGGCCCGCGCATCCATGCCCAGCGCATGGTGCCCACCCGCCGGCCCAGCAGGTAGGCGATGTTGTCACCGGAGAAGGCACCCACAGCGGCGACCAGGGCCAGGAGCAGCGGGTTGGGAACATCGGCGGTGGCGGCGACGGCTGCCAGGCCCACCACCACGGATTCACTGGGGACGGGCGGGAAGAAGCCGTCAATGATGCAGCAGGCCAGCACCAGGACGAGCACCCAGGGCTGCCCGGCTGCGGCGAGGATGAAGTCATTGATGGCCTGCATTGGTGCCTATGCTATGCGGTCGATGATGAGCTGCTGGGCGGGCCGCGAACCTTCCGGTGCGATAACCACCGCGTGTTCCAGGGCTTCCCTGGCACGGGCAAACCGCTCCGGGGTGTCCGTGAGCAGGGTCATCAGGGGTTCGCCGGCGCGGACCGTGGCGCCGGGCTTGGCGTGCATCCGCACCCCTGCTCCCGCCTGGACTGCGTCCTCTTTGCGGGCACGTCCGGCTCCCAGCCGCCAGGCGGCCACACCCACGGCGAGCGCGTCCAGTTCCACCAGCACACCGTCCGCCGGGGCGTAGACGACGTCGGATTCCCTGGCCACCGGCAGCGAAGCCCGGGGGTCGCCCCCTTGGGCGGCGATCATCCGGTTCCAAACGTCCATGGCACGGCCGTCCTTAAGGGCGGCGGCGGGGTCGGCGTCGTGCACTCCTGCACACGCGAGCATTTCCCTGGCGAGCCGGACGGTCAGCTCCACGACGTCGTCCGGGCCGCCGCCGGCGAGCACCTCCACGGATTCCTCCACCTCGATGGCGTTGCCCGCGGTGAGCCCCAGAGGCGTGTTCATGTTGGTCAGCAGCGCCACCGTGTTGACGCCGGCATCCTTGCCCAGTGCCACCATGGTTTCGGCGAGTTCGCGGGCTTTGTCCTCGTCCTTCATGAAGGCACCGCTGCCCACTTTGACGTCGAGGACCAGCGATCCGGTGCCCTCGGCGATCTTCTTGCTCATGATGGAGGACGCGATCAGCGGGATGGCTTCCACCGTGCCGGTAACGTCACGCAGGGCGTAGAGCTTCTTGTCTGCGGGCGCCAGGCCGGCACCGGCGGCGCAAATCACCGCCCCGATGTCCTGGAGCTGGGCCAGGATCTCCTCATTGGAAAGGTTGGCCCGCCACCCCGGAATGGACTCCAGCTTGTCCAGCGTTCCGCCGGTGTGCCCCAGGCCACGGCCTGACAGCTGCGGCACGGCCACGCCGAACACGGCGACAAGCGGGGCCAGCGGCAGGGTGATCTTGTCCCCTACGCCGCCGGTTGAATGCTTGTCCGTGGTGTACTTCAGGCCCCCGTCGGGCCGCCGGAGGCTGGAGAAGTCCATCCGTTCCCCGGACGCGATCATGGCAGCGGTCCACCGCGCGATCTCGGCGCGGTCCATCCCGTTGAGCAGGATGGCCATGTTCAATGCTGCCATCTGCTCATCCGCGATCGCGCCGCGGGTGTAGGCGTCGATGGTCCAGTCGATCTGTTCGGGGCTCAACGTGCCCTTGTCCCGTTTGGTGCGGATGATGTCAACGGCGTCGAACGCCTCGGTCCTGCTCTCGGTCACTGGGTCTCCTCCAGGTGTTCGGGACCAAAGGCGTCGGGCAGCACCTGGTCCATGGTCTTGATGCCTTGGGTGGTCATGAGCTGCATGTCCGGGGCACGGAATTCGTACAGCAACTGCCGGCACCGGCCGCAGGGCATGAGGACATTTCCAGCCCCGTCGACGCAATAGAAGGCGCGCAGCACACCGCCCCCGGTCATGTGCAGGTTGCCCACCAGGGCGCATTCCGCGCAGAGCGTCAGCCCATAGCTGGCGTTCTCCACATTGCAGCCGCTGACAATCCGGCCGTCCCCGGTAAGGGCGGCGGCCCCCACCGGGAATTTGGAGTACGGGGCGTAGGCGTTCTTCATGGCGGCGACGGCTGCTGCTTCGAGGGCCGCCCAGTCCACTGTTTGTGCGTTGTCCATGGCAGTCATCCCTTGACGTAAGGGATGCCGCTGGCGGCGGGGCCCCTGGATTTGCCAACCAGGCCGGCGACGGCGAGGACGGTCACCAGGTAGGGCAGCATGGCCATGAACTGGCTGGGCACCGGTGTGCCGATGATGGTCACGATGCTTTGGAGGTTGTCGGCGAAGCCGAACAGGAGTGCCGCGAAGAAGGCTCCCACTGGGTTCCAGCGGCCAAAGATGAGGGCGGCCAGGGCGATGAAGCCGCGCCCACCGGAGATTTCCTTGGTAAAGCTGTCAATGGCCACCAGGGTGAAGAAGGAGCCGCCGATGCCGGCGACGGCACCGCCGAGGGTGACGTTCCAGAACCGGGTGGCGTTGACGTTGATGCCAAGGGTGTCCGCCGCCTGGGGGTGCTCCCCCACTGCCCGGACCCGCAGGCCCCACCTCGTCTTGAACAGGCCAACCCAGACCACTGCGACGGCCACGTACATGAGGTAGCCCACCAGCGACTGGCGGAACAGGATGGGACCGATGATCGGGATGCTGGAGAGCACGGGAATGTCGATCACATCCAGGCCCGGCGGTGAGTTGAACTGGGCTTTGTTGGTTTGCATCACAGTGCTGAACAGGAAGCCCGTCACCCCGGAGACCAGGACGTTGAGGACGACGCCGACGATGATCTGGTTCACCAGGTACTTGATGCTGAACAGGGCCAGGACCATGGATACCACCGCACCGGCGATGGCCGCTGCCAGCAGGCCGATGATGGCGTTCTTTGTCATGCTGGCGACGATGGCTGCGGTGAATGCCCCGCCCAGGAGCTGCCCTTCGATGGCGATGTTGACCACGCCGACCCGCTCGCACAGGACACCGGACAGCGACCCGAACACGAGCGGAACGGCAAGCGTGACGGACCCCGCGATGAGCCCTGCAAGCGAGATGGCCGGCGTACGGGCGCCGCCCACCACCCAGATAAGGAATGCGGCCACGAAGATCACGATGAAGGTGACGGCCAGCCAGCCCGGAGCCGGCTGGTTCTTTGTCTTCAGGTAGACGGCGTATCCCGCCAATGCCACGAGGAGCACGGATAAGACGATGCCGCCGGCAAACGCGTTGATTTCCAGTGCGGGCAGCTGGAAAAAGTCTTCCCCGGTGGAGATTCCGAAGCTGGCAGTCTGGCTGGGGGCCAGGAATCCGAAGAACACCAGGGAGACCAGGGCGAAGACGGTGAGCAGGACGGGCGTCTTCCAGCTGACTGGCCTGGTGGCCGGTGCTGCGGATGGAGCACCTGCGGTGGGTCCTCCGGGCTGGGGTTTGCCCGGCCTGGACGAAGAAACTGTTGTGCTCATGCGGCACCTCCGGTAGTGGCCGCCTGCCGGGACCTGGCTGCTCGCGCGGGCTTCCTGCGCCGCGGGTTCAGTCCGAAGACGGCCCGGACCAGCGGCGGTGCGGCGATGAAAAGGACAATCAGGGACTGGACCACCAGGACGATGTCGATGGGGGTGCCGGTCTGGATCTGCATCTGGACCGCGCCGGCGCGGAAGGCGCCGAACAGCAGGCCGGCAGCGAAGGTGCCCCACGGCGTCGAACGTCCCAGCAAGGCCACCGTGATGGCGTCAAAGCCGTACGTGGCGGCGACGCCGTCCGTGAGCACCTTCTCGGTGCCGGCAACCTGGGCCACACCGGACATGCCCGCGAGCCCGCCCGCGATGGCCATGACCAGGATGGTGGAGCGGGAGACGTTGATGCCGGCGGTCTGCGCCGCCTTGGGATTGGCACCCACCGCACGGAACTCAAAGCCCACTGTGGACCGGTTGAGGAGCCACCACACCAGGACCGTGGCGGCGATCGCCAGGACGAACCCCAGGTGCAGCCGGTACTGGCTTCCCAGGATCTGCGGGTAGACGGCGCTCGGATCCAGGATGGGTGAAATGGGGTTGGACTCCCCCGGCCGCTGGAACGCCGGGGTGTTCAGCAGGTAGCGCAGGAAGTACAGCGCAATGTAGTTGAACATGATGGTCACGATGACCTCGTGGGCTCCGGTGCGGGCCTTCAGCAGCCCGGCGAGTCCGCCCCAGAGGGCGCCGCCAACGATGCCCGCCACCAGCACCAGCAGCAGGTGCAGGCCGAACGGAAGGTGGAGGGCGAAGCCCACCCAGGCTGCCAGTATGCCCGCCACGATAATTTGCCCCTGGGCACCGATGTTGAAGAGCCCTGCCCGGAATGCCAGCGCCACGCCCAGGCCGGCGGTGATGAGCGGCGTGGCGATGGTGAGGGTCTCCATGAAGGGCGCGAACTGGGCGGCCAACCCGTTGCCGCGCGGGTTGAACACGGAGCCCTGGAACAGCGCGATGTAGGAGCGCGTGGCCGCATTCCAAACAGCCGCCAGCATGTCCGTGGGCCGGGCGAAGAAGTAGCCCGCCGTGGTGGCCACTTGCTTGTCCGTGCTCGCGATGAGCAGGCCGCCGATGATCAGCGCCAGCAGCACCGCCAGCACGGACACGATGCCGCTTCCAGTGAAGATCCGCCGCAGCACGGTCCCGGAGCCGCCGGGAAGCTGCCCGCTTTGGGCCGTGGCCGGAACAGCAGAGGGCTGCATGGCGCCGCCGGCGGTATCGACGGCCACAACTGCGGCCGTGTCCTCCGCGGCCAGGCTGTCCTGGCCGGCGGCGTGCTGGGTGTCTTCGACCCGGGGGTCGTCTTTGGCGTGTTTGGGGGAAGGCTGGTCAGGCATGGTCGGCTCCCTCGGCATTGGAGGTGGCGGCCGGGGTGCCGGCCTGCGGGGTCTGTGCGTGTTCTTCCGGCGGGATGCCGGCCATCATGAGGCCCAGCACGTCGCGGCTTGTCCCGGCGGGGACGGTGCCCACCAGCTTGCCTTTGTAGAGCACCGCGATGCGGTCGGCCAGTTCCATCACTTCGTCAAGCTCGGTGGAAATGATCATGACCGGGGTCCCTTGGTCACGCTCCGCGACGATCCGCCGGTGCAGGAACTCGATGGAGCCCACGTCCACGCCGCGGGTGGGCTGGGAGGCAATGAAGAGACGCAGGGGCCGGGAGAGCTCCCGGGCCATCACGAGCTTTTGCTGGTTGCCGCCGGACAGCGTTCCGGCGGCCGCTGCGGCAGAGGGGGTGCGGACATCGAATTCGCCGATGCGTGCCTTGGCGTTCTCCATGATTTTCGCCGGGCTCATGCTGATTCCCTTGGCGAAGGGCGGTTTGTCGTAAAGATCAAGGACCAGGTTTTCCGCTACGGAGAAGGTACCCACGAGCCCGTCCACTTTGCGGTCCTCAGGGACAAACCCGACGCCGGCCTGCAGGACTTCCTTGACGGACCGGCCCACGAGTTCCCTGCCGTCCAGGACGATGGAACCGCTGACGCGTTCCTGCAGGCCCAGGATGGCCTCAGTGAGTTCGGTCTGCCCGTTACCCTGGACGCCGGCTATGGCCAGGATCTCACCGCGCTTGATATGGAAGCTGAGGTGATCCACCACGTGCTGTCCGTTGGGCGCGATGACGGTGAGGTCACGGACCTCGAAGGTGGTTTCCCGCGGCTGGGCCGGGGCCTTGTCCAGGGTCAGGCTTACGGCACGGCCCACCATCATCGAGGCAAGCTCGGTGGTGGAGGCGGCAGGATCGGCAGTGCCCACCACCTTGCCGCGCCGGATCACCGTGATGGTGTCCGAGACTGCCTTGACCTCGCGCAGCTTGTGGGAGATGAAGACGATGGAGGTTCCGCGCGACTTGAGCTGGCGCATGATGTCCAGGAGTTCGTCGGTCTCCTGCGGGGTCAGTACGGCCGTGGGCTCATCGAGGATCAGGACCTTGGCGTTGCGGACCAGCGCCTTGATGATTTCCACCCGTTGCTGGACGCCTACGGGCAGGTCCTCCACCAGGGCGTCCGGGTTCACGTCGAAGCCGTACTGGTCCGAGATCTCCTTGATGCGCTGCCGGGTCTGGTCCAGGTTGAGGAAGCCGGCCGCCTTGGTGGGTTCGGCACCCAGTGCCACGTTCTCGGCCACGGTGAAGACCGGCACCAGCATGAAGTGCTGGTGCACCATGCCGATCCCTGCCGCCATGGCATCACCGGGACCCCTGAAGGTAACGGGCCTGTCATCGATGAGGATTTCGCCTTCGGAGGGCTCGTACAGCCCGTACAGCACGTTCATCAGGGTGGATTTACCCGCCCCGTTTTCACCAAGGAGGCAATGGATCTGGCCCGACTCAACCACCACGTCGATGTGGTCGTTGGCCAGGAGCGTGCCAAAGCGTTTGGTGATCCCTCTGAGTTCAAGTTTCAAAACTCTGACCAATCTCGAAGCGCCCGGTGATCGACCGGACGGGATATATGGCTGCAGCACCAGCCTAGTGGCTGCAGTACCGGGAGGAGCCGGCCGGGCGCGGTAAACGTTCGGCCAGCAAAAAGCGCCACCGGCCGGCCAGTGGGTGACGGACCGGCGGTGGCGCTTCCTGTTAGTGGATCAGGCCTTGGGGCTTGCTGCGGACTCAACCTTCAGCTTGCCGTCGACGATGTCCTTCTTGATCTTCTCGAGGTCGGACTTCACTTCCGCGGGGACCTGGGAATCGAGGTCGTGGAAGGGCGCCAGCTGCACACCGTCGTTGGCAAGGGTGCCCACGTACGGGGTGTTGTTGAACTTGCCGTCCTTGTCCTCGGTGACAACCGTCTCCACGGCCTCGCCCATCTGCTTCATGACGGAAGAGAGCATGATGTCCTTGTAGTCCGGGGCGGTGAGGTAGCCGTCGGAGTCAACCCAGATCAGCTTGACGTCCTTCCCGGCAGCCTTGGCCTCGTTGAGCGCCGCGCCGGCGCCCTTGCCCACGGGACCGGCCACGGGCATCACAATGTCCGCTCCCTGGTCCAGGAAGTTCTTGGTCAGCTGCTTGCCCACGTCCTGCTTTTCGAAGTCACCCGTGAAGCTGCCGTCCTGGGCGTCCTTGTTCCAGCCGAGCAGCTTGACGTTCTTGCCCTTCTGCTGGTTGTAGTACTTCACGCCGTCGGCGTAGCCGTCCATGAAAATGGTCACGGTGGGGATCTTGATGCCGCCGAAGGTGGCCACGGTGCCGGTCTTGGTGGTTCCTGCGGCCAGGTAGCCGGCGAGGAAGGCTGCCTGCGCGGTGTCGTAGATGATGGGCTTGACGTTGCTGATGGGCTTGTCGTAGCCAAAGTCGATGATGGCGAAGTGCTTGTCCGGGTTGGCGGTGGCCTGGGCCTTGGTGGCGTCGCCCAGCAGGAAGCCGACCGTGATGGTCAGGTTGCAGCCGGCCGTGACCATGGCGCGCAGGTTGGGTTCGAAGTCGTTGTTGGTCTTCGACTCGATCTGGTTGACCTTGATGCCGAGGTCCTTCTCGGTCTTCTTCAGGCCCTCGTAGGAGGACTGGTTGAAGGACTGGTCGTCGAATCCACCGGAGTCCGAAACGATGCAGCCCGTGTAGTCGCTGGCACCTGCGGATGAGGTGCTGCCGGCTTCGGGGGCTGCACCGCAGGCGGTGAGCACAAGCGCGGACGCACCGAGGGTGGCCACACCGGCCATTGAACCGCGCTTGAAGACGGCACGCAGTGATTTCTTCAATTTTCCTCCAGGGATGATGCGAGTGGCGCTACGGGCTGGAATTCAATGAGTGTCCGTTTCGGCGCTGAAATTCTGTTTTCACTGAAGGCACGCAGCACTGCGCCGGAGCGCACTGATGGCACTTACTTTAGTGGCCTGCGCCACGTCCCCATAGCACGCCAGGAGCCCATCCGGGAGATTGTTTACAAGTTGTTACCAAGCAGTAGGGGCACCGCGGAAACGCGGTGCCCCTACTGCTTATGCCTGGTTCTGGTGGCTACAGCCGGACCAGCATTTTGCCGGTGTTTGCGCCGTCCAGGAGATCCATGAATGCCTGCGGAGCGTTCTCCAGCCCGTCGACGATCGTCTCGTCGTAGCGCACGGTCCCGTCCGCCAGCCACCCGGCCATCTTCTCCGCGAACTCTGCCGCATGCTGCCGCTGCCCGCCCACCAGGAAACCGCGCAGGGTCAATTGCTTGCCGATGGCCTGCATCAGGTTGTGGGGTGCGGGAGTGGGTTCGGTGGAGTTGTATTGCGCGATGGCACCGCACATGGCCACCCGGCCGCCCACGTTCAGGACTGCCAGGGCCGCCTCGAGGTGCTCGCCGCCCACGTTGTCGAAGTAGACGTCGATACCGGCCGGGCCGGCCGCCTTCTCCAGTTGCTCCACAACCGGACCGTCGTGGTAGTCGAACGCGGCGTCGAAGCCAAGCTCCAGGAGCCGGGCCACCTTGGCCGGCGAGCCGGCGGAGCCGATGACACGTGAAGCCCCCATGGCCTTGGCAATCTGTCCCACCAGGGACCCGACCGCACCGGCCGCACCCGAAACGAACACAGCGTCCCCCGGCTTGAATTCGGCGACCTTCAGCAGGCCGGCGTAGGCCGTCAGGCCGGTCATGCCCAGCGCGCCAAGGAAAGCCGACGCTGGCGCCAGGTCAGTCCGGGCGGGGGTGGCAGCAGTGCCGTCAACCACCGCGTACTCGCGCCAGCCAAGGGAATGCACGACGACGTCGCCCTCCTGGTGTGCGGATGAACGGGACGCGATCACCTCGCCTACCGCACCGCCGTCGAGCGCTTTGCCCACGGCGAAGGGTGCCGAGTAGGACTTGACGTCGTTCATCCTGCCCCGCATGTAGGGGTCCACGGACATGAAAAGGTTGCGCACCAGGATCTGGCCGTCTTCAAGTGTGGGCAGCGGCGACTTGGTAAGTTCGAAATTTTCGCCCGAGGGGCGCCCCACGGGACGGGAGGCCAGCCGGATTTCACGGGTGGTGGTTGCAAGGGCTGTGCTCATGCTGCGTACTCCAGAATCTTGAGGTCAACGTTGATGTTGCCGCGAGTGGCATTTGAATAGGGGCAGACCTCGTGTGCCTTGGCCACCAGCTCTTCGGCGGTAGCGAGGTCCAGCGCCGGCAGGGCAATTTCGAGCTCGGCGGCAAGCCCGAAGCCTGCACCGCCGTCCAGCTGCCCCAGGTGGATCTTCGCTGCCACTGCCGAGTCCGTCAGGTCAGCTCCTGCCTTGCGGCCCACCAGGCGCAGAGCGGAGTGGAAGCAGGCGGCATACCCGGCGGCAAAGAGCTGTTCGGGGTTGGTGCCCTGGCCGCTGCCACCGAGTTCGACCGGGCTGGCGAGGGCCACTGCCAGCTTGCCGTCATTGCTGCGTGCAGCGCCGTCGCGGCCTTCACCCGAGGCCAGTGCCTCGGCGGTGTAGAGAGTCTTCACGAAAAATATCCGTCCTGTAGGTGGGATGGTGCAGTATTCGGGTTCAGAGCGATTCATGCAGGGCAGCCGTGAGCTTGCCCAGGGTGGTCCGCAGCTGTTCAAGTTCGTCCAGGGAGAGACCTGCGGCGTCGGCCAGCCGCTGCGGAATGGCACTTGCCTGGCCGCTGAGGCTTCGCCCGGCCGGTGTCAGGTGGATGGCAACGCGGCGTTCGTCCTCGCCGGAGCGCCGCCGCTCCACGAGCCCCAGGGCTTCCAGTCGCTTCAGCAGCGGCGACAGGGTGCCCGAGTCAAGGCCCAGTTCCCCGCCGAGTTCCTTGACGCCCCGGGGTTCGTTCTCCCACAGGACCAGCATCACTAGGTACTGCGGGTAGGTGAGTCCCAGTTCGTCCAGGACAGGCCGGTAGACGGCGGTAGCGGCACGGGAGGCCGAGTACAACGCAAAACAGACTTGCCGGTCCAGGCGGGGTGCTTCGGTCATGGGTATAACGATAGCCCACCACTAAGTTGTGCACAACTTACGGCACCTGTGGCTGCCCTTGTGCCCCGCCGTCGTCGTACTTCCCTTGTTGCTGTCCTGAAACAGCGATGCCTGATATCCCCACCCGGGGCGGGGATACCAGGCAGGGCTTGTCAGGAAACCGGGGTCTGTTCCAGGTCGCGGATGGTGCGGAGCGCCGCTGCGGTGAGGACCCGGATACCCAGGCCAAGTGAGCGCTCGTCCAGGATGTAATCCCCGCGGTGGAGGTCGTAGTCCTCGCCGCCGGGCGTCTTGGTGCCCAGGCGCATCATGGCGCCGGGAAGTTCCGCGAGGAACCACGCGAAATCCTCGCCGCCCATTGACTGCGGGGTGAGCACCACGGCGCTTTCGCCGATTTCGGCCCGGGCGGCGGCCTCGATGATGGCTGTCTCGTGTTCGGAGTTCACCACCGGCGGCACTCCCCTGGTGTGCTCCAGGTGGACGTCCACGCCGTAGGGCGCAGCCACCTGGTGGACCACTTCGTCAAGGAGTTCACCGGCGGCGTGCCAGGCGTCCCGGTCCAGGCAGCGCATGGTCCCGGCCATGTAGCCGCTGCCGGGGATGGCGTTGGGTGCCGAGCCTGCGGTGATCTGGCCCCACACGACGGAGACGCCGCTGCGGACGTCCACCCGGCGGGACAGCACGGCGGGTACGTTGACGGCGATCTGGGCCAGCGCGAACACCAGGTCTTCGGTCAGGTGCGGGCGGGACGTGTGGCCGCCGCGGCCGGAGAGTTCGATCCGGATGGTGTCCGACGCCGAGGTAATGGCACCGATGCGGGTTCCCACCTTGCCCACTTCAATGCGGGGGTCGCAGTGCAGCGCCAAAATCCGGGGGACGCCGTCCAGCACACCCTGTTCAATGCAGGAATGCGCGCCGCCGGGCATGGTCTCCTCAGCAGGCTGGAAGATGATCCTGACGGTGGCGCCGAGGGGTGATTCCTGGTGCATCCGGTGCAGTACCAGGGCGATGCCCAGCATGGTGGTGGTGTGCACGTCATGGCCGCAGGCGTGGGTGACGCCGTGGTTCTTCGACGCGAACGGCAGCCCGGTCTCCTCGATAATGGGCAGGGCATCGATGTCGCCGCGAAGCGCCGTGGCGATGGGGCCTTCGCCCACGTCCACCGTCAGACCGGTGCCTTCCAGGCGGCGGGGGCTCAGGCCGGCAGCTTCGAGCCGCTCGGCGAGCTTGTCGGTGGTGCGGAACTCCTTGAAGGACAGTTCCGGGTGCGCATGCAGGTCCCGCCGGAATTCGATCAGTTCAGGCAAAAGCGGTTCGAGCCAGGGAGCCACCAGGGCGGTGGGCTCGGCTTCAGTAGTGTAATTGCGCACTGCTTCACTCTAGCGAGGGTGTTGGCTTTCGTGCCCATTCACTGACGCCTCATTACATCCCGAAACCTGCCGGCGCGGGTTGGGCCGGCAGGTTCCGGGATCAGAGAACGTCCGTGTCGCCGCTTGCCTTGAGTGCGTCAACGGCAGCCTTGACGCGTTGGGAATTGGCCATGGTGGTCACCAGCAAAGCGTCCGGCGTATCCACGATGACAACGTCCTGGATGCCGATCAGGGCGATCACGCGCTTGGTGTCGGTGACCACAACGCCACTCGAGTTCTCGGTGAACACGCGGGCACCTTCGCCGAGGACCGTGACGTCGTCCACTTCCTTGGCGCTGTTGAGGCGCCCCACCGAGGCAAAGTCGCCAACGTCGTCCCAACGGAAGGTCCCGGGTACGACGGCGACGTCCCCGGCTTCGGCGGCGGGCTCGGCCACTGCGTAGTCGATGGCGATCTTCGGCAGCGTTGGCCAGACGCGCCCGGTGACCTCGTCGCGCTGGGGGGTGTCCCACGCGCGGGCGATTTCCTGCAGGCCCTGGAACAGTTCGGGCTGGTTCGCCTCAAGGTGCTTGAGCATCAGCGCCACCGGCGCCACGAACATACCGGCGTTCCACACGTAGTTACCGCTGTCGACGTACTGCTGGGCCACTTCCTCGTCGGGCTTCTCGACGAACTCCACCACATCCTGGGCGCTGGGCGCGCCCTCGATGTGCAGGTCCTGCCCGGAACGGATGTAGCCGAACCCGGTGGACGGGTGCGTGGGCTTGATGCCAATGGTGACGATCTTGCCGGCAGCGGCAGTAAAGATGGCCTCACGGACGGCCTGCTGGAACAGATCGTCAGGGCTGATGACCTGGTCTGCGGCGAAGGAACCCATGATGGTGTCAGGATCGCGCTCGTGCAGGATGGCAGCGGCAAGGCCGATGGCCGCACCGGAGTCCTTGGGCTCCGACTCGAGGACCAGGTCCGAATCGTGCAGCTCGGGCAACTGCCGGCACACGGCATCGCGGTGCGCCTTGCCAGTGACGACCAGCATCCGGCTGCCTGCCAGCGGATGCAGCCGGTCGTAGGTGGCGCGCAGCAAGGTGCTGCCCGATCCCGTGAGATCGTGAAGGAACTTGGGAGCTGCGGCACGTGACAGGGGCCAGAGGCGGGTCCCCACTCCGCCTGCCGGAATCACCGCAATAAAGCGGTCAAGGGGTGAAGCCGGGCTTGTCACTTTGTCTGTACTCATCAGGGCTACTTTAGCGGAACGGCCGCAACCGGTCCCTTGCAGACCCACCGGACCCGCATTTTCCGGTACCGTCCCGGCCAAAAGCCGGAACAGATGTGGCGTTCGTCTCATTTCACCGGAAAATCCGCTCCAGTACTGGGCACCAAGAAACTCCTAAATTGAATAAGCTGTTAGCGGAGCCTAGATTTAGGCCTGAGCTACGAGTGCTCTCGCAGCAGGCGTTCCCCCCGCATGGATCTCATGCCAGCGCCGCTGTGTTGCAGGGAGGTTTATCAGTGCCGACAAAACCAGCTGGCACCTTGTACCGCGGCCGTGAAGGCATGTGGTCCTGGGTAGGACACCGCATTACCGGTGTAGTGATCTTTTTCTTCTTGTTGGTCCACGTCCTGGACACCTCCTTGGTGCGTGTGTCACCGGAGGCCTACACCGCTGTGATCGGCGCCTACAAGAACCCCCTGATGGCGCTGGGCGAGACCGGCCTTGTTGCCGCCATCGTGTTCCACGCCTTCAACGGCCTGCGGATCATTGCGGTCGACTTCTGGAAGAAGGGCGCCAAGTACCAGCGGCAGATGCTGTGGGCAGTCCTGGCCCTGTGGGTCGTGACCATGGTCGCTTTCTCCATCCGCCACCTGTCCCTCGCCCTCGGAGGTCACTAAGCCATGACTGCAACGATCGAGAGCCCCCGCAGCGGGCGGATCGCCCCCCAGTACCGCCGCAGCGGCGGCTCCCGGGGCAACTTCGAGATGATCGCCTGGCTGTTCATGCGCCTCTCCGGCGTGGTGCTGGTGGTCCTCATTTTCGGCCACCTGTTCGTGAACCTCATGGTGGGCGAAGGCATCCACGCCATCGACTTCGGTTTCGTCGCCGGCAAGTGGGCAGACCCCTTCTGGCAGTTCTGGGATCTCGCCATGCTCTGGCTGGCCATGCTGCATGGCACCAACGGCGTGCGGACCATCATCAATGACTACGCCGAGAAGACCTCCACCCGCCGGTGGCTGAAGACCGTCCTGTACGCGGCGGCCGTCGTCATCATCCTCCTGGGCACGCTGGTCATCTTCACCTTCAACCCGTGCCCTGTGGTGAACGGTGTTGCCCTTCCTGGTGGATTCTGCCCTGCCTAGCACTGGCACAACCCCGGGCCCGCGGGCTTTTCCGCGGGCCCTGTTTTGCGGAGCAGGCGAAGCCGCCCCGTTGTTTTATAGCGAATTTTGAGAGAAAGAGCATCTGGTATGCAGGTCCATAAGTACGACGTCGTCATCGTCGGTGCCGGTGGCGCTGGCATGCGCGCCGCGATCGAATCCGGTCAGCGTGCGCGCACAGCAGTACTGACCAAGCTCTACCCCACCCGCTCGCACACTGGTGCGGCACAGGGTGGCATGTGCGCAGCCCTTGCCAATGTCGAGGAAGACAACTGGGAATGGCACACGTTCGACACCGTCAAGGGCGGCGACTACCTGGTTGACCAGGACGCCGCCGAGGTCATGGCCAAGGAAGCCATCGACGCCGTGCTGGACCTGGAAAAGATGGGCCTGCCCTTCAACCGCACGCCCGAAGGCCGCATTGACCAGCGCCGTTTCGGCGGCCACACCCGCGACCACGGCAAGGCTCCGGTCCGCCGCGCATGCTACGCCGCGGACCGCACGGGACACATGATCCTGCAGACCCTGTACCAAAACTGCGTCAAGCACAACGTTGAGTTCTACAACGAGTACTACGTGCTGGACCTGCTGACGGTTGAAGAGGACGCTGTCCGCGCAGACGGCACGCCGTTCAAGCAGAAGCGCGTTGCCGGCGTGGTCTCCTACGACCTCGCGTCCGGCGAGTTGCACGTGTTCCAGGCCAAGTCCGTGGTGTTCGCCTCCGGCGGCGCCGGCAAGGTCTTCAAGACCACGTCCAATGCCCACACCCTCACCGGGGACGGCATGGGCATCGCCTTCCGCCGCGGGATCCCCCTGGAGGACATGGAGTTCTTCCAGTTCCACCCGACAGGCCTGGCCGGCCTGGGCATCCTGCTCTCCGAGGCCGCCCGCGGTGAAGGTGCCATCCTGCGCAACTCCGAGGGTGAGCGCTTCATGGAGCGCTACGCCCCCACCATCAAGGACCTGGCGCCCCGTGACATCGTGGCCCGCTCCATGGCCAACGAGGTCCGCGAAGGCCGCGGCTGCGGTCCGAACAAGGACTACGTCCTCCTGGACCTGACCCACCTTGAGCCGGCGCACATCGACGCGAAGCTGCCGGACATCACCGAGTTCGCCCGCACCTACCTGGGCGTGGAACCGTACACCGAGCCGGTGCCCGTGTTCCCCACAGCGCACTACGCCATGGGCGGCATCCCCACGAACATCACCACAGAGGTCCTCCAGGACAACGACACCGTAGTCCCCGGCCTCTACGCAGCCGGCGAAGTGGCCTGCGTATCCGTCCACGGTTCCAACCGCCTGGGCACCAACTCCCTGCTGGACATCAACGTTTTCGGCAAGCGGGCAGGTATCGCCGCAGCTGAATACGCCAAGACCGCCCAGTTCGTGGAGCTGCCGGAGAACCCGCTGGCCTACACCACCGAACTGCTGGACATTGCCCGCAACGGCACCGGCGATGAAAAGGTGGCGCAGATCCGCAAGGAACTGCAGGACACCATGGACGCCAACATGCAGGTGTTCCGCACGGCGGACACTTTGAACCAGGTGCTGCGGGACATCGCCTCCTTCGAGGAGCGGTACAAGCGCATCAACGTCCAGGACAAGGGCAAGCGCTTTAACCTGGATCTGCTCGAGGCCGTTGAACTCGGCTTCCTGCTGGAGCTGGCCAAGGTCATGACCGTGGCCGCCCTGCACCGCGAGGAATCCCGCGGCGGACACTTCCGCGAGGACTTCCCCGAGCGTGACGACGAGAAATTCATGAAGCACTCCATGGCGTACAAGGATGACCACGCCCCGGCTGACGGATCGGCAGAAGCAATTGCCGGCATCCGACTGGCCACCAAGCCGGTTGTCTTTACCCGCTACGAGCCGATGGTGAGGAAGTACTAGGATGAGCACCGAAATCGCTGAGCCAGCCTCAAAGGTCGAACTTCCTGCCGGCGTTGGCGGGGGCGGGGAAATCCCCACGTTTGACGTCCACATGCGGGTCCGCCGGTACAACCCGGAGGTTTCCGAGGAAGCCACCTGGGATGATTTCCACGTGACCATGTACGGCACGGACCGTGTCCTGGATGCCCTGCACAAGGTCAAGTGGGAGATGGACGGTACGCTGTCCTTCCGCCGCTCCTGCGCCCACGGCGTGTGCGGTTCCGACGCCATGCGCATCAACGGCCGCAACCGCCTTGCCTGCAAGACGCTGCTGAAGGACCTGGACACGTCCAAGCCCATCACGGTGGAGCCCATCAAGGGCCTGCCGGTGGAGAAGGACCTAATCGTGGACATGGAGCCGTTCTTCCAGTCGTACCGCGAGGTCATGCCGTTCCTTATCAACAAGGGCCACGAGCCCACCCGGGAACGCCTTCAGTCCGCCGAGGACCGTGAGCGTTTCGACGACACCACCAAGTGCATCCTGTGCGCCGCGTGCACGTCCTCCTGCCCGGTGTTCTGGACCGATGGGCAGTACTTCGGCCCCGCCGCAATCGTCAACGCGCACCGCTTCATCTTCGACTCGCGTGATGATGCCGGTGACATGCGCCTGGAGATCCTGAACGACAAGGAAGGCGTGTGGCGCTGCCGCACCACTTTCAACTGCTCGGAGGCCTGCCCCCGCGGCATCCAGGTCACGCAGGCCATCGCGGAGGTCAAGCAGGCCATCCTGGCCCGCAAGATCTAGGCACGTTCACCAACAGATATAACGGCCGACGGCGTCGCTCACCACGTGTGGTGGGGGCGCCGTCGGCCGTTTCAGCAGAAAGGGGTCCTCCTTGTCCCGCTCCGAAAAAGTGTCCTTCACCGGGTCCACCGGCGAGACGCTGTCCGGCATCATTGACGTCCCGGAGGGTCCCGTCAAAGGCTGGGGCGTCTTCTCGCACGGTTTCACACTGGGCAAGGACAGCCCCTCCGCGTCCCGCATGTGCAAGGCGCTGGCGGACAGCGGCATCGGCATGCTGCGTTTCGACAACCTGGGCCTGGGCGGCTCGGCAGGGGAATGGTCAGCGGGTTCATTCAGCCACAAGGTGGCCGACACAGTGAAGGCTGCAGAATTCATGGGCAGCCAGGGAAAGGGGATCTCCCTGCTGGTGGGCCACTCGTTCGGCGGCGCCGCGGTCCTTGCCGCCGCGCGGGAAATTCCTGAGCTGGACGCCGTTGCCACCGTCGGAGCGCCCTTCTCCCCCAAGCACGTTGCCCACGTCTTCGATGCGGCGCTGGACAGGATCCTGAGCGAGGGCAGCGCCGAAGTGGACCTGGGCGGCAAGCGGGTGGAGATCCGCCGGCACTTCGTGGAGGACCTGGAGAACGCGGACCTGACGGACTGCATCAAACAGCTGCACAAGCCGTTGATGGTGCTGCACTCCCCCACCGACAACACCGTGGGGATCGAAAATGCCAGCACCATCTTCCAGACGGCACGGCATCCGCGGAACTTCGTCTCCCTTGAGGGCAGCGACCACCTCCTGACCGGCAAGGGCCAGGCCGCCCGGGCAGCAAGGATCATCGCCGCCTGGGCCGACCAGTACCTCGACGCAGCACCCGCCTGAGCGGCTTCCTTGCTGCCTTCCGGATGGATGCCCCGCGCCTTAGCGGAGACACCGCGGCCGCCGGAAGGCTACTTGCCGATGGCCGCCTTGCTCTCGCTGATCCACTGCTCGGCTGCCTTCTCCGGCGTGAGGCGCTTGAACAGGACGTCTGTATTGATTCGGGCAGTAATCTCGGAAACAGCCGTTGATCCGGTGGGGCCAATGTACGTGGGGGCGAAGTCCATCTTGCCGATCTGGTCGATGTACTCCGCTTCCACCTTGCCCTGTGGTGTCAACAGGCCCTGAATGGCTGTCCGCATTTCAGCGTTTCCGGGAATGCCCCTGTCGCTCTGGATGATCTTGGCCGCTGACGGGTTGTTGACCAGGAAGTTCACCAGCTTTGCGGCGGCGTCAGTGTGCTTGCTGCGGGCAGAGATGGTGTAGAACTGCGAGGACTGAAGCCAGATTCCCGGAGTGGGCTTTTCGCCGGGAAGCTTGAGCAGCCTCAGGTCAGCGCCCGAGGCCTTGCTGAGGGCTGTCAGTGAATTGCTCCATGTGAGCATCATTCCGGCCTTCCCCATGCCCATGAGGGTCTGCTCGGTGCTGACGTTGAGCTTTTCGACAGTTTCCGAGGCACTCGGAGCAGCACCGGAACCGCTCAACTCCAGGGAGTAATCAAAGTAGTCCTGAACCGTTTGCTTGCCCAAACCCAGTTGGCCGTCCTGGGTGTAGAGGGATTCCCCGCGCTGGCGGGCAAAGGCGTCCAGGGAGTCGTGGGTGAGGACGGTTGCCGTTCCGTATGTACCCTTCGGGCTCTTGTTGGTGATGTCCGTGGCGATCCTGGCGAAGTCGTCCCAGCTCCAGGTGCTGTCATCCGGAAGGGGAACGCCGGCTGCGGCGAAGACGGCCGGGTTGACCACTATCGCCAGCGCGTTGGCTCCCGTGGAGACGCCGTACTGCTTGCCCTTGACCTGCCCGTTCTCCCGCGCCCCTTGGTCAATCCTGGACAGGTCAAGCGATCCCTCCACCTTCGACAGGTCCAGCAAGGCCCCGCGGTTGGCATACTCGGCTGGATAGGCGCCACCCATGGTGATGACGTCCGGGGCGTCGTTGGCGGCCATCTGGGTGGCGAGCTTATCGAAGTACCCGCTGATGTCGCCGTATTCCGGTTTCACTTTGATATTGGGGTTCGCTGCTTCGAATTCCGCGATCGCCTTGTTGGTCAGGTCCGCGCGGCCTGCGTTGCCCCACCAGGAAAAACGGATTTCGACCGGCCCATCCTCCGCCTTGTTGGAGGAGGGACTCGAGCAGGCGGCAGTAGTGGCCAGCAGGGCTGCGGCCGACAGGACAGCGATCGATTTACGAATACCTCGGATACCTTGACGCGTCATTGGGCAGGCTTCTTCCTCAGTCAGAAGGGGCGGGAAAACGGTTCCTGAAACGTATCAAAGGTGTATGTTGGGGTCAATAGTTTCGACTTTGAACTATTCTTCAAACGTCAACGCGGACACCAACAGGAGGGCGTGCGGAGTGCACAGCCAAAGCACCAGCGAAAGCGGGGTATCCCATGCAGGCATCGACCGCAAGGAACTCGTGCAGCGCCACAACATCCGGCAGCAGCACCTCGACCCGCGAAGCCCGGTCTCGGTGGGAAACGGAGAATTCGCTTACACCGTCGATCTCACAGGCCTCCAGACCCTTCCCGACGAATACCCTGTAGGCGCGCGCGGCGACCTGCCGCCGGGCACGCTGCTGGGCACCCAGGCCCAATGGGGATGGCACTCTGTGCCCGCTCCACACACGTACGACCTGGCCGGCTCGACAGTTCTCTACGATTCGCCCCGCGGCCCGGTGCCCTACGTGGACATGGTGGGCGACATCGTCAACGACCGCGAAACAGATACCTCCGCTGCTGAAACGTGGCTCCGCGCGAACGCCCACCGACTGGACCTGGGACGGATTGGCCTGCGCTGGATGGAGGACGGCTCAGAGCGTGCAATCACAAGAGGTGAGGTGACGGACACCGAACAAACCCTGGATCTGTGGACTGGGGTGGTGACCAGTCACTTCACAGTTGCAGGCCAGCCGGTAAAAGTCACAACTGCCTGCCACCCGGACCGGGACGAACTCGGCTTCCGTGTGGAGTCCCCCGCCCTTGGCTCCGGCCTGGTGGTCGGCGTCAGCTTTCCCTATGGCTCTGAGGCCTGGCACGACGCCGCCGATTGGAACAGCCCGGATGCCCACACAACGTCGCTCACTGAAGCGGTAACCGCAGAAGGCAGTGCCACCAGGATGTGGACCGCCGGCCGGAGGTTGGACAACTCCCGCTATCAGGTGATGATCACTGGGCAGGATTTCACGGTGATGCAGACGGAACAACACCGTCTGCGGATCGTGCCCGGCACTTCGGACGGGCCGTGGGGCGGAGTGTTGGACTTCTCCATTGCCTTCAGCTCCGGGGAGGACGGTGACTGCATTCCACGGGGAAACAACCGGCCGGCTGCCGGGGCACCCAAGGGCAGCAGTCCCGCCCCAGGAGGTTACGGCGTCGGGCTTTCACCGGCGGATAGTGTGGCTTCAGCGTCCGCGGCGTATTGGCAAAGATTCTGGTCTTCGGGCGGCGCTATTGAACTTGCTGCAACGGACGACCCCCGTGCCAGGGAGCTGGAACGCCGCATTGTGCTGTCCCAGTACCTCACGGCGGTCAACTGCTCGGGATCACTGCCGCCGCAGGAAACCGGACTGGTCTGCAATTCCTGGCGGGGCCGCTTCCACCTGGAGATGCACTGGTGGCACGCTGCCCACTTTGCGCACTGGAACCGGCCGGAACTCATCCTGCCGTCCCTCCGCTGGTATTCAACAGTGCTGGAAAGTTCCCGGCAGACGGCCAGGATGCAGGGGTTCGACGGCGTCCGCTGGCCGAAACAGGTAGGTCCGGATGGCAGGGAGAGCCCCAGCCCCATCGGAACCTTCCTGATTTGGCAGCAGCCGCATCCCATCCACTTGGCGGAACTGGTTTACCGCGCCAACCCCAGTCCGGCGGTACTCGAGGAATTCGCGGAGATCGTCTTCGAATCCGCTGCCTTTATGGCCAGTTTCGCCCACCCCACGGCGCGAGGGTTCGAACTGGGGCCGCCGCTCATTCCCGCACAGGAGAGCTATGGGCCGCTCCGTGCCACCGTCACCAATCCGACCTTCGAACTGGCCTACTGGCAGTGGGCTCTCCGGATTGCCGCGGCTTGGCGGGAGCGGCTGGGCCTGGAACCGGTCGAGTCATGGTTGGCGGTGGCCGATGGCCTGGTCCCTCCGCGCGTGATCAATGGCGTGTACGCAGCCATGGATGTGGAACCGTTCACCATCAGGACAGACCACCCCTCGATGCTCTGCGCACTTGGCGTCCTCCCACTGACGGACCTGATCGACGAAACCGTCATGCGGGCCACGCTCGCGGGTGTCCTTGCTGACTGGGACTGGGACAGTACCTGGGGCTGGGACTATCCGGTCATGGCCATGACGGCCGCCCGGCTGGGCGACCCTGAAACGGCTGTGGACGCACTCCTGCAGGAAACGCCCAAGAACACAGTCCTGGTCAACGGGCACAACCGGCAGACGGAGTCCCTGCCGCTGTACCTTCCCGGTAACGGCGGTCTTCTCGCCGCCGTCGCCCTGATGGCTGCCGGATGGGACAACGGCCCGGACCGGCATGCACCCGGCTTTCCATCCGGTTGGACAGTAGCGTGGGAGGGACTGGTGCAGGCTCCATAACTGCAAGGAGTGGAGGACCTCCTCCTGCGCCTCAGGTTTGCGGAGTTGTCCGCCGGGCCCCCAGGATCGTCTTTCGCGGCACGCCGTCCGCCTCCTGGTCTGCCTCACGGACTGCCGCCCAGCCGGCGGAGACAAGGTAGACCTGGCTGACCAGGTTGAACCAGATGAGCAGGCCGATGATGATCGCGAACGGCGCCAGGATGGGGTTGCGGCTGGCACCGCCAAGGAGTTCGGTGCTGAAGATCTGCAAAATTGTGGTCCCCACGGCGGACAGGACAGTGCCTTCGATCAGTGCCCGGCGGGACAGCTTGAGCCCGGCGGCCAGCCGGAACATGATCAGCGCCGTGACCCAGTTCAGGACCAGCGGAACAACGATCTTGACCGACGTCGTCAAGGGGCCGGCCACGGCATCTGTGAGGTGCAGGAAATCCGCTACCCACCCGGCCAGCGTCCCGAACACCAGTGAAGCTCCGGCGCTGATCACCAGGGCCACGCCCAGCAGCAGGAGGGTTCCGGCGTCGCGCAGCTTCATCAGGATGGGATTAACCACGGGCGGAGGCATCCGCAGCACGCCGCGCAGGCCGTCCCTGATGCCGTTGATCCAGCCCAGCGATGTGATGACGGTGACCACGGCGGCAATCACAGCGGTCCACCCAAGGCCGTCCGGGTTCAGGAGGTCTTTCGGGTCCACCAGTCCTTCGCCGCCGTTGACCTTCAGGAGTCCGGGGGCGCTTTGCGCCACCGTGGCAATAATGGTGTCAAGCAGGGCCGGCTGGCTCCTGAGAACAAGCCCGGCCACCGAAAAGCCGGTCGTCAGGAGGCCGGTGATGGAGAAGAACATCCGGAAGCCGATGCCGGCGCTCAGCAAGGGGCCGTGCTGGAGATTGTAGTGCTGGAACGCCCGCATGGGCCGCAGCGTGTTGAGCCTGGCCTGCAGCCATTGGACCGTGGCCATCAGGCTCGGCAACAGCCCGCTCCCGGATCTCCTGGCCTTGCCCCATTCCATCCGCTTCTGGATGACCGCCAGCTTCAGCTGGGCGCGCTCGGTGGGCAGCGGCGGCCGGTCAGCCGCCTTCGGTTGCGGAGTCCGCGGCAGCGTCCGTGAAGCGGGTGCCGGCGTGGTTGTCAGTTTCGGTCCCAAAGTCCAGCTCTTCCCGTAGCTGCCAGATGCCCTCGGCATCATGCTCATAGAGTCCCATGCTAACCACGGGGAAGGTTGCTCTGTAGTTCTTCAGCACCGTTTCGGCCTCATCCAGGCTTTCCGGTGCGACGTCATGGGCGATGGTGACGTGCGGATGGTACGCAAAGGGCAGTTCGCGGTGGAGAGGGCCCTGCTGGAGCCTGCGGTGCAGGTCCACGCACTCATTGAATCCGTCCTCCACATTAATGAAGACCACCGGAGAGACGGGCCGGAATGTTCCGGTCCCGGCGATGGTCACCATGAAGGGACTCTGGCAGCGCGCAACTTCACGGACGTGGCGGCGGGTCGCTTCCCAGTCCTGGGTGGGGGTGGTGGTGACCAGCGTGATGTGGGCCGGAACCACGTCCGCCAGGGGGTCGCCAAAGGACGCCCGCCAGCGCTGCAGTTCCCCGGCGATTTCGGCTGGGAAGCCAAGGATGACGCCGACGCTGATTTCTTCGCTTCCTGTCACGTCACGGTCCGTGGCCGCACTCCGGCCCGACTGGTCTTCGAAGCGGTCGGCCCGGGTCCGCTCCACCTGGCCGGCAGAACAGGCACCTCCCCTGGCGGTGACGTTTCCCGAAGACATGGCGCTAGCGGACCCCTGCGAGGCTGAGGGACGGCAGGAAGCCCATCCGCTGGTACACCTGGCCAAGGGTTGCCGAGGCAATCTCGCGGGCCCGTTCCGCGCCCAGGGCCAACAGCCGGTCAAGCTCGGCGGGATCGGCCATCAGTTCGTTGGTCCGGTTTCGGAGCGGGGTGATGAAGTCCACCACCACTTCGGCCAGGTCAACCTTGAGGTGGCCGTACATCTTGCCCTGGTACTCGGCTTCAAGCTCCGCCACCGACTTGCCCGTCAGGGAGGAGTAGATGGTCAGCAGGTTGGAAACCCCGGGCTTCTCCTCGGCGTCGAAGCGGATGTCCGTCCCGGCGTCGGTCACTGCAGACTTGATGCGCTTGGCCGCGATCTTGGGATCCTCCAGCAGCTGGATGGCACCATTGGGGGACTCCCCCGTCTTGGACATCTTGGCGCTGGGGTTCTGGAGGTCGTAGATCTTGGCGCTTTCCTTGACGATCGTTGCCTCAGGGACCGTGAACGTGTGGCCAAACCGGGTGTTGAACCGCTGCGCCAGGTTCCGCGTGAGTTCCAGGTGCTGCCGCTGGTCCTCGCCAACAGGCACCAGATCGCTTTGGTAGAGGAGGATGTCCGCGGCCATCAGCGTGGGATAGGCGAAAAGGCCCAGCGTGGCGGCGTCTGCGCCGGACTTCTGGGTCTTGTCCTTGAACTGGGTCATCCGGGAGGCCTCGCCAAACCCGGTGATGCAGTTCAGGGCCCAGGCGAGCTGCGCGTGCTCGGGGACATGGGACTGGACGAAGAAGATGCTTTTGTCCGGGTCGATGCCGGCCGCGATGTACTGGGCAGCCACAATGCGGGTCCGCTTGGCCAGTTCCGCGGGGTCGAAGTCCACCGTGATGGCATGCAGGTCCGGGATGAAGAAGACGGCGTCGTACTCCGCCTGCATGTCCACCCAGTTGCGCACGGCACCGATGTAGTTGCCCAGGTGCAGGGAGTCGGCAGTGGGCTTGGCGCCGGAAAGGATGCGCTTCTTGGCAGTGGGGGAAGTCTGGCTGGTCATGGAAAAACTTTCGGGCTTAGAGCTGGTAGTCCACTACCAGCGGGGCGTGATCGGAGAAGCGGGTGTCCCAGGAGGCTGCACGGTCCACCACAGCCGTAACGGCGGACGCCGCCAGTTCGGGAGTGGCCATGTGGTAGTCGATGCGCCAACCGGTGTCATTGTCGAATGCCTTGCCGCGCCAGGACCACCACGTGTACGGCCCGTCGATGTCGCCGGCAAGGGTCCGGTGGACGTCATGCCAGCCGATCTCCTCGCCAAAGAACCGGTCGAAGTAGGCACGTTCTTCCGGCAGGTGCCCGGCCTTCTTCAGGTTGCCCTTGGAGTTCCTGATGTCCCGGGGCGTGTGGGCAACATTCAGGTCTCCCACCACCAATGCATGGTCGCTGTGCTTGGTCAGCTCGGGCAGGCGGGTGCTCATGACGTCCAGGAAGCGGAATTTGTCATCCTGTTTTGGAGTCCCTACTTCACCGGAGTGCACGTAGGCACTGGCAACGGTGAGCTGCACGGGGTTCCCTGCGGAATCGCGGACGCGGAAATCGGCTTCGACCCAGCGTCCGGCGGTGGCGAAGTAGTCGTCCCCGATGCCGTTCCTGGTGTCCAGCGGCTCTTCCCGGGAGGCTATGGCGACGCCGGCACGGCCTTTCGCTTCGGCCTCGGCGTGCAGGATATGCCAGCCCTCCCCCAGCAGCTGCCGGACGATGGCATCAGGTGCGCGGACTTCCTGCAGGCAGAGGATGTCCACTTCGCGCGGCTCCAGCCATGCCGCCATGCCGTTCTTGTAGGCAGCCCGGAGGCCGTTTACGTTAACGGATGCGATGCGAAGGTGGTCCTTCTTCAATGCCGAGCTCACCCGCTCCACTCTAGTCGATGATGGTTCCGGTCACCGGCTCCCCGCTGCCGCCGGCGGACTTGATCATGTCCCTGGCATTCGTGGCTGTGATCTCGATGGTCTCAAGGGCGCGGTTGATGGTGTCCTGGTTGGCGGCGGCGCCCTTGGCGCGCTCCTCCTCCACCACACGGACCTGCACCTGGACGATCTTGAAGGAGTGGTCAAGCTTCAGGTCCCGCACCTCGTCGGCCTCGGAACGTTCGTAGACCACCTGGGTGCCGCCGTGGTCGGCGGACTGGCGCGCCGGTATCCGGCCCGTTGCGGTGTTGAAGGCGCTCTGGGCCTCGGACAGCTTGGCACCGGCCTTCTTGGCGGCACGCTGGATGCTGAAGACAACGAACGCAGCCAGCGCCAGCCAGAAGGCGGCAATGACGGCGACGACCCAGCCCACGACGTCGTTCTGGTTCGCTGCGAAGATGACGGCAACGATGAACGCCGTCACCAGGACCATCAGGCCCGGCCCGCTGATCCGGAACATCGAGAAACCGCCACGGGCGGGTTTGGAGGATGACGAAGAGCTGCCCAAAGTTCGCATGCAGCTATTGTCTCAAACAGCGCACTGTGCTCCCGCAGCCTTCCACCCCCGGCGAACAGGGCTACTTCAGGAACAGGCTTCGCAGGCGCAGGGTGGTCAGCAGCATGCCGGCGGCGGTCATCACCAGGTAGTAGCCAACATGCACCGGCGTGGCAGCCGTAAAACTGCCGACGCTGATCTGCCGCAGCAGTTCCACGCCGTGCCAGAGCGGCATGGCCTGGATGAACCACTGGATGGGCTGCGGGTAGACGCTGAGCGGGTAGAACGTGGCGCTGAAGAGGAACATGGGCAGCAGGATGAAGTTGATCCAGTCCATCTGCTGGAAGGTCTTGAGGAAACTGGTGATGCCCATGCCCAGGCTGGCGAACCCAAAGGCGATCAACACCGACGCAGGAATCATCAGCACCGCCCAGGCCGTGGTGATCAGTCCCATGACGCCCATCACCGCCGTGAAGCCGGTGGCGTAGAGCATTCCCCGCAGCAGGGCCAGGAAGATCTCGCCCAGCGCCACATCCAGCGGCCCCAGCGACGTGTACAGCATCCCCTGGTAGAGCTTGGCAAAGTTCATCTTGAAGAACACGTTCCAGGTGGAGTCATAGACCGCGCCGTTCATCGCGGAGACGGCCAGCAGCGCCGGCGCGATGTAGGCCGCATAGCTGATGGTGGTGCCGTCGGGCCCCTGGACATCGCCCACGAGGCCGCCCAGTCCCACCCCCATGGAAATAAGGAACAGTACCGGTTCGAAGAACCCGGACACCATCACCAGCCAGTTGCTGCTCCGGGTGGCCATCAGGCCGCGGGCAATCACCGCCCCGGCGTTGTGCGAATACAGGGGTCCGAAGGTGCGGCTGCGCGCCTGCTCCGTCACGCTCACTGGCCCATCCTCAGGGCAAACCGCCGCCGCGTCAGGACCCAGCCAATGACTGCCATCCCCGTCAGGACAGCGACGTGCAGGACCGTGAGGAGCGGCGGTTCCCCGTATCCGAAGCTGAGCACCCTTCCCAGTTCCGTGCCATGCCAGATGGGCGAGATCCACCCCACCCAGCGGACGGCCGGCGGCAGGTTGTCCAGCGGAAAGAACGTCCCGGAAAACAGGAAGAGCGGCATTACGATGAACCGCATCACCAGCGCGAACTGGCCCTTGTCCTCGGTGATCGCGGCGGAATAGGCCATCAGCGGCAGCCCGAAGGCCAGTCCCGTCAGGGTGGCCACCAGGATCCCGGCCCAGCCCCAGCCCGAGGGTGAGGCCCCAAACAGCGCCACGGCGGCAAAGTACAGGGCCGACTGCAGCACCAGGCGCAGCGTCACGGCCATGATGTGCCCGGCGGCGATCTGTCCCGGGGTGAGCGGCGAGGCGTGCGGCCCAAAGTACGTGCGGCGCCACTTGAATCCGGCCATCACCGGAAACGTGAACTCGTTGGCCGCAGTCATCACGGCGGCCGACACCAGCAGCGCAGGGGCGATGAAGACCAGGTAGGACACCCCGCCAATGGCCGCGTTGCCGGTGTCCACCAAGCTGGCCAGGCCAACTCCCATCGCGAACAGGTACGCCACCGGCTGGCCCACGCTGTACATGAGGATGGACCAGGTGTAGCCCTTCATCACCCGCAGCACCTGTTCGGCATAGTAGAAGGCGCCCCAGCGCCGGGCCTTCGCAGCCGCGACGGCAGGGCCGTGGGCACGGCGGCCCGCGCCCACCAACGATTCCTCAGTCAACGAGGCTCCTGCCGGTGAGCCGAAGGAACACGTCCTCCAGGGATGACCTGCGGACCAGCGATGTCAGCGGCCTCAGGCCGCGGGCCGATACCTGCTCAAGGGCTGACTCGCCGTCGTGCGCGTAGACAAGCACCCGGTCCGGCAGCACCTCAAGACGCTCCCCGATCCCTTCCAGCTGCGACCCTATAGTGGCGTTCCGTTCGGAACCGAAGCGCAGCTCCACCACCTCCCGGGTGGAATGCTCCCGGATCAGCTGCGCGGGTGAACCCTCAGCCATGATCCGGCCCTTGTCCACCACGATCAGCCGGTCACAGAGCTGCTCTGCCTCGTCCATGTAATGCGTGGTCAGGATCAGGGTGACGCCCTGCTCCTTGAGCCGGAACAGCCGGTCCCACAGGATGTGCCTGGCCTGCGGATCCAGGCCGGTGGTGGGCTCGTCCAGGAGCAGGATCCGCGGCTCGTTGATCAGGGAACGGGCGATGGTGAGCCGGCGCTTCATGCCGCCGGAGAGCGCGTCCACCTTGGACCTGGCCTTGTCCGTCAGCTGGGCGAACTCCAGCAGTTCGTCGGCCTTGGGCTTCAGGTAGCTCATGGGCAGGCCAAAGTAGCGGCCGTAGACCAGCAGGTTGTCGCGGACGCGCAGTTCCTCATCCAGGTTGTCCTGCTGCGGCACCACGCCCAGGTGGGCGCGCACCTCCGGCCCGTGCGTGTCCGGGTCCAGGCCCATGATGCTTAGCTGTCCAGCGGTCCGGCGGGTCACACCGCCGATCATCTTCATGGTGGTGGATTTGCCCGCTCCGTTGGGTCCCAGCAGTCCGAAGGACTCCCCCGCGGGCACGCTGAAGGAGATGCCGTCCACAGCGGCCGCGTCACCATAGGTCTTGACCAGGTTCGCGGCGGAGATGACGGTGCCGGACTGCGGGTCTCCGGTGAGCATTCCGGAGGAGGTCAGGGCGTGGTTGTGCACCTGTGCAGACTAGTGGAGGCGGGACGCATCCGGAAGTGTGCTTGCAGGTTCCTTTTTAAACGGACGACGGCGGTACGGCGCCTTCCATGCGAAAGGTGCCGTACCGCCGTCGGACGTTTAATGCCGGGACTAGCGTGCCTGGGCTGCGGCGCGTTCCGCAGCCTCCACCACGTTGGTCATCAGCAGCGCCACGGTCATGGGACCCACGCCGCCGGGGTTCGGCGAAATCCAGCCGGCGACGTCGGCCGCGGCGGGATCGATGTCGCCGTAGACGCGGCTCTTGCCCGTCTCCGGATCGGTCTCGCGGGTAACCCCGACATCCAGCAACGCCGCGCCCGGCTTCACGTCCGAGGCCTTGACGATGTGCTTCACGCCGGCGGCGCCCACAATGACGTCCGCCTGCCGCAGCAGCTCCGACAGGTTCTTCGTACCGGTGTGGGTCAGGGTCACGGTGGCATTCACGTCCCGCCGCGTGAGCAGCAGGCCGATTGAGCGGCCGATGGTGACGCCGCGCCCCACCACCACAACATGCTTGCCTGCCAGGCTGTAGCCGTTCCGCTCCAGGAGCTCGATGACCCCGCGGGGCGTGCACGGCAGGGGCGTGTCGATCTTGTTGTTGACGTTCAACACGAGCCTGCCGAGGTTGGTCGGGTGCAGGCCGTCGGCATCCTTGGCGGGATCGATGCGCTCCAGGATGGCGTCCTGGTCCAGGTGCTTGGGCAGCGGCAACTGCACGATGTAGCCGTGGCAGGCCGGATCCGCATTGAGTTCATCAATGAGGGCCTCCACCTGCTCCTGGGTGGCATCGGCCGGGAGCTCGCGCTGGATGGAGTTCATCCCGATCTGCTCAGACTGCTTGTGCTTCATGGAGACGTACAGCTGCGAGGCAGGGTCCGCGCCCACCAGTACGGTGGCGATGCCGGGAGTGACGCCCCTGGCCTTGAGTGCGGCCACGCGTTCGGTCAGCTCGGCCTTGATGGCGGCAGCGGTAGCCTTGCCGTCAAGGATCTGTGCGGTGGTGGTTTCAGTCATGGGATCACCACTGCTCGTGCTGGGGGTAGAGCGGGAAGTCGGCTGCCAGCTTGTCCACGCGTACCTGCAGGGCCTCGACGTCGGTGCTGTTGCCGGCCTTGAGGGCGGTGGCGATGATCTCGGCAACCTCGGTGAATTCGGCAGCGCCGAAACCGCGGGTGGCCAGGGCCGGGGTGCCGATGCGCAGGCCGGAGGTGACCATCGGCGGGCGGGGGTCGAACGGAACGGCGTTGCGGTTGACCGTGATGCCCACCGAGTGCAGGAGGTCCTCGGCCTGCTGGCCGTCCAGCTGCGAGTTCCGCAGGTCCACGAGCACCAGGTGGACGTCCGTGCCGCCCGTGAGGACGGAGACACCCGCTTCTGAAACGTCGGACTGGTTGAGGCGGTCGGCGATGATCCGGGCGCCTTCGAGGACGCGCTCCTGGCGTTCCTTGAATTCCTGGGTGCCGGCGATCTTGAAGGCCACAGCCTTCGCGGCGATGACGTGCATCAGCGGCCCGCCCTGCTGGCCCGGGAAGACGCTGGAGTTCAGCTTCTTGGCCCACTGTTCCTTGGCCAGGATCACGCCCGAGCGGGGACCGGCCAGGGTCTTGTGCACGGTGGAGGTGACGACGTCGGAGTGCGGCACCGGGCTCGGGTGCAGTCCGGCGGCCACCAGGCCGGCGAAGTGTGCCATGTCGGTCCAGAGCAGTGCTCCTACTTCATCGGCGATGGAGCGGAAGGCGGCGAAGTCCAGGTGGCGCGGGTAGGCGGACCAGCCGGCGATGATCACCTGCGGCTTCTCGGCGATGGCCTGCTCGCGGAGCTTGTCCATGTCGATGCGGAAGTTGTCTTCCTCGACCTGGTACGCGGCAACCTGGTACAGCTTGCCCGAGAAGTTCAGCTTCATGCCGTGGGTGAGGTGGCCGCCGTGGGCCAGGGACAGGCCCAGGATCTTGTCGCCCGGGGTGATCATGGCGGAAAGTGCGGCAGCGTTGGCCTGCGCGCCGGAGTGCGGCTGGACGTTGGCGTATTCGGCGCCGAACAGTCCCTTGACCCTGTCGATGGCCAGCTGCTCTGCAACGTCCACGTATTCGCAGCCGCCGTAGTAGCGGCGGCCGGGGTAGCCCTCGGCATACTTGTTGGTGAGGACGGAGCCCTGGGCCTCCATCACGGCGCGGGGTGCAAAGTTCTCGGAGGCGATCATTTCCAGCGTGCCTCGCTGGCGGCCGAGCTCCTGGTCCAGGACGGCGGCGATTTCGGGGTCAAGCTCGGCCAGCGGCTGATTGCTGACGGCTGTTGTTGAGGTGGCTGTAGTAGTCACGAAGAACTCCTGGCTAGGGATACGGGCACTGCTTAGGTCAGGCTACCGGCTCACGCAACTTCACACCCCCATGTGACGGGACGTGAAAGAGCGGCCATGGCGCTGCTGTGCTGACGCGGGTGCAGCCCCAATTCCGGCAAGACATGACCCTCGGCCCAGGCGTACGATCCGTGGTCTTCGTGATTGCCGCTCCCTGGTGGTTAGCCACCCAACGCCAGTTGCGACCACCCCAGCCTACCAAAACCGGCACCCGCAGCGCGGGTAGGCTATTACGCGTGAATGAAGAGCAGCTGAACCAAGCGTACGTTGTAACCCTGTCCTGCCCGGACCGTCCCGGAATCGTCCACGCGGTGGCCGGAGCACTGCTGGTGGCAGGGTGCAACATCATGGATTCGCAGCAGTACGGCAGCCCTTCAACCGGGAACTTCTTCATGCGCGTTGAGGTGACGACTGCAGCGGCCAAGTCCGAACTGCGTGCCGCGCTGGAGCCGGTGGCCGAGGCCTTCTCCATGCAGTGGAACCTTAATACTGTGGGCGACAAGGTCCGCACCCTGGTGATGGCCAGCACCTCGGCCCACTGCCTCAACGACCTGCTGTTCCAGCAGCGCTCAGGCACCCTCCCCATCGAGATCCCCGCCATCGTGTCCAACCACCAGGACCTCGCCGGGCTGGCCGAGTTCTACGGCATCCCGTTCCACTACATCCCCGTGACCAGGGACACCAAGGTCCAGGCGGAGGACAAGCTCCGGGCGATCATCGCCGAGCACGATATCGAACTGACGGTCCTGGCCCGGTACATGCAGATCCTCTCCGACGAGCTCTGCACCGACCTGACCGGCAAGGCCATCAACATCCACCACTCGTTTTTGCCGTCCTTCAAGGGCGCCAAGCCGTACCACCAGGCCCACGCCCGTGGCGTCAAGCTGATCGGTGCCACGGCACACTACGTGACGGCCGCCTTGGATGAGGGCCCCATCATCGAGCAGGAAGTCATCCGGGTGGACCACGCCCGCACCCCTGAGCAGTTCGTGCAGATGGGCCGCGATGTCGAGGGCCGTACCCTGGTCCAGGCCGTGCAGTGGCACGCCGAGCACCGGGTGCTCCTGGACGGCAACCGGACGGTGGTCTTCAACTAAGTAGCAGCAGATGCCGTTTCGGGACCCCAAAACGGCATCTGCTGCTACTCAGTTGGGGGCAGGGGTGGCTTAGGGTGAACCCATGGCTCCTCTGTACCCTTTCGCCGGAAACTCCCCGGCTGTCCATGACTCGGCATTCGTCGCCCCATCGGCGTCGATCATCGGCAACGCCGCCCTGGGCCCGGACTCCAGCGCCTTCTACGGCGTCTCCGTCCGCGCCGACACCGCGGCCATCACCGTGGGTGCCGGCAGCAACCTGCAGGACAACGTGGTGCTGCACGCCGACCCCGGCTTCCCCTGCACGGTGGGCGAACGGGTCAGCGTGGGGCACGCCGCCGTCGTGCACGGCTGCACTGTGGAGGACGACTGCCTGATCGGGATGGGCGCCACCGTCCTCAACGGCGCGGTGATCGGCGCCGGCTCGCTGGTGGCGGCCGGCGCCGTCGTGCTCGAGGGAACGGTGGTTCCGCCCCGGTCACTGGTGGCGGGCGTGCCCGCCAAGGTGCGCCGCGAACTCACGGATGAAGAGTTCGACGGCGTCCGCGCCAATGCCACGCGGTACGTGGAGCTCGCGGCGAAGCACCGCGAGCTGCACTCCCACAGTTAGTCCAGGCTGATCGGGCCGAACTCGTCCAGCAGGTCGCCCGGTCCGGGGTTGCCCGGCGCGGCTGACCCGCCCAGGTGCTTCACGACGCCCCATACGGCGTTCAGCCCCGTGGTGACCGCCCCCTCGGCCCAGCCGGCGGTGAAGGAGACGTCATCGCCGGCCAGGAAGATGCCGCGCTGGGACTCCGGCAGGTTGTCCTGCTTGAAGTGCGTGAACAGCCGCTGCTGGTAGCGGTAGTGCCCGGGCAGGTTGGCCTTGAAGGCGCCCATGAAGTTGGGGTCCGCCTCCCAGGACACGGTGATGGGCTGCCCCACGATGTGGCCGGCGATGTCCACACCCGGGTAGATCTGCTCCAGCGAGTGCAGCATCAGTTCCACGCGTTCGTCCGCGTCCAGCGCCAGCCACTTCAGCGCGTCGTCGTTCCAGGTGTAGGAGAGCAGGATGACGGCGGGCTGGTCGGGGCCGTTGTCCAGCAGGTAGGTGGCCCGGTTCAACCTGTCGGTCAGCGTCATGGACAGGACCTCGTTGCCGGTGTCCGGGTCGGTGTCCTTCCAGAACGGCCGGTCCACCATGACGAACGTCTTGGAAGACTGCATGTAGTGCGATTTCTCCATCGCGGTCCACAGCTCGGCCTGGAACAACGCCTCCTCCGTGTGGATCCGGGTGGACAGCAGCCAGGACTGGCAGGTGGTCACCACGGCCGGGTAGCTGGCCTCGCGGCCCCAGCGTTCGCGGATCCGCAGGTTCCCGTCGGGGTCGCGGCTGATCCTTCCGACGGCTCCGCGGGGCGAGCCGGAGTGCAGCGACGCAAGGGAGGTGCCGGCTGGCCAGTGCACCATGTCCGACGGCGCGTGCTGCCACAGTGCCTCGGGGAGCCGCTGCGCTCCGCCCCGGATGAACCGGTGCTGGTCGTCCGCGTCGGTGTAGACCACTCGCAGGATTTCCAGGATGGAATTGGGGAAGTCGGTGTCCCAGCCGCCGGTGCCGAACCCCACCTGGCCAAAGGCCTCCCGGTGGGCGAACCCTGCCTTCTTAAAGGACTCGCTCGCGGCGATGAAGCCGTAGAAGGTCTGCTCGTCCATGAGCGGGAGCAGTTCGTTCCAGAGGTCCTTGATGCGGGCCATGTCCCGGGCACGGATGGCCTCCTGCATTTCCACGAACTTGGCACCGTCATTGACCGCCGCCTTCCAGGCATCGGCCACCTCCCGGAAGAACGGCGGCAGGTCCCCCGGCTTCTCCGCGTAGTGCTTCCTGCCGGCCAGTTCGATCACGGTGCTGGAGGTAGCCTCGGCGAGCGGGTTGGGGAAGTCCTGGGTCTCCAGGCCCAGCAGGTCCACATAGTGGTAGAAGGCCTTGCCCGATACCGGGAAGCGCATGCCGCCCAGGTCCGCCACCACCCCGGGAGCCGCGGGGAAGGCTGCGGTACGGAGCCGCCCGCCGATTTGGTCCGCTTCATAGACCACGGGCCGCAGCCCGAGCTTCATCAGTTCATAGGCGGTCACCAGGCCGGAGACACCGGCGCCGATAACAGCCACTTCCGTACCGTGCAGTTCCGGCGGGACGGAGCCCAGGCCGTCCGGGTGGGCCAGGTAGTGGTCATAGCTGAACGGAAAGTCGGGGTTCAGCATGGTGATGGGGCCCGGGTGCCGGTCGAGGACCTGTCCGGCGGCATCCGTGGGAGCCGCGGACGTGCTGGAGGGGTCGAAGGCCGGCAGTTCGGTAGCGGTGGTCATGATAGTTCTGCTTTCACAGGTTCCTGGCTCGGGGCCTTTGCGGTCAGTTCACGGTAGTCGGACTCGCTGAGAGCCGCTACCTTCGAGTTCCGGCGTCCATAGCCGAAGTAGATGGCGATTCCCACGAGCATCCAGGCGCCGAAGACAACCCAGGTATCGGCGCCAAGGTTGGCCATCAGGTAGGCGCACATCAGCGTGCCCAGCACGGGAGTCACGGGGTACAGCGGCACCCGGAAGCTGCGCTTCAGGTCCGGGCGGTTGCGCCGGAGGTAGATGACGGCGACATTGACCAGCGCGAAGGCAAACAGGGTTCCGATGCTGGTGGCATCGGCGAGGGCGCCGAGCGGGACCAGCCCCGCAGTCAGTGCGACGGCGGTGCCAACAATCAGGGTTCCGGCGGCCGGGGTGCCGGTCCGGGCGGAGACGCGTCCGAAAACCTTGGGCACCAGGCCATCCCGGGACATCGAGAGCAGGATGCGGGTCTGGCCGTACAGGACCGTGAGCACGATGCTGGCGATGGCAAGGACGGCGCCGACGGAGAAGACCAGGGCGATCCATGGCTGGTGGGTGGTCTCCTCCAGGATCTGGACCAGGGCGGCTTCGGTGCCGTCGAACCAGCCCCAGGGCCGGGCGCCGATGGCGGCGACCGCCACGAGGACATAGATGCTGGTGACAATCACCATGGACAGCAGGATGGCGCGGGGAAGATCGCGCTTGGGGTTCTTTGCCTCTTCACCGGCAGTGGATGCCGCGTCGAAGCCAATATAGGAGAAGAACACCCGCGAGGCTGCTGCGGACACACCCGCGGCGCCCATGGGCAGGAGCGGTTCAAAGTTGCCGGCGTTGAAGGCGGTAAAGGCAACGGCGCAGAAGAAGAGCAGGATGCCGACCTTGATGATGACGATGGCCGTGTTGATCCAGGCGCTTTCACGGGCGCCGCGGACCAGCAGGACCGTGGCCAGCACCACGATGGCCATCGCTGGAAGGTTCACCAGTCCGCCGTCTCCGGGAGGCTGCGACATGGCATCGGGGAGCACCTGACCGAACACCGCCAGCGTCTCGTTAACATACTGGCCGGCGCCCACGGCAACCGCAGCGACCGAGACGGCGTATTCCAGGACAAGGCACCACCCGCAGATCCACGCCATGCCCTCACCCATGGTCGCGTAGGAATAGGAGTAGCTCGAGCCAGCGACGGGGACCAGGCCGGCCATTTCGGCGTATGACACAGCGGAGAGCAGCGCAGCCAGGCCGGCAATAACGAACGAGACCCAGATGGCCGGGCCGGCGAGCGGAACCGACTCCCCAAGGATCACCAGGATGCCGGTTCCCAGCGTGGCACCGACGCTGATCATGGTCAGGTGGAGGACGCCGAAGCTGCGCACCAGTCCTGTCCCTCCCTGGCCGCTCCCCGCCTCGCTGACCATCTGGCCGATCGGTTTACGGCGCAGCAGCTGAGCCCGGAGGCCGGGCCGCCCGACGCTGGGCGCAATGGTTTTTTCGGTGGTCACAGGCACAGTCACCGTTGACGTCCCTTCAGAGTAGTTGTCGGTTTCCCCTCCCCAAGGTTGGCATGTGAGCCAACTCTCAGCCCGGTGCAAAATGACTTATAGTGGTCCACCATGAGACTTAATGCACAGGGCTGCCATGCGGTTGCGCAGCGCAAAAGCCGCAGCCGGGCCGATATATCAAACCATGCCGGCTGAGTCCGCCGAGTCCGGACGGCTGAGCTTCGTCACGCTCCAGCAGTTCCTCGACCAGCTGCCGCCGGTGTTGAAGATGCTTCACGACGGCGGCAGTGGCGGGCGCCTGCTCCGGTGGGTTGAGCCCAGCGAACTGGAGGACCCCACGCCCTACCTTCCGGAAGGCGAGTTCCTGCTCACCGCCGGCCTTCCCTTCCTTGGCGACGGCGGATCAGCCGCGAGCGTTGACGCTTATGTCCGGCGGCTGGTCGGCGCCAAGGTCGCGGCCCTGGGTTTCGGGATCCGGCCCTACTTCGACGCTGTCCCGGCTGTGGTCCTCGATGCGTGCCGCCGGCACAACCTCACCTTGTTCGAAGTGCCGGAGTCGCTCCCCTTCGCGGCGATCGGCCTGCAGTTCTCCCAGCTCCTGGAGACCGACAACGCCAGGGTCTTCCGACAGCTGGCAGAGACCAACAGGCAACTCATGCGCGCCGTCCTCTCCCCCAAACCGGAACACGAACTGCTGGCCGCGCTGGTCCAGCGCGTGCCCGTTTGGGCCGTGATGGTGGGAGCCGACGGCCGGGTGCGGGCGCGCGGCACCAGTCCCGGCGGCAGCACCGCCGTCGAACTTTCCCTGCTGGAACCCATGCTGGAACGGCTGTTGTCCGGCCGCGGCCCCCGAGTGGAAATGGACGGCTTTGACCAGCCCGGCTCCAGGCTGGTGGTGGGCCACCCGCTGCGGAGCACCAGGGACGCCAACCTCGGCGCCCTGATCCTGGGCTCCGACGTTCCGCTGACCCCCGCACAGAACAACATGGTGCAGTCCGCCGTGGGACTGCTGGAACTGCTGGTCCGGCAGCGCACCAGCGGATCCCTGGCTCCAAGCCAGCTGGCCACCGCCGTCCTGCTGCATCCCGAAAGCCTCTCCGGCGGTGACACCAAGCACCTCAACGGCCTCAAGGACCTGCTCGCCCAAAGCCTGTCCTCCACCCGGTCCGCGCCCATCCGCATCGTCCAGGGCGTCAAGGTGGAGGCGCCGGAGTGGCCGGCGGGAGAGAGTCCCGTCAGGGAACTGCTGCAGTGGCGGCGGATGTTCGATACGAAGTTGGTGGAGATCACGAACTACGGGTTTGCGGCAGTGACCCGGCTCAAGGTGGACGATGCGCTGCTTGCCGACGTCGAGAAGCTCGGGTGGCGTCTGGTGATTGGTGAACCCACCGAGCTGGCCAGCCTTCCCGCCGCGTACCAGCGCGCCTCATCCCTGCGGAGCCGGGTCCAGAGAAGCGGACAAAGCATCCGGGCAGATCAGGTCTCCTGGTCGGTCACCGGCCTGCTTGGCCAGGAGGCCGGGACCCTGCTGGCCGAACGGCTCCTGCATCCGGTCCTGGCGCTTGAACCGGACCGGCGCGATCCGCTTTTGGCCGTCCTCCGTGGCTGGCTGGGCGAAAACGGCAGCTGGGACGGTTCGGCCAAGCTGCTGGGTCTCCACCGCAACAGCGTACGGCGGCAGATCGGGGTCCTCGCCGAGCTGCTCCAGATGGACCTGAACCAGGCACAGGTGCGGGCGGAGTTATGGATTGCGCTGCAGTACACCGATGGGCTGACCGGCGGCGCGGGCTAACCAGGCGGGACGGCGGACAGCGGCGGCTAGGGGGTGCTATCTCCGGGCCGGCCTGTTTCCGGCGCCATGCCGGCCTCCCATTCCCGGTACAGGTCCGGCCGGCGCTCCCGCAGGTACGGCACGTCGTCCCTGGCTGCGCGGACGGCGTCCGGTCCCACCTGGGCGAACAGCAGTTCCGGAGCGTCGCCTGCTTCGGCGAGGAGTCCGCCGTCGGGCCCTGCCACCACACTGCCGCCGCCGAAAGTGTAGGCGTCCTCGGAACCACAGTGGTTGGCATATGCCACGTTCAGCTGGCTTTCGAGTGCCCGGGCGCGGATGAGTACCTGGGGTACGGCCTCGTAACCGGCGGACAGTGCCGTGGGGACCAGGAGCAGTTCCGCGCCGCGGCCGGCTGCTGCCCGGGCGGCCTCGGGGAACTCGATGTCGTAGCAGATCAGCAGCGAGGTGCGGACACCGTTGAAGTCCACGACGGCGGGAGGTTGCGCGGCTGCCACGAACGCCTTGCGTTCCTCGTCGCCGAAGAGGTGGACCTTGGCGTACCTGAGGAGTTCGGTCCCGGCGGCATCCACCAGGGTTGCTGAAATGTGCCAGCTTTGGGTACCGGCGGCTTCGGCGGGCAGGCTGTAGACAAGTGCAATGCGGTTCCGGCGCGCAATCTGGGCCAGCCGTTCACGAATGGCGGGAAGGCTTGCATGGTCCAGCTCGTCCCGCACCCGCAGCGGGGCGTAGCCCACGGGGAACAGCTCCGGTGTCAGGAGCAGATCCGCGCCCGCATCCGCAGCCCGGATGGCCGCGTCCTCAATGGTCCGAAGATTGGCCTCCACGTCCAGGACCACAGCGTTCGCCTGCAGGACGGACAGCAGCATCGTTACCACCTTCTGTTTCCCTGTCCATGGAAAAGATGGAAGGGCCGACTGATCTTATGTTCCAGCGTAGCCAGCCGTGTGGAAAGGACCCTGGGTCGTTTGGACCCGGCAGGGACGGACCCGGGGCAGAATGCACGGAAACCCCGGAACGCCTGTTTGACCAACGGTTCGCCGCACATCCGCGGCGCCTTGCGTTAACTTCTTGACTACAACAGCAGCGATAGGGCAATCTTCTTAGCATGTCCGCAACCACGCGCTCAACGAGGAGCAAGCCCAAGAACCCCGGTTCGCAATCCGCCCTGCGGCAGCTGAACCAGCAGCGGATCATTGAGGCACTCATGGGCGGCCCGTCCACACAGGCGGAGCTCGCCCGGCAGACAGGACTCTCCACGGCCACTGTCTCGAACATCGTCAAAATCATGCTGGACTCCGGCCTGGCGTCCACCGAACCCATTACCAGCTCCGGCCGCCGGGCACTGAACGTTCGGCTCAACAGCAACGGTGCGGTAGCAGTGGGAATCGACTTCGGGCGGCGGCACCTGCGGGTGGTACTGGCCTCGCTCAGCTACCACGTCATCGCCGAAGAATCGGTCCTCCTCCCCTTGGGCCACCAGGCGGAGGAAGGCATCCAGGCGGCGGTGGACCTGCTGGAGAAACTCCTCCGGGAAAGCGGGGTGGAACGCACCTCGGTGGTGGGCGCCGGCGTCGGCATTCCAGGCCCCATCGACCGGCGGACCGGGACGGTGGCCCAAGGCGCGATCCTTCCCGAATGGGTAGGGATCAACATCCTTCAGCATCTTGAGGAAACCTTGAGAATCCCCGTCTTTGTTGACAACGACGCCAATCTTGGGGCTTGGTCCGAGGTGACGTGGGGGCAGCATTCGGGGGTCAGCAACCTGCTGTTCCTGAAGATCGGATCCGGCATCGGCGCCGGCCTGATCCTCAACGGTTCGCCCTACTACGGCAACGTGGGGATCACCGGCGAAATCGGCCATGCCACCATCCACGAGCAGGGCCTGGTGTGCCGTTGCGGCAACCGCGGATGCCTTGAAACCATAGCGTCCACCACCACCATGATTGAGCTCCTCAGCCGGGGCGAGGACCCTCCCCTGACGCCCGCGGACATTGTCCGCAAGGCCTTGAACAGGGACTCTGCCACCCTCCGGGTGGTGGACGATGCAGGATTGGCGGTAGGCCGCGCGCTGGGCAACGTGGCCAACCTGATCAATCCCGAGGTGATAGTGGTGGGTGGGCCGCTGGCAGGCCTTGGGGACATTCTGCTGGACCCCATCCGGAGGGGCCTCATCCGCCACGCAGTGCCGGTTATCGGCGAGACCACCACCCTCACCATGTCCTCCCTGGGAGACCGGGCTGAGGCCCTCGGGGCAGCCGCCCTGGTCTTCCAGCATGCCGGGATCAGAAAGTCCTAGACCACATCGTTACCCGGCAATTGCGTTAAAGACTTGACGACAACAGCTGTGATCCAGTTTACTTTTGGTTCAGACGGCCCTGCGCTTTGCCGGCCGGACAAAGAAGTCATTGCATTGGAGGGTTAGGGCAACATGACGTCCCAGACCACGCAGACGGACCCGATCATCCTTGAGATGCGGTCCATCACCAAAGAATTCCCGGGCGTTAAAGCGTTGGATAACGTAAGCCTCCGGGTCAAGGCCGGTGAGATCCACGCCATTTGCGGCGAGAACGGCGCCGGCAAGTCCACGCTGATGAAAGTCCTCTCCGGCGTTTACCCGTACGGCAGCTACGACGGGGACATCGTCTACCAGGGTCAGGTCCAGCAGTTCAGGGATATCCGGGCCAGCGAACACGCCGGCATCGTGATCATCCACCAGGAACTGGCGCTGATCCCGGAGCTGTCCATCATGGAGAACATCTTCCTGGGCAACGAACCCACCAAGCGGGGCGTGATCGACTGGGCCGAAGCCAGGCTGCGGTCACTGGACCTTCTTGCGAGGGTGGGCCTCCGGGATGATCCGGACACGCCCATCAAGGAAATCGGCGTAGGCAAGCAGCAGCTCGTGGAAATCGCCAAGGCGCTGAACAAGTCCGTGAAGATCCTGATCCTGGACGAGCCCACTGCCGCCCTCAACGAGTCCGACTCCCAGCACCTGCTGGATTTGATGCTCGGGCTGAAGGCCAAGGGCATCACGTCCATCATCATTTCCCACAAGCTCAACGAGATCGAGCAGATCGCCGACTCCATCACCATCATCCGTGACGGTAAATCCATCGAGACCCTTGACGTTAAGGCCGATGGCGTGGACGAGGACCGGATCATCAAGGGCATGGTGGGGCGGACCCTCGAGTCCCGCTTCCCGGACCACACGCCCAAGATCGGCGAAGTGTTCTTCGAGGTCAAGGACTGGACGGTGGGCCACCCCTCGATCCAGGACCGCCTCGTGTGCAAGGGTTCGAACTTCTTTGTCCGCCGTGGCGAGATCGTGGGATTTGCCGGCCTCATGGGCGCAGGGCGAACCGAGCTGGCCCGCTCGGTGTTCGGACGCTCTTACGGCAGATTCATCAGCGGCCACATCTACAAGGACGGCCGCGAGGTCACGCTCAAGAATGTCCGCCATGCCATCGACGCCGGGTTGGGTTATGTCACGGAGGACCGCAAATCGCTGGGCCTGAACCTCCTGGACGACATCAAAACCACCACGGTGGCAGCCAACCTGCGGAAGATCAGCCACAACTATGTAGTGGACGCCAACCAGGAGTTCACGGTGGCCGAGGAGTACCGCAAGTCCCTCCGCACCAAAACACCCTCCGTGGAAGAAGGCGTCGCCAAGCTCTCCGGCGGCAACCAGCAAAAGGTGGTCCTGGCCAAGTGGATGTTCACCGATCCGGACCTGCTGATCCTGGACGAGCCCACGCGTGGCATTGACGTCGGCGCCAAGTACGAGATCTACGGCATCATCCAGCAGCTGGCCAACCAGGGCAAGGGAGTCATCGTCATCTCCTCGGAGCTCCCCGAGCTCCTGGGCCTGTCCGACCGTATCTACACGATCTTCGAAGGCGCCATCACCGGCGTCCTGAACAAGGACGAGGCCACTCAGGAAAGCCTGATGAAGCTGATGACCTCCGCCACCCGAAAAGCCGCCTGACCCTCTGGCCTATTCCAGAACCTTCCGGACACAAGGACTGAAACCATGAACGCCCTCAAGAAGCTTTTTGGCGGCAATACCCGCCAATTCGGCATGATCTTCGCCCTGGTGGCGCTGATCATCTTCTTCCAGATTGCCACCCAAGGCCGGACTCTAACCTCCGGCAACGTCATCAACCTCTTCAACGGCAACTCTTACATCCTGATCCTGGCAATCGGCATGGTGCTGGTGATCATCGCAGGACACATCGACCTTTCCGTCGGCTCCGTCGCCGCCTTCGTGGGCGTCACCGTGGCCCTGGCCATCCGCGACTGGGGTATCCCCTGGTACGCCGGGGTCCTCCTTGGCCTACTCCTGGGCGCCCTGATCGGCGCCTGGCAAGGCTGGTGGACCGCGTACGTCGGAATCCCGGCATTCATCGTGACCCTGGCAGGCATGCTCCTCTTCCGCGGCTTCAACCAGTTCGTCGGCAAGTCCAACACCATCCCCGTCCCCTCGGACTTCCAGTACCTGGGCTCCGGCTACCTGCCCGAGGTCGGCCCAAACATCGGCTACAACAACCTGACCCTGCTGCTCGGCCTTGCCGCCGCTGCGTTCGTGGTCGTCAGCGAGCTGCGCTCCCGCGCCAGGGCCAAGGCACTCGGTGCCGAAGTTCCCGAAATGTGGGTCACCGTCCTGAAGCTGGTCCTCATCTGCGCCGCCATCCTCTACGCCACGTACCTGTTCGCCACAGGCCGTCCGGGCACCTCCTTCCCCATCCCCGGCCTCATCCTGGCCGTCCTTGTCCTGATCTACGGCTTCATCTCCTCCCGCACCGTCATCGGCCGCCACGTCTACGCAGTCGGTGGCAACCGGCACGCAGCAGAGCTCTCCGGCGTCCAGTCCAAGAAGGTCAACTTCCTGGTCATGATGAACATGTCCATCCTCGCGGGCCTGGCCGGCATGATCTTCGTCGGCCGGTCCACCGCCTCAGGCCCGTTCGACGGCGTCGGCTGGGAACTGGACGCCATCGCCGCAGTCTTCATCGGCGGCGCGGCAGTCACCGGCGGCGTAGGCACCGTCATCGGGTCCATCATCGGTGGCCTCGTGATGGCCGTCCTGAACAACGGCCTCCAGCTCCTCGGCGTCGGCGCAGACCTCACCCAAATCATCAAGGGCCTGGTGCTCCTGATCGCCGTCGCCTTCGACGTCTATAACAAGAGCCAGGGCAAGACGTCCATCATCGGCATGCTGACCAGGAACTTCAACCGCCCCTCCGGCGGCGGCCCGAGCAACCCGCTCCAGCCCGACGAAACCACCTCCACCAAGGAAGCGATCGCCAGGGAAGCCTGAGCTCCCGCGACCTGACCGAGTTATACACAACAAAGAAAGAGAACCAACAATGCGAATGTTTGGTAAAGCAGGAAAGGCCGCAGCGGTTGCTGCCATCGCAGCACTGGCGCTGACGGGCTGCGGCCGCTCGGAGTCCCCTTCGGGCGGAGCCAGCGGCGGCGCAGGCGGATTCCCGCAGGACTCGTCCATCGGCGTGGCACTTCCGCAGAAGACCAGTGAGAACTGGGTTCTGGCCGAGAAGCTCTTCAACGACGGCCTCAGCGGTGCGGGCTTCAAGGCTGACGTCCAGTTCGCCAACGGCGGCGTGTCGGAGCAGCAGAACCAGATCAGCGCCATGGTCACCAAGGGTGCCAAGGTCATCATCGTGGGTGCCATCGACGGTTCCCAGCTGGGAACCCAGCTGAAGCAGGCCAAGGACAGCGGCGCCACCATCATCGCCTATGACCGCCTGCTGCTGAACACTGAGAACGTGGACTACTACGTGGCCTACGACAACTTCAAGGTTGGTGTCCTGCAGGGCCAGGCCCTGCTGGAGGGTATGAAGGCCAAGAAGCCAAGCGGTCCCTACAACATCGAGCTCTTCGCCGGCTCCCCCGATGACGCCAACGCAAAGGTCTTCTTCGACGGCGCCATGAGCGTCCTGAAGCCCAAGATCGACGACGGCACGCTGAAGGTCCTGTCCGGCCAGACCAACTTTGAGCAGGCTGTGACCCAGGGCTGGAAGGCAGAGAACGCCCAGCGCCGTGCCGACACGCTGCTCACGGGCAGCTACGGCAGCGCAAGCCTGGACGGCGTCCTCTCCCCCAACGACACCCTGGCCCGCGCCGTCCTGACCTCGGTCAAGGCAGCCGGAAAGCCGACCCCCGTCATCACCGGCCAGGACTCGGAAGTTGAGTCCGTCAAGTCCATCCTCGCGGGCGAGCAGTACTCCACCATCAACAAGGACACCCGCAAGCTCGTTGAGCACGCCATCACCATGGTCAAGGACCTCCAGGCCGGCAAGAAGCCTGAGGTCAACGACGACAAGTCCTACAACAACAAGGTCAAGACTGTTCCGGCCTACCTGCTGGAGCCGGTCATCGTGACCGCCGCCAACGTGAAGACGGCCTACAAGGACGATCCCGTACTCGGCCCGATCACCAAGTAACACCCTTCAATAACAGCCGGTTTTTCCGGCAACCGGAATGCCCGGTCCCATCGTGGGGCCGGGCATTCCTGCGTCTTGGCTCAGCCGCAAGCACTTCACAGTGCAGGCACAGGTTGGGCCGGACTCCTGCACAGGATGCCCGGCGAGGGTTGACGCGAAGCCGGCCCTCCGCGCCGGCACCTGAGTCATAGGAGTAACGTGAGCGTCCTTGCCCGAAGCGTAGGCAATGCCTTCAGAAACAAGGTCCGCACCGCAGCAGTTGTCGCGGTGCTGGCCGTCGCCATAGGCCTTGCCCTGGCCATGCTGGTGGCCAACCAGGCGGTCGGGGCGAAAGTCCAGGAGCTCAATGCCTCCGTCGGCACCGTCCTGACCGTCAACCCCGCCGGCGGGCAGGGCTTCGAAGGTGGCGGTGAGCCCCTCACCACCGACCAGGCAACCACGGCCGCCGGCGTGCCCAACGTCAGTGCCGTCGTCGGGACCTCCTCACTACGCCTGCGGAACGCCGCCGAAGCCGCCGCACAGGCCGCTGCGCAGACTGGACAGACCGGCCAAACCGGACCCGGAGGCCAAGCGGGGCAGGGCGGCCCCGGCGGCCAGGCCGCCGCCACGCTGACCACCAGCCTGACGGCGGCCGTGGAGGCAGGCACCCTTGGCAACCGCAACCAGCAGGCCAACGGAACCACGGGCGCTACCGGAACCACCCAGCAGCCCGTACGGTCCCTGCCCATTACGGCCACCGGCATCGGCGCCGGGGTGGACACCACGGGCAAGGCACTGAACATCACCCAGGGCTCCGGACTCGGCGACTACACGGCGGCCTCCACGGCCGCGCTGCTGGGCACCACCCTGGCGGAGAAGAACAACCTCACCGTCGGATCCACCTTCACCATCAATGATCAGACCTACACGGTCTCCGGCCTGTTCGACGCCGGCACCACCTTCGGCAACAACGCCGTCTTTGTAACCCTCCCCAGCGCCCAGGCCCTCGCCGGCACGTCCGGAGAACTGTCCAGCATGATCGTCACGGTCAATTCCATGGACAACGTCGCCACCACCAAGACGGCTCTGCGAACAGCCCTTGGCGCGGACAAGGCTGACGTAACCCAGGGCCAGAACCTGCAGACTGCGGTCAGCTCCCTGGACAGCGTCAAGAACATCTCCTTCATCGCGTTCGTCGCCGCCCTGGGCACCGCCGGGCTCATCATCCTGCTCATCATGGTGATGCTGGTCCGCGAGCGCCGCCGCGAAATCGGCGTGCTGAAGGCGATCGGCGCGCCCAACCGCACCATCGGCCTGCAGTTCGTCCTCGAAGCCCTGGTCCTGGCAGCCCTGGGCAGCGCCGTGGGCGCCGCCATCGCATCGTTCGCCAGCGGCGGCATCGCCTCCGCCCTGATCAGCAGCAACACCACCACTACCACTGCCACCACAGGCCGCGGCTTCCCGGGCGGCGCCGGCGGCGGCGCCGCCTTCCCGGGCGGTCAGGGTGGACCCTTTGGCGGCGCTTCCCAGCTGTTGAACTCGGTCACCGCCACCGCCTCACCGGGAGTTATTGCCGGTGGCATCGCCGCCGTGTTCGGCGTCGCCATTATCGGTGCCCTGGTTCCCGCGCTGCTCACGGCACGCATCCGTCCCATCGAAGTCCTGCGAGGAGAATAGCCATGATTGAAGTCCAGAACCTGGTCCGCACCTTCAACTCCGGCGACCGCACCATCAAACCGGTCAACGACGTCAGCTTCGTCCTTGAACAGGGCACCCTGGCCTCGATCGTGGGCAAGAGCGGCAGCGGCAAGAGCACGCTGTTGTCCCTCCTTGGCGCACTGGACAAACCCACCAACGGAGACGTCGTCGTCAATGGTGTCAGCCTGGCCGGCATGCCCGATGCAAAGCTGACCGAGTACCGCCGCCGGGACATCGGCTTCGTGTTCCAGCAGTTCAACCTGATTCCCAACCTGTCCGCCGTGGACAACGTCATGCTCCCCATGGAATTCGCCGGAGTGCGCAAGGCGGCCAGGGCGCAGCGCGCCGGGGAGCTGCTGGAGCAGGTCCAGCTGGATCCCTCCAAGCACGGGCGGCGCATTAACCGGCTCTCCGGCGGGGAGCAGCAGCGTGTGGCCATCGCCCGGGCGCTGGCCAACGAGCCCAAGCTGATCCTCGCCGATGAGCCCACGGGCAACCTCGACGAGCAGACCGGTGACCACATCATCGAGCTCCTCAGCTCGCTAAGCCGCGACCATGCCACCACCATCCTGGTGGTCACCCACGACCGGGCCCTGGCCAACAAGACGGACCGCCGGTTCCGCCTGCAGCAGGGCAAGCTGACGGAGGAGCCGGTCCGGGGCAGGGCGGTGGCGGCCAACGTTTGACATCAGTCCATGGGGGCCGAAGATGAGGACATCCCGTCCCATCTTTGGCCCTTTTTTGGTCACTTGTGTGTCCCGCTGGAGGTTCCCCGTGCCTCCCCCGCCGCTGTGACAGGATTGCAGCTATGACTGCTCCCATCGCCACGCCATGGCTTTCCAGCCAACCCGACCAGGATCCTCGTTCTGCTACCGGTGCCCGCCTGCGTTGGGGAATCATCGCGACGGGCAGCATCGCCCGCGCCGTGTCGCAGGATCTCGCGCTGCTTGAAGACGCCGAACTGTATGCGGTCAGCTCCCGGACACAGGACACTGCCGACGCTTTTGCAGTGGCCTATGACTTTGCAAAGGCCTACGGGGACGACGGCGGTGTTCCCGGCTACCAGCGGCTGCTCGCCGATGACGCCGTGGACGTCGTCTACGTCGCCACGCCGCACGCACAGCACCACGAGATTGTCCTTGCCGCCCTTAACGCCGGCAAGCATGTGCTCTGCGAGAAGGCTTTCACCATCAACGCCCGTGAAGCATCGGAGCTCATCAACCTCGCCCGCAGCCGCGGGCTCTTCCTCATGGAGGCGGTGTGGAGCCGGTTCCTGCCCTCAATGCAGCGGGCGTTCCAAATCGCAGCTTCAGGTGAACTGGGAGACATCCACTGGATCACCGCGGACCTGGGATTCCCGGCGCCGTACTCCCCCACAGCAAGGCTCTGGGCCCGGAAGGACGGCGGTGGTGCCTTGCTGGATTTGTCCGTCTACCCGCTCCTGTGGGCGCTGGGCACCCTTGGCTTTCCCCAGACCGTCAGCGCCACCGGCTTTGTCAACGATGACGGGGTGGACGCCCAGAATGCCCTGACCCTCGGTTACGGCCACGGGGCCCAGGTGCAGCTCACCTCCTCGCTCCTGGCCCACGGCCCGCGCACGGCAACCGTCGCGGGGAGCCTGGGCTTCCTGCAGAGCGTCGGTTCCATCAACAACCCCCGTGAGCTCATCATCACCAAAGGTTGGGAAGACCGCCGGACGGAAACCCTCGAGGTGGTAGGCAAGGGCTACGCATACGAACTGCGCGAAGTCATGCGGTGTGTCCAGCAGGGGTTAACCGAAAGTCCGGTGATGCCGCTTGAGGATACGCTGAACACCATGCGCCTGTTCGACGGCGTTCGTGCCCAGCTGGGCGTGAGCTACCCCAACGACGGCCATTAGTGGCGCACGCCGCAAGGAAGTACGACGGCGGCAAGCCCGGCTTTCGCAGGACAGTCACGCATGTGACTTCCTGCTTTCGCCCGTGACACCTTGCGCGGCTTTTCCCGCCATTTGTAAAATCCCTTTAGTGAAGTCTGGACTTGCAGCGACATCCGGTCATAGGCTTTAGGCAACATCGATTGCACTGATCACTGGGGGGTGGTACGCATGGCTCGAACAAGTTCGCCATGGCGTGCCCTGCGCCCGGTCATCCTTGCCGGAGCAGCCGCAGTTTCCTGGCTGACGCTTTCGTCAACGGGAGCATCGGCCGACTCCGGTCCTGATACCTCGTCGCTACTCGGCAGCGCCACCAGCTCAGTTTCATCGCTGGTCCGGGATGTTGCGGATACAGTTTCGCCGGCTGCCGCAAGTTCTCCGGCCGGACCTGTTGCAGAACCCGGCTTATTGCAGCCTGTAGTAACCCCGGTTTCCGGGCTGGCAGACAACCTGATTGCCGCCGTTCCCGTGATAGACCAGGTGATTCCGGCGGGAACTGTTTCCGCGGTCTCCGCCCCTGTTGTTGAGCTTGCCGATAGCGTGACGGCCGGGGTGGCGGAGGTTGTTGTAGCCCCTGCAGCCGAGGCCGTTCCGGTCCTTGAGCCTGTGCTCCAACCGGTATCCGACCTCCTGACCGGTGCTGCCCCGCTGCCCCTCCCGCTTCCGGATCCGCCCGTTGAAGCCGTCCCCGCTGATCTTCCTGCAGGCGTAATCCCTGATTCCGCAGCAGGCCAGAGCGCAGCCGTGGAAGCACTTCCGGATGTTCCCCAGACGGCCACGGAACCGAATGTTCCCGCGGAGCCGTCAGCAGCAGTGCAGGTTACGGGCAGCAAGCCGGGGTCGGAAGCGTCAGGTGCTGCAGTCCTGGCGGGCACTTCCGGCCTGCGGGCTGCAGTGTCTGTACCCTCTGACCCGGCTTATGAGCAGCCCCTTCCGGTTGACCCGGCCCCGCTGCCTGCCCAGGTTCCTGCCCCGGCATCGGGTGCGGGGAGTGGTGGGTCGTCCGGCGGCCCGTCCGGTGCCGTGGCATGGCTTAGCCCTTTCGGCTTTGGTTTTGAACGTCCGGGCGCTGTTCCCGCCATTGGGGCGTCTGAACACGCTCCCGCGCCGGTGTCATTCGACCCCGGTTCTTCCCCTGACTAGTTGAGGCACGGTGCCCAATATTGGGCAGCACGTGGCTTTACGGGCAGCTGACCTGCGCCCGAACAACCTCAACTTTTCAGGAGTATCCATCATGAACTGCACTCTTCGCAGGGGGCTGCTGAGCACCCTCTTTGCCGGCGGCCTTCTGGCTTTCGGTTGCGCTGCTGCGAACGCAGCGGACACCACCAGCGGGACGGACCTTTCCGCCTCCGCCCTCATCTCGGCGGCGGCACCCGCTGAGTCGACGTCGTTGGGCCTGCTGGGTGACCCAACGCCGGCCGGTTCAACGGGTGTCGCCGCCGCAGTGGACGTCAACCTCGGCCTGGGAAGCACCGGCACGGGGGCAACGGACGCCACCACGGCAGACCTCGCCGTTGACGCAGCCGTAGACCTCGGCCTCGGCGGCATCACCACCGACCCCGCCACCACCGAAACCACCGACCTGGCAGCCGCAGCCGACATCAACCTCGGACTCGGCGGCATCACCACCGATCCCGCCACCACCGAAACCACCGACCTGGCAGCCGCAGTGGACGTCAACCTCGGCCTGGGAGGCACCGGCACGGGGACCACGGACGCCGCCACGGCAGACCTCACCGCCGACGCGGCCGTAAACCTGGGCCTCGGCAACGTCACTACCGACCCCGCCACCACCGGCACCACCGACCTGGCAGCCGCAGTGGACGTCAACCTCGGCCTCGGCAGCACCGGCACGGGAGCAACCGGTGCCACCACGGCAGACCTCGCCGTTGACGCAGCCGTAGACCTCGGCCTCGGCAGCCTCACCACCGACCCCGCCACCACCGGCAACACCGACGTGGCAGCCGCAGTGGACGTCAACCTCGGCCTTGGAGGCACGAGTACGGGCACGGGGACCACGGACGGCACCACGGCAGATCTCGCCGTTGACGCAGCCGTGGACCTCGGCCTCGGCGACACCTCGACCGGTGATACCACTGGGCTTGGCACCACGGTTGATGCAGCCCTCGACCTCGCCATTGGCGGTGTCACCAACGGTGATACGGCAAGTGGAGTCGACGCAGTGGTTGACCTTGGAGCTGGTCTGGGTACCGGAACTGCAGGCACCGGCGGATTGGATGCTGTTGTGGACCTGGGTATCGGACTCGGTAGTGACAGCAGCACCGGCACCCCGGGCACGAACGCACCCGGCACCACTGACCCGGGAACCGCCAATCCGGGAGACGGCACCAGCGGGGACACCGGCACGCTTGATCCGGGAACGAGTGCCCCAGGTACCGGTACCCCGGGTTCAGGTGACCCTGCCGGCAACGGCGGCGCCACTACCGGCGATGATTTCGCAAACGGCAACGACGGCACCGCAGGCAGCGGCAACTTCACGGCGGCCCCGGCAGGTTCCACCGCGGTAAGCGGAGCCATCGCCACGGTTACGGCGCCCCGCAGCACTCCGGCCAGCGGAAGCAACGCCCTTGCCAACACCAGTTCTGCCCACACCGGACTGGCCAAAACCGGCTGGGACGGATCGCTGGTTCCCCTGGCCCTGCTGCTCCTGGCAGGCGGACTCCTGATGCTCCGCAAGCGCAAGGTCTCCTAGAACATCAAGGCAATAGCGGAAACCGCCCGTATACGCGCCTGAAGCGGCAGCATTCAGCGGGCTGACGAAAGGAGGACCCGACACAAGAAACCAAGCAAACAGTACAAACATGTCTTCAGCACACATGTCCTTGTAGCCGATGGTCCGGCGGCGAAGGTGGTTGAAATCGCCGCCGGGCCGTCGGCGTGCGCCAGGCGAAAGGCTAGTTCAATCGTTGGTTTAACCGGTCCCCCCGTATAATTTGAGGTACGACAGTGCCGCAGAGCACCGGGAGGAACGGTCATGGTGGCGGAATCGCCTAGCTCCATCAAGAATGAAGTTGTCGGCGGTCGCTACCGTTTGGGCGAAGTTGTAGGCCGCGGTGGAATGTCATCGGTGTACTGCGCCCGCGATGAAAAACTGGGCCGTGACGTGGCGTTGAAACTCTTCGCCCCGCAGGCACCGGATGCGGAAGAGCTCAAGCGGCAGGAAGCCGAAATCCAGCTCCTTGCCACCCTGAACCATCCGGGCCTCGTGACGCTCTTCGATGCCGGAATCGATGACCGTATTCCGGACGAGCCCCGCCCCTTCCTGACCATGGAACTCGTCGAGGGCCAGGACCTGCGCAGCCGCATCCGGCACAGCAGGGTGCCGCTGGAGGAGCTGTCCGTCATCGGCGCCGGCGTCGCCGACGCACTGGCATATGTGCACGGCCTGGGCATCATCCACCGCGACATCAAACCGGGGAACATCCTCCTGGTCCAGATCCGCCCGGGCGAGCCGCTGCGGCCCAAGCTCACGGACTTCGGCATCGCCAGGATCGTGGATTCCACCCGCCTCACGGCCACCGGCACCATGGTGGGCACTGCTGCCTATCTCAGTCCCGAGCAGGCCCTCGGCAAACCCCTGTCTTCAGCCACGGACATCTACTCCCTGGGTCTGGTGCTGCTGGAGTGCATCAAGGGCACCGTGGAGTATCCCGGCAGTGCGGTGGAATCCGCCGTTGCCCGGCTGCACCGCGCCCCGGAGATCCCCGACGACGTTCCCGCGGAATGGGCCGACCTCATCCGTTCCATGACTGCCATCGAGCCACTGGAACGGCCGGCGGCCGCTGACATCGAGACGGCGCTGCGCCAGGCCCTGGTGTCGCCGGCCTCAACGCCCGGAGAGCTGGCACCGGAAACCACACGTGTGCTGCCGGCCATGCCCTTTCACCCGCCCTCCATCACTGCTGAAGAATCGGTGGAAGAGGTACGCGAGGCCGCAGCAGCCGCGGAGGCTGAAGAGCCTGCACCCGGCGGCCAGCCAGCCGCCCCGCCATCTGGTTCCGGAGCGGCAACTTCCGGAGCCGTCCCGTCCGCCGGCAAGGCTCCCCGCAAATCCCGCCTGTCCCGGTCCCAACGGATCTGGCTGGCCGTCGTGCTCGGTCTCCTGGTGGTTGCTGCCGCCGCCGCTGCGGTGATGATGAGCCTCTCCGCCCCGCCAGCCGACGTCGTCCCCTACCCCACGGTGTCCGGCGTGCTGGGCGACCATCTGCAGGAACTCCAGAAGAGTGTTGAGCCGTGACCTTGCGGTATGCCATGCGCGGCCGGATGTTCCTGGCCTGCTCGGCGGCCCTCCTGGCGGCGGGTTTGCTCAGCGCGTGCGCCGGACCAGGGAGCGGGCTTAAGCGCGAGGCCGCTGCACAACTCCAGGCGCGGGTGCTGGAAGTGACCCAGGCGTCGTCCCAAAATGATCCGACGTCGGCGCTGACGGCGCTGGAGGGTCTTGAAGCGGACCTCTCGGCGCTTCAGGCAAAGGGCCAGGTGTCCGAGGAGCGGCGCCGGAGCATCACCACCGTGGCCACTGCTGTCCGTGCAGACCTCAAGGAAGCCATCGACGCGCAGCAGGCGGCAGCCAAGGCCGCCGAAGATGCCCGGACCGCCGCCGGCCAGGCAGCTCAAAGTCCCTCCCCCAGCGCCGAGGTGCCCGCACCCCAGCCAGCCCCCGCGCCGGCGCCCGCGCCGGCCCAAGGCAATGCGGGTGGAAACGGTGCCGACGCCGGCAAGAACAACAACGGCGACAAGGGCAAGGGCAAGGACTAGCCCCAGCACAGAGCGCATAAAAAAGAGGCGGTGCTCCGGAGTAATCCGGAGCACCGCCTCTTTTTCGCAGCTGCCGCAGCAGCGGCCGGCCTTACGCCAGGCTGGCGATGACCTCGTTAAGGGTTGCGGAAGGACGCATCACGGCCGAAGCCTTGGCGTCCTCCGGGCGGTAGTAGCCGCCGATGTCCACGGGTGAGCCCTGGACCTTGGCCAGCTCGCCCACGATCGTTTCCTCCTTGGCGGAAAGCTCATTGGCGACGGAACTGAATGCGGCGGCCAGGTCGGCGTCGTCCGTCTGCTTGGCCAGCTCCTCCGCCCAGTAGCGGGCCAGGAAGTAGTGGCTGCCACGGTTGTCCAGCTCGCCCACGCGGCGGCTCGGGGACTTGTTGTCCAGCAGGAACGTGCCGGTGGCGCGGTCCAGGGTGTCGGCCAGGACCTGTGCGCGGGCGTTGCCCGTGGTGGTGGCCAGGTGTTCGAAGCTGACGGCCAGCGCCAGGAACTCACCCAGGCTGTCCCAGCGGAGGTGGTTTTCCTTGAGCAGCTGCTGGACGTGCTTCGGGGCGGAACCGCCGGCACCGGTCTCGAAGAGTCCACCGCCGTTCATCAGCGGAACAACCGAGAGCATCTTGGCGCTGGTGCCCAGTTCCAGGATGGGGAACAGGTCCGTGAGGTAGTCGCGGAGCACGTTGCCGGTGACGGAGATGGTGTCCTCGCCCTTGCGGATGCGCTCGAGAGTGAAGGCGATGGCCTTGACCGGGGACATGATCTGGATGTCCAGGCCCTCGGTGTCGTGGTCCTTCAGGTACTCGTTGACCTTGGCGATGAGGTTGGCGTCGTGGGCGCGTTCCTCGTCCAGCCAGAACACGGCCGGGGTCTGGGAGGCGCGGGCGCGGGTGACGGCCAGCTTGACCCAGTCGCGGATGGGGGCGTCCTTGGTCTGGCAGGCGCGCCAGATGTCGCCTTCGGCCACCTCGTGCTCGATCAGGACGTTGCCTGCGCCGTCCACGATCTGGACCTTGCCGGCTTCCTGGATCTCGAAGGTCTTGTCGTGGCTGCCGTACTCCTCGGCTGCCTGCGCCATGAGGCCAACGTTCGGCACGGTGCCCATGGTGGTGGGGTCGTAGGCACCGTTGGCGCGGCAGTCATCGATAACCACCTGGTAGATGCCGGCGTAGGAGCTGTCCGGCAGGACCGCCAGGGTGTCCGCTTCCTTGCCGTCCGGGCCCCACATGTGGCCGGAGCTGCGGATCATGGCAGGCATGGAGGCGTCCACGATGACGTCGCTGGGGACGTTCAGGGTGGTGATGCCCTTGTCCGAGTCCACCATGGCCAGGGCGGGACCGTCGTCCAGGCCCTTCTTGATGAGGTTCTGGACGCCGTCGCGGACGTCCTCGGGCAGGTCCTCGAGGCTGCTGAGGATGGCGGCAAGGCCGTTGTTAGGGCTGATGCCCGCGGCCGAGAGCTGCTTGCCGTAGGTGTCGAAGAGTTCGGCGAAGTAGGCCTTGACCACGTGGCCGAAGATGATGGGGTCCGACACCTTCATCATGGTGGCCTTCAGGTGCGCGGAGAACAGCACGCCTTCTTCCTTGGCGCGGGCAACCTGGGCCTTCAGGAATTCGTCCAGGGCGGCGGCGCGCATCACGGTGCCGTCGATGACCTCGCCGGCCAGGACGCGGAAGGCCTTCTTCAGGACCTTCACGGAGCCGTCTTCGCGGACCAGCTGGATGGCGATGGTGCCCTCGGACTCGATGATGACGGACTTCTCGTTGGAGCGGAAGTCGTCCTGGCCCATGGTGGCCACGTTGGTCTTGGAGTCAGCGGTCCAGGCACCCATGGAGTGCGGGTTCTGGCGCGCGTAGTTCTTGACGGACAGCGGCGCACGCCGGTCCGAGTTGCCTTCGCGCAGGACCGGGTTCACGGCCGAGCCCTTGATCTTGTCATAGCGCGAGCGGACGGCGGTTTCCTCATCAGAGGAAGGGTTGTCCGGGTAATCCGGCAGCGCGTAGCCCTGGCCCTGGAGTTCGGCGATGGCCGCCTTCAGCTGCGGGATGGAAGCACTGATGTTGGGCAGCTTGATGATGTTGGCTTCAGGCGTCTTCGCCAGCTCACCGAGTTCAGCAAGGGCGTCGCCGATCTGCTGCTCGGGGGTCAGGTAATCACCGAACTGGGCAATGATGCGGCCGGCGAGCGAAATGTCGCGGGTCTCCACCTCCACACCTGCTGTCGAAGCGAACGCCTCGATGATTGGCAGGAACGAATAGGTAGCCAGCATCGGCGCTTCGTCGGTGTGGGTGTAGATAATCTTGGACATGCGCGGGCGTCTCCCTGTGGGTCGGCTTGGTTGTGAAAAATTCGGTCTATTTCACCATGTACAACTTACCCGAGGAGGCCGGTTTGAACCGTACCGGAGTCCCAGCGTTACCCCTGCGATGGGCAGGATTACAGCGATGGAGAACGTACGACGGCGGCAGGAACCTGCGTGCACTGCTCACCAGGGCGTCCGTCCGGGTTGGCCGCTTCCAGCAGCGGGGCGGCCATACATGATACGTCACTACTATTTACAAAACTGTCATGAAGGGGATAAATTCGCAGGGTCACACTCGGCTTTTCCAGGCCTTTTCCCCGTTCAGACAGGACAACAATGACAAGCACCAGGTCTCTGGCTACCGCCCTCCTGAGCCTCTCCGCCGCCACCGTTCTGGCTCTCACCGGCGCAGGTGCTGCCACGGCTGCACCTGGAGCGTCGGACGACACCAAGAACCCGTCCGTCACCAGTGCTGTCCTCAACGCCGCCGGCGCCGCTGACTACTGGACGCCGGAGCGGATGCAGAGCGCCCTCCCCGGCGACACCCTGGCCGGCAAGGCACTGGAACGCGGCAACCGCTCCAGCGCCGCCATCGTGGAGAAAGGCAAGCCGTCCTCCACCAAGGGCACCAAGGGCACGACCACAACCGCCACGGCCCAGAGCGAGCAGCCGGTCAGCCACATCGGCAAAGTCTTCTTCACCCTGGGCGGGGCAAACTACGTGTGCTCCGGCAACGCCGTCTCCTCCACCAACGGCAGCACAGTGGCCACCGCAGGACACTGCGTGAATGAAGGCCCCGGCGCGTACGCCACCAACTTCATCTTTGCGCCCGCCTATGAGAACGGCGCAACACCCTACGGCAAGTGGTCCGCGCGGGCCCTATACGCGCCGAGCCAGTGGGTCTCGGCCGGTGACATGACCTACGACACCGGCTTTGCCGTGGTCAACCGGAACGCACAAAACCAAACCCTGACGTCGGTCGTGGGTGGGTCCGGCGTGGCCTTCAACCAGGCCCGCGGCTTGACCTACAAGTCCTACGGCTACCCGGCGGCTGCACCTTTCAACGGCGAGACCCTGAAGAGCTGCACCGGCAAGGCAAGCAACGATCCCAACAACCCGCAGTTCAACACCCAGGGCATCCCCTGCGACATGACGGGCGGCTCCTCAGGCGGCCCGTGGTTCATCCAGACGAGCTCCTCCACCGGGGCTGCCGGCATCCAGAACTCCATCAACAGCTACGGCTACAACCGTTCCGCCGTGATGTACGGCCCGTACTGGGGCTCCGTCATCCAGTCCACCTACGCCAGTGCAGCAAAATCCTAAGGAACCTCACCGCGACGAGGACCCTGTCAGCCACGTGGACCTGAGCCAGACCCACGAGGAAGTCCTCGAGTACTGGACCAAGCAGCGGATGGCAGAGGCAAAGCCCCGGGAGATTCAACTTCCGGAGCCCGGCCCGCCTCCAGGTGACCAGGACTAACGGCACAACGACGACGGCGCCCGCTCCCTTTCGAAGGGGGCGGGCGCCGTCGTCGGTTCTACTTCATCGATTGCTCCGCAACTGTCGATATCCGGCGTGAAAACGACAGCTACGTGGGCCCACACCGGCAGGGTTCCCTGGCCGAGCTTGCGAGGCTAGGGAGCTGGTGGGGAGCAATTGATGGGTGGGTGGGGCTTAGTGGAAGAAGTGCCGCGCTCCGGTGAAGTACATGGTGATGCCGGCCGCGTTGGCTGCCGCGATCACTTCTTCGTCGCGGACGGATCCGCCGGGCTGGACCACGGCGCGCACGCCGGCGTCGATCAGGATCTGCAGGCCGTCGGCAAACGGGAAGAACGCGTCAGAGGCGGCCACGGCGCCGCGGGCCCGCTGCGGTGCGCCGGCACCGCTGGCGTTGGAGGCACCGCCGGCACCTTCGACGTCGGACTCCACCGTGACGCCCAGCGTGTTGGCCCGCTCCACGGCCAGCCGGCACGAATCCAGGCGGTTGACCTGGCCCATGCCGATACCCACCGCCGCGCCGTTCTCCGCGAGGAGGATGGCGTTGGACTTGGCGGCCCGGCAGGCGGTCCAGGCGAAGGCGAGGTCCGCGAGGGTCTTCTCGTCAGCGGCTTCGCCGGCGGCGAGGGTCCAGTTGGCGGGGTTGTCGCCGTCGGCGTCCACCTTGTCAGCAACCTGGACCAGCATGCCGCCGGAAACCTGGCGGAACTCCGTGGGGTAGCGGCCGTAGCCCTCGGGCAGGGCGAGCAGACGGATGTTCTTCTTCTTGGACAGGATCTCCACGGCTTCCGGTTCAAAGCCGGGAGCGATGACAACCTCGGTGAAGATGTCCTTGACGGTGTTGGCCATGCCGGCAGTGACGGTGCGGTTCGCGGCGATGACGCCACCGAACGCGGAGACCGGATCGCAGGCGTGCGCCTTGGCGTGGGCATCGGCGATGGGGTCCGCGGCATCCTTGGAGCCCACCGCCACACCGCAGGGGTTGGCGTGCTTGATGATGGCGACGGCGGGTTCGTTGAAGTCGTAGGCGGCGCGCAGGGCGGCGTCCGCGTCCACGAAGTTGTTGTAGCTCATGGCCTTGCCGTGCAACTGGTCCGCCTGCGCGATGCCCACCGGGGCGGCCTTGTCCACATACAGCGCAGCCTGCTGGTGCGGGTTCTCGCCGTAGCGCAGCACCTCGGAGCGTTCCAGGGACAGGCCGGCGTACGCAGGCCAGTCGATGACGCCGTCGCCGTCCTCATCCAGGAACTGGCTGGCAGTCCAGGTGGCCACGGCATTGTCGTAGGCAGCGGTGTGCGCGAAGGCCCTGGCGGCAAGGCGCCGGCGGGTCTTCAGGTCGAAGCCGCCGGCGGCGGCAGCTTCCACTACCTGGCCGTAGAAGGACGGGTCCACCACGATAGCGACGGCGGCGTGGTTCTTGGCGGCCGACCGCACCATAGCGGGGCCTCCGATGTCGATCTGCTCCACGACGTCGTCCTGCGCGGCACCGGACTTGACGGTCTCCACGAACGGGTAGAGGTTCACCACCACCAGGTCGAAGGCCTCGATGTCCATACTGGCGAGGGTTTCCATATGGGCCGGGACGCGCCGGTCCGCCAGGATGCCGCCGTGCACGCGCGGGTGCAGTGTCTTGACGCGGCCGTCCAGCATCTCGGGTGAACCGGTGACCTCTTCCACCTCCTGCACGGGGATGCCCGCGGCGGCGATCTTCTTGGCCGTGGACCCGGTGGAGACGAGCTTCACGCCCGCTGCGTGCAGGCCCTGGGCGAGCTCCTCCAGACCGGTTTTGTCGTAAACCGAGATCAGGGCCCGGCGGATGGGTACACGGTCTATGGATACGCGCTCATGCTGCGTGAAGCTCACAAATGTCTCCGTCTTATCTCGCGGTACAGGGCCGCGGTTGGTGGGGATAGGGCCAGTTTATCGCGAAGGGCGCGGTTGCCCGGCGCGGCCGCCGGAGTGTGAACGGGGTGGGGCCGGGCTAGAGTTTTGGACAGGAGGCGGCGATGAATACTTACACCACTGTGCCCAGCGGCGAACAGGTGGTCCAGGAACTGCCCTGGCGATGGAAAGTCCAGGGCAGGATCTTCCTGATCGGGGGCCTCGGCTTCATGTTCGATGCCTGGGATGTGACCCTGAACGGCATCCTGATTCCACTGCTGTCCAAGCACTGGTCGCTCTCCGCAGGGGACGCCGCCTGGGTGGGCACTGCCAACCTGATCGGCATGGCGCTGGGCGCCTTCATCTGGGGAACCATCGCGGACACCGTGGGACGCAAGAAGGCCTTCACGGCCACCCTCCTGCTGTTCTCCGTGTTCACCGTGTTCGGAGCGTTCGCCCCCGACTTCGCCTGGTTCTGCATTTTCCGGTTCATGGCAGGGTTCGGCCTGGGCGGCTGCATTCCTGTGGACTACGCCCTGGTGGGTGAGTTCACGCCCCGGAAACAGCGCGGCAAAGTGCTGACGGCCATGGATGGCTGGTGGCCCATCGGCGCTGCCCTGGCAGGGTTTGTCTCCGCCGGGCTGGTGGCCCTTTACGGTGACTGGCGCCTAACCATGCTGGTGATGGTTCTGCCCGCCCTGCTGGTCTTCTGGGTCCGGCGCAGCGTGCCCGAGTCCCCGCTGTTCCTCATCCGTAAGGGCCGGCGCGAAGAAGCGGCGCGAATTATTGACGGCCTGGTGGAGGCCACCGGGGCAGAACCCCGTGCCTACAGCCTGCCCGATGCCAGGGACGTCCCGCGGCTCTCCGCCGGCAGCGCGTGGACGCAGCTGCGGTCGGTCTGGCAGTTCAACTGGAAAATCACCGCTGCCGCCTGGTCCCTGTTCTTCAGCATCCTGCTGGTGTACTACCTGTCCCTGACGTGGATGCCCCGCATCCTCATCGGCGCAGGGTTCGCAGAGTACAAGGCGTTCGTCACCACAGCCTCCATGGCCGCCGTCGGATTCCTCGGCGTGATGGTGGCGGCACTCCTGGTGGAGCGCGTTGGGCGGAAGTGGATCCTGGCCGTCACCGGTCCGCTGTCCGCGCTGACCCTGGTGATCGTGGCGTTCGTGGTGGACATCCCCACGGCCGCGGTGTTCTGGCTGCTGGTGTTCGGGTTCGTGGTGCAGGTGGCCATCCCCGTGCTCTACGCCTATGTCTCCGAGCTGTATCCCACCGAGCTGCGCGGCACCGGGTTTGGCTGGGCGTCCACGTTCTCCCGCCTCGGCGCCGGCTTTGGCCCGCTGATCTTCGCGAACTACTTCTGGCCCGAGCTCGGGCTGGCCACGTCGTTTGCGCTGGCGGGAGCCCTGGTGCTGGCGTCTGTCCTGTGGATGGCGTTCTTCTCCCCCGAAACCCGCCAGCGCCGCCTCGACTGACCCTCCCCTCCCAACTAGGTAGCGCTAAGTGTCGTTTTGAAGGGTCAAAACGACTGTGAGGATTGGAGTGGCTGGTCTGGGACTGGCTGGCAGAGTTGGTACTGGCCGTTCCGCGCTGTGGT